>JAIROT010000211.1 GCA_031257385.1 Treponema sp.
CCACCAGTACCTGGGAGTCAGGCTGATAATAGCCGCCCAGCAGGATAATTTTGACGTGGGGCAGGTGGCGGACAAAGTTGGCGATAAAAGCCGAGTTGGTAACAATGGTAATGTCTTTCTTCGACATTGCCAGCTCTTCAGCCAGAAAAGCGCAGCAGGAACCCGACTCGATCATCACCGTTTCTCCATTTTCCACCGTTTCGGCGGCGGCTTTGGCGATCCGTTTTTTGATGGCATAGTTGAACGCCATACGCTTGCCCACATCGTCCGTGCTGTCGAGGCTCGCGTATCCGTGGATACGGCGGATCAGGCCCCGTTCTTTAAGCTGATCAATATCCTTCCGTATGGTTACCTGGGAAACATCCAGCAGTTCCGCCAGGATGCTTACCTTTACACGCTGATGCTTGGCTAAATACTCAAGAATTTTCGTGTGTCTGTTTCTCATCCTTTCCTCTCTTAGAGTTTGTTTTGTGGCAGCGCTGCTTGGGATTTAGTTTCATAACGATCCCTTGATTAAAAGATATAAAAATTACTAAAATAGTCAAGAAAATTCGGCTTCACTTGAAAAATATTTTGTGTAATTTGCTCCGCAAACGTGCTTCCTTAGGGAAGCGCTGATTAATTCTCGAAGAACGGTTTTGGGTGTTTCTTATTCGAAAGTCTGGTTTAATACCGCGGAGCTCTGCTCCGCGGAGGCTCATTGAAATTCTTCCGAAACGCCTCATTTCAAAATGTTACCGAAAGGTCCGCTTGGCATCAGACGCAATTTGTAATATAATAAGAACATTGAGATGCAGGCTGGAGGCTTGAATGAAGTATATAAAATTGTTTGCGCTGAGTTTATCCTTGGCGGCGGCATGTGCCACCGGTACGGTTGTGAATAAGACGGCGGCCATTCCAACAGAGTCCGCTCCGGCGGGGACCGTTCTTGTGGATAGAGGCGTAATTATTGGGGTTGTCTGGTACCTTTGGGAAATCAGAAGAGGGGATACGCTGCTTGATATAAGCCGTTTGGGGCTAAGGGTCGACGGCGATGAAGATGCGTACAGCCTGCGCTTTGACAAGAATGACCGTGTTTTTGGCAAGGCTATGCCGAATACTTACCGTGGCCCCTGTCTCTGGGGAGACGGTTCCGTTTTGAGTTTTGGGAACCTGGTCTCTACCAGAATGCTGGCTTTGAAGGAACCCGATTCCCTCAAGGAGCAGGAGTTCTTTGACTATCTAGGCAGGGTAGACCGCTGGGCTTTGATCGCGGACGACCGGTTGGAACTCCGTAGCACCGGTAAAGACGGCGTCCAGGTAGTGCTGGTTTTCAGGAATCAGCGTTAGAGTATTGGTACTTTCGAATAAAAGAAACAGAATGATAAGAAAATGGCAAGACCCAAGAACCCGCCTTTCGGCGGGGGAGCCTTGGGGCGGTTTAATTCCATAGCCAGTGATGGCGGCGTAGCAGACCCCCGGTGAAAAATTTTCAGTTATAGAACAGGCAGAGCCCGTACACTTTTTCCGCGCCTCCTTCTTTCAGAACGGCGGTGCAGACATCCAGGGTGGAACCGGTGGTTATCACATCGTCGACAAGAATCGCCGTTTTGGGCGCCGTACCCTTTAGCATAATGCGTCCCTGCAGGTTTGTTTTCCGTTCAGCGCGGTTAAGCTCCTTCTGGACTTTTGAAGGCAGCCGTCTGAGACAGCGGGAGACTTTTTTTACCGTACCCGGCCCCTTCTCCAGTAATGTTACCAGATACTCAACCTGATCCCAGCCGGTTTTTCGTATCTTGCCCGATCGGGGAGGGACCGGAACAATGACCGCATCCGGGGAATGGCGCTCGACTTCGCCAAGTGCGTTCCGGATCTTCTCCGCGAAAAAGTTACCCAGGGCGAGATTTTTGCCGAATTTGTACGCTTTGAGGAGCCGCCGGTATTTGCCGGTATAGGGAAAAAGAACCGTTACCTGCTCAAATGCTTTAGCGTTTGAGCATCTGCAGGGAAGGCAGCGTTCATGCTCGGAAATAAGGGGCCGGCCGCAGAGAGCGCAAAAGCCGCCTGCCGACAGGTGATCTTCTGCCCATTGCTTCTCAATCGTAGTACGGCAATTTTCACACAGGCCATACCATGCCTCCTGTACGGTGATGAGCGCCGTATCGCAGAGGGCGCAGCCTGAGGGAAAAAAATATTCCCTCAGAAAAAAGATCAGCCGCCGGCTTTTTTCACCCAAAGACAAGGGCCTGTTTCGTATAATGTCCATATCGTATATATGGCGCGAAACTATGCGGCGCTTTAGTGGATTCCCCTTTTGTCATTCGTGTATTTCTTGTCAACTATGCTAATTACCGTTTTTGGTCTATATTTGAACAATGACTACAAGAGAACAGCTCAACGCTATTGCCGGACGGCGTATTCTTGTTCTTGACGGCGCTATGGGTAGCATGATACAGAGCTTCCATCTTGACGAAGAGGATTTCCGGGGCGGGCGCTTTGCCGTCCATCACAAGCCCCTGCTGGGCTGCAATGACATTCTCTGCCTGACCATGCCTGATGTGATCAGCTCCATTCACGAAGCGTATCTTGAGGCGGGAGCCGACATTATCGAGACTTGCAGTTTTAACGCTACCGCCGTCTCCCTGGCGGATTACGGTATCGGCGATCTGGCTTACGAGATAAGCGCCGCCTCCGCGGACCTGGCGCGGCGGGCGGTGGAAAAGTTTTCCGGCCCGGACAAGCCCCGTTTTGTGGCGGGCAGCATCGGCTCCACCGTGAAAAGCGCCAGCCTCTCGCCGGACCTGAATGATCCCGCCAAACGGGGCATCTACTGGGACGAACTTGAAGCGGCCTATTACGAGCATGTCCGGGGCTTGCTGGACGGCGGCGTTGATCTCCTGCTCGTGGAAACCGTATATGACACCCTCAACGCCAAAGCCGCCCTGTTTGCCATCCGCCGGCTGCTGGAAGAACGGAAGGCCGATGTTCCGATCATGATCTCCGCCACTGTTTCCGGGGACTCCGGCCGGCTCCTTTCCGGTCAGACGCTGGAAGCCTTTTGTGTGTCGGTGCTTCACGCCCGGCCCTGGGCCGTCGGCCTGAACTGTTCCTTTGGGGCGGAAAAACTCCTGCCCCATGTGCGTACCGTTGCGGATGAGGCCGCAAAGGCGTCCTGCCTGGTAAGCGCCTATCCAAACGCGGGGCTGCCCAACCAGCTCGGCGGCTACGATGAAACTCCGCAAACGATGGCCGCCAGCGTTGAGCGTTATCTGAAAGAAGGCCTGGTGAATATCATAGGGGGATGCTGCGGTTCTACTCCGGCCCATATTACCGCCATTGCGGCAAAAGCCGCCTCTTACAAACCCCGTCCGGCGGTCCCGGCAAAGGCCCTGCCCTTGTGCAGACTTGCCGGCCTTGAGCCGCTCCTCATCGGCAGGCAGTCGCCCCAGGACGGCACGGACGGCCTTAATTCCCTCACCCTTATCGGGGAACGGACCAATGTGGCGGGCAGCCGTAAATTCCTCACCCTCATCAGCGGGAAAAAATACAATGAGGCCCTTGCATTCGCACGTGACACGATCAAAGCCGGCGCGTCCCTTATCAATATAGGCATGGACGATGCCATGCTCGACGCGGAACAGGCAATGGCCGATTTCCTCGATCTTGCACTTCTCGATCCGGACATAGCCAGGGTTCCCTTCATGATCGACAGCTCGCGCTGGAATGTAATCGAGGCGGGTCTCAAGCGCGTACAGGGAAAGAGCCTGGTGAATTCCATCAACCTTAAAGACGGCGAAAAAGAGTTCCTCCGCCGGGCCGGCCTAATCCGGCGTTACGGAGCCGCCGCGGTAGTGATGCTCATCGACGAGCGGGGACAGGCGGTAAACTATGAACGGAAAATCGAAATTGCGGGCCGCGCCTATGGGCTGCTCATTGCCACCGGTTTTTCCGCAGAGAACATTGTCTTTGACCCGAATATACTTGCCATAGCCACCGGTATCAGTGAGCACGATTCTTATGCGCTGGACTTTATCCGCGCCTGTTCCTGGATTCGGGACAAGTGCCCCGGAGTCCGGATTTCAGGAGGCGTCTCAAACCTTTCCTTCAGCTTCCGCGGCAACAATGTTGTCAGGGAAGCGATGCACAGTGTTTTTCTTTACCATGCGGCCCGCTCAGGCCTCAGCATGGCCATTGTGAATCCGGCGGCTCTCGTTTCGTATAACGAAATTGACGAAGAACTCAGAAACGCCGTTGAGGATGTAATTCTCAACCGCCGCCCCGGCGCCGCCGAAACCCTTTTATCCATAGCGGAACGGATCGCGGCGGATGGTTCCCCTGGAGGGACCGGCCGGCGCGCCGCATCCCAGGAGGGCGATTCGGACTGGAGCGGCCTTGACGCCGAAGGGCGGATCATTCACGCCATGGTAAAGGGCCTGGACGATCATATCGAAGCGGACCTGCCGGAATTACTGAAAAAATACAGTCCTCTGGCCCTTGTGGAAGGCCCCCTGATGGAAGGCATGAAGGAAGTGGGCAGACGCTTTGGCGAGGGAACCATGTACCTCCCCCAGGTGATCCGCAGCGCCAGGGTGATGAAAAAAGCCGTTGCCGTTCTGGAACCGTATATGAACGCCCTTCCCGAAAACAGCGCCCTTAGCGCAGGCGCCGGAGTGTCTTCCCCCTCTCAAAAGATTCTCCTTGCCACTGTAAAAGGCGATGTTCACGATATTGGAAAAAATATTGTGGGCCTTGTCCTGGGCTGCAATGGCTATGAGATCATCGATTTGGGGGTGATGGTTCCGGCGGAACGGATTTTCGAGGCCGCTGAAAAAGAAAACGCCGCCGTCATCGGCCTTTCCGGCCTCATCTCCCCATCATTAGACGAAATGGTTTACGTGGCACGGGAAATGGAAAAACGGAAAATGAACATCCCCCTTTTGATCGGCGGCGCGGCGGCGAGCCTGGTCCACACCGCCCTGCGGATCGCACCGGAATATTCCGGTCCCGTAGTCTACGTTCCCGATGTCGGCAAATCCGCCGAAACGGTCCGCGCCCTGCTTTCCGCCGTCGAGCAGCCCCGCTTCCTTGCGGAGCTTGCAGACAGCTACCGCAAAGCCGCCGCACGGCACGAAGCGATCCGGTCGCGCCGCACGGCACTCTCCCCGGAAGAAGCGAGGGCCAATAAAATACCGCCGGCTTCCTACACGCCGGTAAAACCAAAGAAAACCGGTATCATTGAACTAAACGGCTATCCCCTGGACAGGGTCCTTCCTTATATCGACTGGTCTTCATTCCTGGGAGGCTGGGAAATTCAAAATGAGCGGGGAATGGAAAGCGAAAAACTCCTTGATGACGCCAAAACGCTTTTGAAACGGATTAAAAACGAAAAGATTTTAACGCTTAAGGGCGTCGTGGGTATCTTTCCCGCCGCCGGCGATGATGAGGACATCGTAGTATTTAGCCCCGGCGCTGATAATGCCTATAATACCGAAATCGCGCGGTTCAACTTTCTCCGTAGCGGGGAGGAAAAACCCGCCGGCGTTTTCAACCCCTGTCTTGCGGATTTTCTCAAGCCTTTGGATAAAACCGGCGGCCCTGAGGACTGGTTCGGTCTTTTCGCACTCAGCGCCGGTTTTGGCCTGCGGGGAAAGGTCCTTGAATACCAGACCCGAGGCGATGATTATAGCGCCATCCTGCTCTCATCCCTTGCAAACGCCCTGACCGAAGCCTTTGTCGAAGAGGTCCACCTCCGCGTCCGCCGGGAATGGTGGGGCTATGCCGCCGGTGAAAATCACACCGTTGAAGAGATCCTGCAAGGAAAATACACCGGTATCCGTCCCGCCTTCGGCTATCCCTCATGCCCGGATCACGAAGACAAGCGAGTCGCTTTTGCGCTTCTCGAAGCGCAAAAGCGCTGCGGGCTGGAACTTACCGCTTCCGCGATGATGATCCCGCCGGCATCGGTCTGTGGAATGTTTTTTGCCAGCCCCGCTTCCTGTTATTTCAGCGTCGGCGCGCAGGGGGATGTCCAGCTAAACGATTGGGCAAAACGCAAAGACATCAGTACGGACGAAGCCCGCCGCCGGACGGCAATATAGGCGGGGGAGCCCTGGGGCGGTCCACGTGTGGACTTCCCCCCTCATAAATGGGTAATATTATAAAATGAAAGTTGTGGTTATCGGCGCCCAGTGGGGCGATGAGGGGAAAGGGAAAATTGTGGATTATCTGGCAAATGAAGCCCAGATAATTGTGCGTTATGCAGGAGGAGCCAACGCGGGCCATACCATCGTCATCGGCGGCGAGGAGTACGCCCTGCACCTGATACCCTCCGGGGTGTTTTATCCCGACAAGATCGCGATTCTCGGCGCGGGCATGGCGGTTGACCCTGTGGCTCTGTTTGACGAAATACAAATGCTGGAAGATCGCGGGATCGATACCACGGGGCGGATTTTTATTTCCGACCGGGCGCATATTGTGCTGCCCGGATATGCCAAAATTGACCGGGAGCGGGACGCGGCGCGCAAGAAGCCCATCGGCACTACCGGACGGGGCATCGGCGTTACCTATTCGATGAAGAGCGGGCGGGACGGTATCCGCGTAGCCGACCTTGCGTGGAAAGACAAGATGGCGGAAATTGAAAAAGAGGATCGCGATTTTCTTGCGCCCTATATTGACCGGCTTCTTTCCATGGCAATCGATCTTTCCAGCTATCTGGTGCACCGCAAAAATTCCCAGGTGCTTTTTGAAGGCGCGCAGGGAACACTGCTCGATCTTGATTTGGGAACCTACCCCTATGTATCCAGCGGAATGTCCTGCGCCGCGGGCGCGGCGGTGGGCGGCTGTGTGGGGCCAAGGGCGCTCGACAAGGTGCTGGGGGTTTTCAAGGCTTATTCAACCCGCGTGGGGAACGGCCCCCTGCCCAGCGAATTCGACCCCAATTCCGAAGACGAGCTTTGCCGCTTTATCCGGAACACCGGCCGCGAATACGGCGTTACCACGGGCAGGCCCCGCCGCTGCGGCTATCTGGACCTGGTTTCCCTCCGCTATGCCTGCCTGACCAATTCCACTGACAGCCTGGTGATGACCCACCTAGACGTGTACGATACTTTCGAAGAAATCAAAGCCTGTATCGCCTACCGCATCGGCGGCCGGATTATAGAGAGTTTCCCCGCTTCCATTGATGACCTCAACAACGCGAAACCGGTGCTGAGGAATTTTACCGGCTGGAAGCGCTCCCTTGCCGGCGCGCTCACCTATGAAGAATTCCCCGTGGCGGCGATGGAGTACATTGAATTTATCGAACGCTTCTGCGAAACGCCGATTGATATTGTATCCGTGGGCTATGACCGCAAGGCGACGATTATCCGCAAATCCCCCTGGACCAAATAATGGACAAAATTCTAATCCTTGATTTCGGCAGTCAGACTACCCAGCTTATCGGACGGAGAATCCGCGACATGGGGGTATATACCGAAATCATCCCCGGCGATTCCGCGCTCGATTCGCAGCTTGGCCCCGATCTGCGGGGCATTGTTCTTTCAGGATCGCCTGAGTCCGTGTACGCCAAAGGCGCGGCCCCGGACAAAAAACTGTACGATTGCGGCCTGCCCCTTTTGGGAATCTGCTACGGCCTGCAGCGGATGACTTTCGATCTGGGCGGAATGGTTGAGGCGCTGCCGAAACGGGAATACGGAAGGATAGGAGTCAAAGTCGGCAAAAGCCCAGGCGGCGGATTGGCGGCGCATTTTCTTGAGGGCTTCCGGCCCTCGTTCACGGCGTGGATGAGCCACGGCGACACGCTCACCAAACTGGCGCCGGGTTTCAGGGAGGCCGGCGTCAGCGATACCGGATACCCGGCGGTGCTTGTCCACGAAGAAAAGCCCTGGTTCGGCGTTCAGTTTCACCCTGAGGCGACTCATACCGAAGGGGGAAGCGGGATACTGTCGGCGTTTGTTTTCGGCGTGTGCGCCTGCAAAGCGGGCTGGACCATGGAGCGCTATGTGGAAGAGATGCGCGCTTCGCTTAACGGGCGTATCGGCGGCAGTCCGGTGCTGCTGCTTGTTTCGGGCGGCGTAGATTCCACCGTGGCCGGCGCGCTGCTGCTCAAAACCCTGCAAAGCGATCAGGTTCATCTGATGTACATGGACACCGGCCTTATGCGGAAGGACGAGACCAAAACGGTCAAGGTTAATCTTGAGCGGCTGGGCGCGAAGCGCCTGCATATTGTTCATTGTGAAGATGAATTTCTGACGGCGCTCAAGGGGCTCTGCGAGCCTGAAGCAAAACGCAGGGCTATCGGTGATCTTTTTATCACTATACAGGAACGGGAAGTTGTCAGGCTGGGGCTTCCTGAAAATTATTTTCTTGCCCAGGGCACTCTGTACACCGACCTTATTGAAAGCGGCAGGGGAGTGGGAAAAATGGCCCGCCTTATAAAGAGCCACCACAATGTAGGCAGCCCGCTTGTGGACGCCAAGCGCAAAGCGGGCAGGCTTATTGAGCCGTTGGACAGACTCTACAAGGACGAGGTGCGCCGTCTGGGCCGCTTCCTTGGCGTTAACGAGGAAGTAGTGCGCCGTCATCCCTTTCCCGGGCCGGGCCTGGGGGTGAGGATCATCGGCGAAGTGACCAGGGAAAAATGTGACATTCTGCGGGAAGCGGACGCCATCTACATCGAAGAGTTAAAGCGCCGCACAAACGGCGAAGGACGCAGCCTGTACGATGAAATCTGGCAGTCTTTTGCCGTGCTGCTGCCGATCCGCTCGGTGGGCGTCGCCGGTGACGAGCGCAAATACGGCTGGGTACTTACCCTGAGGGCCGTCACCAGCTCCGACGGCATGACCGCCGACGTGTACCCTTTCCAGGCCAAAGACCTGCTGGAAATTTCCACCCGAATCACCAATACCGTAAAAGACATAGGCCGGGTGACCTACGATATTTCCAGCAAACCCCCGGCCACTATTGAGTGGGAGTAAACAGCCGGGTAGAGCCGGGCGCTTACCCGTCCACGGACCTAAAATTGACCCGGCAAATGCAGGCACCGGCCTCACGGACAACCACGACCACGCGAACTTCACGAACCTCTGATCGAATGAGCCTTCGCGCAGCAGAGTTGCGCGGTATCTGAAACGTAGAGCAATTTCCCAATCGGAGGCTCGATTAACCGGCAGCCATACAAATATTGGTCTAAAACCGTACAAATTACAGAAAATGCAGGTAAAAACCGGTATTATCGATGTAAAAGTTCCTGGTGTTTGTGTGGTGATTTTTCTTTTATATGAAAGCCGCTTGTAACGGGGCTGTCGAATAAGTAAGTTGATAATGAAAATATGGTTATTTTAAGGTATTTTGGGGTATTTTAGGCTTATTTTAAGGCATAAAAGGCAAATATTTTGAGTAATAATAGAAATTCGACAGTCGTAACATAAATCATTCATTTGCAATTTTTTTTCTTTCAAAATGCTATTTTTTTTGATTTTTGGGTGTATTTCGTCCATTCGGCTTATTTTAGAGTTAAGCTAAGAAAAGTGGCCGTTTGACCACATAGTCAGAATTAACTATAAGGAATGAAAATTATGAAAAGCATTCAGATTAGCGCCAACGGTTTGTTGTTTTTCGTCTGCATCCCCGTTTTTATCCTTGCCGGCTGTATCGAGCCTACCGGCTACTACGGAAATCCGGCCCGCCCGTCTACCAGCGAGCCCACTGCCATGCCCCTGACCGCGGCAACCCCTGTGGCAAATATGGGAACGGGAACCTACTCCAGCGCCCTATCCATTACCCTTATCTGCGCCACCGGCGGGGCGGACATTTACTATACCACCGACGGCTCGGAGCCCGTTGCCGGCGGTACCCGTACCCAGTACTCAAGCGACGTCATCATAACGGCCACCACAACCCTCAAGGCCATGGCGGTAAAAGCGGGCATGTATGACAGCGCGGTTATGACCGCCGCCTATACGATCAAATCTCCCTGAGCAGGGCCTTTCGGGGATAGATTTTTTCTTTCCTCTTCCCCTGTTATTCCCGGGTAAAATGAGTTTGTCATGTTAAAACTGATTCAAGTAAATGAAGCTTCTCCGGAATATATTTTCGCGCGGCAGCCTGCAATTTTTTTGATTTGTTCCGGAAGCATAATTATGTACTCGCTGCTTTCTCCGCTTATGAATTCCACCTGCCCCTTCCACTGAAGTATGCCCTATCGCCGGGACTTTTGACACGGCCTGTCCCGTAACGTCCCCGCCAGCTTTTCAATGTCTTCGCCCATTACGCGGTATGTGGTCCATTCATCCATGGGACGGCCGCCCTGACTTTTGTAAAACCGTATTGCAGGCTCGTTCCAGTTAAGGCACGCCCATTCCAGGCGGCCGCAGTCCCGTTCAAGGGCGATTCCGGCAAGAAAAGCGAAAAATATTTTACCCAGGCCCTTGCCGCGGAATTCAGGCTTGATAAAAAGGTCTTCGATATAGATACCCGGCTTTCCCAGGAAGGTCGAAAAATTGTAGAAAAACAGGGTGAAGCCGGCGGGCTTCCCGTCATATTCGCCTATTATCACTTCGATTATTTTTTTCTCAAAGATATATTTCCGCAGGTTTGCTTCATCGGCCTGCACCTTATCCAGCAAATGCTCGTATTCCGCCAAACCCCGGATAAAGTCCAGAATCAGGGCGCTGTCTTTTTCTTCCGCGAAACGCAGGAGGATATGCTCGTTAATCTGAAAATGTTTCATTGCGTGTTATTTTAGCATTATCCGCTTGCTTGATACAGTGGGCTTTTCAATATAAGGTAATCACATGGAAAATCAGAAAACAATTATTCTGTTATCCCTGCATCACAGCAGGGTGCTTTCCGAATTCAGGGAAGAGCTGCTGGCCGCCGGGGCGGGCAGGGGAGTACTTGTTACAATGGAACAGGCGGAGATTGAGCCTTATATCGGCCTGATTGAAATCGGAATGGGTGACGTGCCCTTTGCCCTGCTGCCAAGAATGCCGAATCTTAAATGGCTGCAACTCTGGTCCGCCGGCGCCGATTTTTTGCAGCGTTTTCCCGAAGCGAAGGCCCTGCCCTTTCAGCTTACCATTACCACGGGAATACACCCGCAGCAGCTCGCCGAGCATCTTTTCGCTATGCTGCTCAGTTGGAACCGCCGCCTGAGCGACGCCTTTGCCGCCCGGCGGCGGCGTGAGTGGCTTTTTATAAGTGACAGGAAACTTGCGGCGCTCAATGGAAAGACCATGCTGATACTGGGCTATGGCGCCATCGGCAGGACCATAGCGCGGATCGCCCAAAGTTTCGGCATGAAGGTGATCGGCGTGCGGCGGAACCCTGCTGCAAATGCCGGCGGCAGCGAGGCCCTGCGGATAGAGCCCGCCGCGAACCTGCATGCCCTGCTGCCCGAAGCGGACCACGTGGTAAACATCCTTCCCTTCACGGCCGAAACCCATCATTGTTTCGGCGCCGCCGAATTCGGCCTGATGAAACCGGGCGCCCTCTACATCAACATCGGCCGGGGCGCCACCACCGACGAGGCCGCCCTGATCGAAGCCCTGCGCTCAAAACAAATCGCCGGCGCCCTCCTCGACGTGGTTGAAACCGAACCGCTGCCCGCCGACTCCCCTCTCTGGAATTTTGACAACGTGATGCTCACCGGCCATTTCGCCGGCTGCCATCCTGAGTATTCCCGCATGGCCATGGACATAGCCCTGGAGAACCTTGGCCGCTATAACCGCGGGGAGCCGCTGAAAAATACGGTGGATAAAGCAAAGGGGTATTAGTGAAGCGGAGGAGATTAGAAGCGGCTAATGTTTTTCGGTGTGTTGCCGGTAAGGACAAAAAAGGGTACACTCTTGGTAAGTTTAACGGGGGAAAGGGTATTTTATGCCCAATGGCGCCGCGCTGGTTTCATCAGTCCCTCCGCCGTATACGGAGTGTTGTGTGACAAAATTACAACGGATTATGCTTTTCTTTTTGCTGTTCGGTACGATGCTGATATTCGGATTGATTGAGAATATCAAAGGGGTTTCCTATCCGTTAATCAAGGCGGAGTTCGACGCTTCATGGGAGCAGCAGGGCTTTATGGTGTCCATGCTTTCATTAAGCTATGTGAGTTTCAGCATAGCCGCGGGGATTTTTTTGGGCCGCTTCGGCATAAAGCCGGCTTTTCTCTCCGGGTTTGCCGCGCTTACCCTGGGTCTTTTTTCGGTGTTTTTTATGCCGGGCTTCTTTAGCGCCGCCGCCGCTCTGTTTCTGGTCTTTGCGGGCTTCGGCTTTTTCGAGGTGGGGATAAACGCCCTGGCGTCCCGGACTTTTACTTCCAAAGCCGCCGTATTGATGAACATGCTCCATGCCTTTTACGGAATCGGCGCGATCATCGGGCCGAAGGCCGCGGGCCTCCTTGCGAATAACGCGGGCTTTGGCTGGCGCTATATCTACCTGCTCTGTCTGCCTCTGTCGCTGATGCTGTTCATCCCCGGAATTTTCATCAAATTTCCCGAAGAGAAGCACAGCCGTTCCGCCGTAAACGAAGCGGACAAGACAGGCGGCCCTGTTAAGCGAAAAAGTTTTTTCGATGCCCTGCGCTCTCCCATGGTGTGGTTTTTTTCGCTTACCCTGGGACTGGCGGTTGTTATCGAGATGAACAGCGCCAACTGGGGGCCGCTGTATTTTCAGGATGTCTACGGCATGGACCCCACAACCGGCGGCGCGGCTTTTCTTTCGGCCTTTTTCATAGTCTTCACCCTGTCCCGTCTTGTCTGCGGCGCTTTTGTCGAACGCATCGGCTACATACGCTCCCTTACCGGCCTTGCGTGTATTATACTGCTCATTTTTATTGCCGGTTTCTGTCTGGGAGAGAGGGGTATCTACATACTTCCGGCGCTGGGATTTTTTGTCGCCCTGCTCTGGCCCACGATAATGGCCCTGGCCATTGTCCGCTTCGGTGATGACGCGCCGGTGATGTCCAGCGCGATGATAGCCATCGGCGGCATTCTCAACGCCGGGGTACAGTTCCTCGTCGGGCTGACCAACCGTTTTTTTGGTCCAGCCTGGGGCTACCGGAGCAGCCTGCTGTATACCGCGCTCTTGATTGGGATGCTGATTCTGTTACGCAAAAAACTAAACCAAACCAGGGAGGTCCGTCATGGATTTTAGGGAACTGGCGGCCGCGCGTTTTTCGGTGCGGAAGTTCAAGGACAAGCCGGTTGAGAAAGATAAAGTCGATATAATACTCGAAGCGGCAAGAATTGCCCCTACTGCGTCGAACAGGCAGCCCCAGCGCATTCTCGTTATCAATGAGGCGAAGGGCCTGGCAAAAGTTGATGTCTGCACGTCCTATCGTTTTGCCGCGCCGCTGGTGTTTCTTGTCTGTTACGACAGGAGCGAATGTTGGGTCAGAAGTTTTGACGGCGCGGACAGCGGGGAGGTGGACGCCTCCATCGTCACTACCCAGATGATGCTCCAGGCTGCCGATCTCGCTCTTGGCACGACCTGGGTCATGTACTTCGATCCGGCCAGGACAAGGGAAGAATTCTCCCTTCCGGCCAACATCATCCCGATGGCCTTCCTCCCCACCGGCTATCCCGCCGATGATGCGGAGCCTGCCTCGTATCACCGCCTGCGGCACCCGCTGGGCAGGCTGCTCCTGTAGGTTTTGAGTTTTGCCATGGAACAGACCCTCCCCTTAATGTTGAGAACCAGGGCGAAAGAGAACCCTGACATACATATTCAATACTACCGGGACACTTCGGGCGGCTTCCTCACTAAAACCTACCGCCGGTTTTACGGGGAAGTGTGCTTTCTTGCCGCAGGCCTCATAAAACTGGGGGCCGGGCGGGGGGACTGCGTGGGCCTGATTTCCGACAACCGTCACGAGTGGATGGTAAGCGATTTCGGCGTCCTTGCCATCGGCGCGGCGGACGTGCCCAGGGGCTGCGACGTTACGGCGCAGGAACTGACACACATTCTTGGTGTTACCGAATGTACGCTTGCCTTCGTGGAAAATCAGAAACAGGCGCTGAAGATCCTCTCCTGCAAAAATGAGCTGCCCGCGCTGAAGATACTCATCACCTTTGACCCGGTGGACGGCGAAACCGAAACGGCCGCCGCCGCCGGGGGGCTTACGGTGTATTACTTTGCCGACGTCATTGCCCTGGGGGAAAAGCAGGAAGCCCTTGCGCCGGGCGGCGCCGAGGCGGAAATGGACAAGGGCGGCGAAGAAGACATTGCCAGTATCATCTTTACCTCCGGCACCACCGGTGAGCCGAAAGGAGTCATGCTCTGCCACCGTAACTTTCTCTGTCAGCTTCCTTCCTTCAATCTGATCTTTGAACTGAAACCCGGTGACATCTGGCTTTCGGTATTGCCCGTCTGGCATGTGTACGAGCGGCTCATCGAATACGTGATCTTTTACAATAAAACCGGCATCGCCTATTCCAAGCCGATTTCTTCGGTGCTGATGGCGGACTTCAGGACGATCAGGCCCCACTGGATGGTGAGCGTTCCCCGCGTGTGGGAGGCGATAATGGACGCCATCTGCCGCAACGTCAATTCCATGGGCGGCTTCACCATGCGGCTTTTCGGCCTGGCGGTCTCTCTGGCGAAGATGTACACCTATTTCAAAGATCTGACTTTCGGCCTCCTGCCCAACTTCCACGGCCGCATCCGTGCCCTGGACGCGCCGGCGGGTTTTTTCCCCTGGCTGGTCCTGCTGCCGGCCCGCGGCCTTGCCCAGCTCCTCGTGTTCAACCGGATCAAGCGCCGTCTGGGCGGCCGTTTCCGCGCCGGTATTTCAGGCGGCAGCAGCCTGCCCGCCAAAGTGGATCTTTTTTTCAATTCGGTAGGCATCCGCCTGCAGGAAGCCTACGGCCTTACCGAGAGCGCCCCGCTCCTCTCGGTGCGCCGCTACAAACGCCCCCGCCGGGGTACTGTCGGACAGCCCCTGCCGGGCACGGAAATCAAAATCGCCGGCAAAAACGGCCGCCCCCTGCCCCCGGGCCGCAACGGTCTTATCTACGCCAGAGGCGCACAGGTGATGAAGGGCTACTACCAAAAAAGCGAAGCTACCGCCGCAGTCCTTAGCGCCGACGGCTGGCTCAACACCGGCGACATCGGCATGCTGACTTTTGACAATGAACTGCGCATAACAGGCCGCGCCAAGGATACCATCGTGCTGCGCAGCGGCGAAAACGTCGAGCCGGTCCCCATTGAGCACAAACTGCAGGAAAGCCCCTTTATTCGGCACTGCATGGTAACGGGCCAGGACCAAAAATACCTCGCCGCCCTCATCGTCCCCAATCAGCAGGCGCTCATGGACTTTGCCGAGGAAAACGCCATCCCCATTGTTGACTATGAGCTGCTCTTGCAGCAGCCGGAAATCAACGAGCTTATCGCCGCCGAGATTGCCGACCGTGTCGGCCCCAAAACCGGCTTCAAACCCTTCGAGCGCGTTTTTAAGTTCACCCTGCTCTCAAAACCATTCGAGCAGGGCCGGGAACTTTCCCCCAAGATGGCGCTGCTCCGCCACCGGATAACAATGCTCTACGCGAAAGAGATATACAGGTTGTTTAAGTAGCGGGAAAGAAATGAACCGCACCAACATTACGAACTTTTGCTTCGAAATCCCGAAATGATGCCCGAATGTTTTTTGCTGTTTGTGAGTAACTATTCAGCCGGGGGAAGGCTCCCCTTTTTTCTGAATACTTATGTTTCTCTTCCCTTTTCCCCCCATTTTTCGTATAATACCCCCGGAGGAGCATAGTATGTCCGGCGAGTTCAACGAGTATCAGGGAAAAGCAACTATGGAGAAAATCACGTCGCTGGCAAAGCGGCGGGGCTTTGTGTTTCAGTCATCGGAGATTTATGGGGGGCAGAGCGGCGCGTGGGATTACGGGCCGCTGGGGGTGGAGCTTAAAAACCGCATTGCGCGGGCGTGGTGGAAGGAAATGACCCAGCTCCACGATGACATTGTGGGTCTTGACGCGGCGATTTTAATGCACCCCCGTACCTGGGAAGCCTCCGGCCATGTGGAGAATTTTACCGACCCGCTGGTGGATTGCAAAAAGTGCAAGAGCCGTTTCCGGGCGGACCAGATCCCGCCCGAGAACCTGTCGGCAAAAAAATGCCCTGATTGCGGCGGCGAGCTTACCGACACGCGGAAGTTTAACCTTATGTTTAAGACCAACATCGGTCCGGCGGAGGACAGCGCCAGTGTCATTTACCTGCGGCCCGAAACCGCCCAGGGCATTTATGTCAACTATAAAAACATTATCCAGTCCAACCGGATGAAAGTCCCCTTCGGTATCGCCCAAATTGGCAAGGCCTTCCGCAACGAGATTGTTACCAGGAACTTTATTTTCCGCACCTGCGAGTTTGAACAAATGGAAATGCAATACTTTGTGAAGCCGGGTACGGACGAGGAATGGTTTGCCGAATGGCGGAAACGCCGCTGGGCCTACTATGAAAAGCTGGGCGTCAAAATGGACAAGCTCCGCTGGCACCGGCACGGGCCGGACGAACTGGCCCATTACGCGAAAGACGCTTACGATATTGAGTATCTGTTCCCCATGGGCTGGCGTGAACTTGAAGGAGTGCATAACCGCACCGACTACGATCTTGGCCGCCATACGCAGTACTCCGGTAAAGATCTGCAGTACATCGATCAGGATAATAACAATGAGCGCTATATCCCCTATATCATCGAGACATCCGCGGGGCTTACCAGAAACCTCCTCATGATCCTCTGCGATGCCTACGATGAGGAGCAGGTGTCCGACAAAGGCAACGATGACGATTGGCGGACGGTACTCCGCTTTCATCCCGCCGTCGCGCCGGTTACCGTGGCGCTTCTTCCCCTGATGAAGAAAGACGGACTGGCCGGTCTGGCGCAGGATATCCGCCGTGAGCTGAAAGAGGACTTTTCCACCGATTACGATCAGGCCGGCGCAATCGGCCGTCGTTACCGCAGGCAGGACGAAGCGGGCACGCCTTTCTGCGTTACTGTGGATTACCAGTCAAAGGAAGACAGTACCGTAACCCTGCGTTTCCGCGATTCCATGGAGCAGGTCCGCGTGCCCCGCGCCGAATTAGCGGTTCGGCTGCGTCAGGAGATAAAGGCATACAAGAGGACTAAGTGAGCGCTTGGTGTTTCTCCCGTATCTTCTCCGCTTCTCTGACAACTCATGGCGTCCGCAGCATCTCCGCGGATGTCCGGCAGTTCCGAATTTTTGAAATTGTTACATTGTTTGAATCGCGGCAAGGCGTGGGGTATTAAACCAGACTTTCGAAATGACACATGATATCAATACCCCTTAACGGTCTGTCCCCTGATAATATTGATACCTCCACTGGTTCCTAAACGAGTGGCTCCGGCGTTGATCATGTTAACCGCATCCTGGAACGATCTGACTCCTCCCGCAGCCTTGACCCCCATAACAGGGCCAACAGTCTTTCGCATTAAAGCTATATGTTCGGGAGCCGCTCCCGCCGTTGAAAAACCGGTAGACGTTTTTACAAAATCAAGGCCGCATGTTTTTGCAATTTCACAGGACCTAATAATCTCTTCGGTAGTAAGAAGACAGGTTTCTATGATCACCTTAAGCAGAACCCCTGATGAACAGACCTTTCGAATTGCGGCCATGTCCTCCTCCACCAGCTTAAAGTTTCCCGCTTTCATAGCGCCTATATTCATAACCATATCAATTTCCCGGGCCCCATCCTCTATGGCGAGAGCGGCCTCATAAGCCTTGGCCTTGACAGCCATGGCGCCCAGAGGGAAACCAGCCACCGAACAAACTTTTACATCGGAACCCTGAAGATTCCCGGCGCATTGGATGACATTGGCGCCATTGACACAAACCGAGAAAAAATGATACTGCTTTGCTTCTTCACAAAGCCTGTCGATGTCCGGCGCCCCGGCATCAGCCTTCAAAAGAGTATGATCAATATACCTGGACAATTCAGCCGGAGAAATCGGCGGTACGCCGGAAACCTTTGCAATTTGATCCGAAACTTTCATGGTTATACGCCCTATCATGTATTATTTTTCCTGAATATATCTTTTATTGTATCGCCTATCCCTTCAGCTGCCCTCCCTATCCCTTCCACAACTTTTTCAAGTTCTTCACCAACATCAGATGCGACTTTTGATAATGTATCATCTTTATTTTTCCATGTTTCTTTATAATATTCATATCCGGCCCTGATATCCTCATTTGTATTTGCCTGATGTAATCCCCGCCTTAAATAATTCCCGTCTAAAATTGTTTGATAATATCCTGACAATTCCCATGATTTTAATTCCTGTAACCTGATTACCGGAAACGGATGTGAAGCCCAAAGTTGATTTAATATTTTATGAATACCGTCTAATAATGTTTTTTGGCTTTCATATTCCTGCGCCTGTGTAAAAAAATCATTAAGATTTACCTGGGTTAAATCTTCTGCTCCTGCCATTTTCATGAGTATATTGTAGCTGATAACCGGATCTTGAACGGCTAATAACTTTGCCCTGTCAGCGGTTAATTCGCTTTTCCTATCCCATTCATAAAGAGCTATAATTATCGGCGTAATTAACAATGATGCCATTGGTATAAAATTCAATGAAATTTTTGTCAATAACCACATTAATGTCTTATAGAGCGCATGTCCGCTCATAATATGACCTAATTCATGGGCAATAATCGCTGTAACTTCATTTTCCTCAAAATTTTTTATCATTGAACTGTTTATAATAATAAACGGTTCTTTTACTCCCATTACCCCTGCATTCCAGAAAGGACTTTGTGTAACAAATAAACTTGGCGTATAATCCCAATCAAATGTATCCACAACATTATTGAGAATTGTGTGTAATTTAGGATACTGATTCCGTGAAACCTTTATAGAAGATGACAGCGCCATAAGTTTTAATGAGCGCTCTGTTGTAACAGATACCAGTAATTTAATAAGTTCGTCTATTCCTCTGAGTTGTTTTAAGGCGCTTAACGCGGCTTTATCCGCCGGATGCTCCCAAGATTTGGGATCAATTTCATAAAGCTTTTTTACCCTTTTTACCAACATCTAAGCCTCCTTTTCCTAATCTTATACTCTATTCTGAGCAATGTCAACAACAAGTTAAAAAATTTTGTCAGCACACACGAAAAGGAAAACAAGGCCAGAGAGCATTCGGGTATCATTCCGCAATTGCAATGAGCCTCCGTGCGGCAAGCCGCGGGGTATTAAACCAGACTTTCGAATAAAAGTTCCCCCTCTTTCCGGGCAGCAAAAAATTGTTGTGGAAGTAGAAAAAATTAAGGCCCAAATACAGGATATGAAAAAACAATTGGAACAATTCTCTCAACAGAAGGAATTAGTATTAAAGAAGTATTTGTAATATAAAGAACGACTTACTGTACATAGCGAGACTGCCGCAAAACTCCACTACACTATTACGGCG
>JAIROT010000119.1 GCA_031257385.1 Treponema sp.
ACAACGGCGATGAGTTTTTTCCGTGTGGCCCCAAGAATACGCAGCAGGGCGAATTCTTTTTTCCGCTCGTGGATGGAAAGCGAAAACACCGCCGCCAGGATGATAAGCGCCAGTATCCAAAGGACGGCGGAAAAAATATGAATGTAGGAAACCAGGCCGGACAGCGTGGCGGCAAGGGTGGAAAAAATACCCTGGGAAACCAGAACATCCACGCCCTCATTTTCCTTCCGTATCGTATAGGCGGTCAGTGAAGAACTTGCCGAAGGCTCAACCTTGGCTAAAACCGCGGAAATCACCCCGCTTCCGTATTTGTCCGCCAGGAAATTGTATTTTTCCCCGTGGGCCCGGTCGATAAGCAGACGCATGGTATTCATGGTCATAAAGATCGACGTATCAAAACCGCTGGCGCTGCTTGAAAGCCGGGCCGCTACCGGGTATTCGTGGTTGAATAATTGTACGGCGCCGTTTGGCCGAAGCGTGATACGGCTGCCGACTACAAGCTGCCCGTCTTCCACGGTTCCGCTGTGCTTTTCCGCGATCCAGGGCTGGACGGCAAAGTCCGTTGCCGGGTCGTAGGCGATAAGCTGCACAGCGGCATCACAGCATTCGGTGGAAAGGGAGGCAAGGAAAAACTGCGGTGAGGCACAGGCTATGCCCTGGGTCCCGGCGATTTTATCGGTAATGCCGGCGTCAAAATAAAAATAACCGGCCCCGCCCCGGAGCAGGAGGGACTGCGCTTCTTCGGAGGCGCCTTTAGGTACCACCATCAGATCCGCGCCAAAACGCCTGGTCATGACGGCCAGACCCTGGCGGAGGTTCAGGGTAAGGATAGATCCCCCGAACAGGGTAAGGCAAGAATGGTTACCACCGCAACGAGACAGGCGGTACGGACGGGTCTGGCCTTGAGGTTCTTAAGGGAGAGTTCCCTGGTATCTAAATTTCTCTTTCCCATAATTATTCTCCTTCTTATCAATATATTTTATATAGGAATAGTAAGATTATATACAAAAAATATCTTTTGTCAATATGCGCGTTGCCTCAAAATTAATCCAGGAGCCTGTGGGACTTTTGCGGGGGGATCGCCCAGTATCGGCCAAATATGATAGCATTGAGGTATGGGGAAATAAAAAAAACGGAGCGGGAAGAATACGGGCGAAAGATGAAAGAGTGGACCCGGTCAACCATGGGGGCAAGATGGCGGCCTGCCGCCGCTTCCTGGAAGGGCAAAAAAAGAGTGCGAATTTGAAAATCCGCTTGACTTTTATCATAGAATTTTTGAAAGTATTACGTTGTTTAAACCGCCGCGGGGTATTAAACCAGACTTTCGAATAAACAGATGCAAAAAAGGAGCATACATATGGTGAATTACCGGCAAATTGACATTAAAAAGGCACGGCGTTTCTGTGAGGAGATTTTTCGTACTTACGGGTTCACTCCGGATGAAAGCCGGATAATTACCGATGTACTGCTCAGGGCCGATTTGTACGGTATTGAATCCCACGGCGTACAGCGGCTGATACGCTACCATAAAGAGATAGGCGCCGGCCTTGTGGATGTACGGGCCAGGCCGGAAATTGTGCATGAGACGGCAATTTCCGCGGTTATTGACGCCTGCAGGGCGATGGGGCAGCTTGCCGGCGTCCGGGGAATGGAGCTGGCCATACAAAAAGCCAAAGTCTCAGGCTGCGGCATGGTAACGGTGCGTAACTCAAACCACTACGGCATCGCCGGTTATTACAGCGGTATGGCTGTGGAAGCTGACCTGCTGGGGGTCTGTATGACCAATTCCGAGGCCATCAGCGTGCCCACCTTTGGGCGGCAGGCCATGATCGGGACCAACCCCATAGCCATTGCCATGCCCGCAGATCCGGTTCCTTTTTCATATGACGCTGCCACCACCGTGGTCCCGCGGGGAAAACTTGAGGTTTACCACAAGAACGGCAAGGCGCTGCCGGAACAGTGGGCTCTGGACGCGGAAGGCAGGCCCAGCGCCAACGCCGCTGAAGTGTTGCATAATATCATCCATAAGCTGGGCGGCGGCATAGCTCCCCTGGGCGGCGCGGGTGAATTGTACGGCGGACACAAGGGCTATGGGTTGGGCATTATTGTCGATATTTTTACCGCAGTGTTTTCCGGGGGCTTGAATTCCAGTCATGTGAACGTTACGCCGGGTTTGAACGGTATCTGCCATTACTTCATGGCGCTCGACTACGGGCTTTTCGGCGACAAACAGATGACAAAGGCACGGCTGTCGGCTTTTTTACGGGAACTGCGGGACAGCAAAAAAGCCGAAGGGCAGGAACGCATCTATACTCACGGCGAGAAAGAAGCTGAAATGATGGCCTCCCGCCTTAACGGTCAAATTCCGGTGAACGAAAAAACCCTGGCGGAGATGAAGGAGATTGCCGCAAAACAGGGAGTGGGGTGGGAGTTTTAGCCAGATGAACACGAATGGGGCTGCCGCCCCCGCAAGGAGTCTGTGGGGCTTTAGCCCAAATGATAAAGAAAATGCACAAAATTGTGCATTTTCTACCTTGCAGACTCCCAAAGGAGCCCAAAAATCGGGGATTTTTGCGGTCAAGGGCCGCAAAAATCCACAAGTCCCACAGGCTCCAAGGTTCCCGCTCGTTCTCCGTTCCCTGGCCCTGTTCGTGATTCTGTACCAGTTCCGGCTTATTGCCGCCGATCTGGCGGATACGCCGGTTTTTACCGCCGCCCTGTTTGCGGCCTTTGCGACGGCCGCCTTCCTTGCGAGAGCGCGCTTCGGCGGCAGGAAAACCGGCGCTGCGGCTGCCCTTCTTTCCATCGGCCTTATACCGTGGATAGCCAGGGCTTTCATCGCCCTGCCCCGGTTTTTTATTCCCGGCAGGACCGATTCTTTGGCGGTTACGCTTGATTCCCTGCTTCTCAACCTGGATCGGAATAATTTTGTTTCGCTCATTCCCTTTTACTGGGCCGCAGCTACAAGCTGGTTTTTAATCCGTTCCCGCAGGGCTTTGAGGGCCGCCGTAATAGCCGACGCGGCGCTGCTGCTGGTTGTGTTCAGCATTGCCCGTACCGCGGATATAGCGATGTACCGCTGGCCCGTTGTGATGATCTCCGTGTTTGCGGGCATTGTCTTTGTGCAGGCCCTGGCTCTGCTTTTTTCCCTGCCCCCGGAAACGCGGCTGCGGAAAAGCGAGGCGATTCCCGCGGCAGCGGTGCTTCTGGCGCTGGTGATTCTTGGGGGAATCCTTTTTCTCAAACCTGCGCAGGAGCGGGCTCTTGAAAAAGGCGGGGGCCTGTTGGAGCCAAAACTTTTCAGTTTTGATTTTTCCCAGTTCCTCAGACTGGATTCTGAAATCAGCATGAATGACGATCTTGTTCTGATCCTAAAGAAAGATAGCAATGACGATCATTATTTGCTGCGGCGCTCGGTGCTTTCAGGGTATAGCCGCAAGCAGGGTTTTTTCAGGATTGAGGAACTTGACGGGCGGACGCATCCGCAGCGCCTGCCCGATCATCCATTGCGCCTGTCCGGCAGGCAGTCAGGAGCCGCAGGGCAAGCCGGCCCGCAGGATGGGCGCCCCGTTACTCAACCGGCGCGGCTTTTGAATCAGGTATACTACCTGGTGAATTTTGACGCATCGGCGTTTATCGGCATGAACGAGCCGGTTTCGGTTACTCCCTATGAAACCTGGGACGCCTCTTCCTTCAGTTCCGCTTACGCGGTGGAAAGTATGGTGAACGATACCGTGTTTGCGGAACTTTCCCGGTCCGACTCCCGGCCCGGTGCGGCGGCTCTGGGTTTGAGCGAAAACGAATTCAAAATATACACCGACTACGGCGGGGATGAACGGATTCGACTCTATGCCGAAGAAATTACCCGTGGGCTGGATCATTATGGCGACAAGGTGAGGATGATCCACGATTGGCTGAAATACGGGGAGTACCGCTACAGCCTGAAACCCGGTATCGCCCCGGACGGGGATCAGCTTGGCTGGTTTCTCTTTCAGTCAAAAAAGGGCTACTGCTCTTATTACGCCTTTTCCATGGCGCTGTTGCTCCGTTCCCTGGGAATCCCCTCTCGGGTGGCGGCGGGCTTTTTCATCGATCCGGCAACCAATACGTTCGATTATTATCCGGTCCGCTCGGACATGGCCCACGCCTGGGTTGAGGTTCCCTTTCCGGGTTACGGCTGGATCGAGTACGATCCTACTTCGGAGGATCTTGCCGAAGGCGAGGATTACCGGTTTTCCGCCGGCGTGGATCCGGACCTTTTTGAAAGGCTGATGCGGGAAATTCTGGAAAACCGTTCGAGGTTACGTGTAAAGGAAGGGCGGGAGGAAACCGATGCCCCGGAAAACATCAAATCCCTGGTACGCTCCGCCGCGGCACTGTTACGCGATTATTCACCTCCCCTGTTGCTGATCCTGGCCGCCGTGCTCTTTGTGTATATCCGCTGCGGCCGCTTCATCGATTCGGCGCTGCGGCGCGACAGGCGGAAAAAAGCGATCCTCCTGTGGAAACACGCGCTACGGCGGCTGCGCCTCGCCGGCCTGAAAAGGGCGGCGGAGGCGTCTGAGCCGGAATGGGCTTTGCGTATGGATCAGCATATTGAGGGGATCTATGCCCTTTATCAGGGTATGGCGGCGGCCCGTTTCGCCCCCGCGTATACCGGGAACGATTTCAGCTCACAGCGGAACGCCTACCGCGCCTTTTCCACCGCCTATGGAAAAAAGGTTTCTCTCCTGCGGCGTCTGTCCGCCTGGGCGTTTCCCCCGCTCGCGCTGATCCCTGGTCCCGGGAAAGGTCCCGAAAAAGGCCGCCGCGGCATCCCGCCGCTTCTCATGCTGTTGATTTTTCTCTCGCTTGCCGGTTCCCAAACCAAAGCCCGGGACAACGAGGGCGAAACTTTTCCCGCCGCGGATGAACTCTACATGAACGCAACCGAAGCGGAATTCGCCGAATTCTGGGAACGGGCAATAGAACTTTTTGAAGAAGGGAAAGAGCGCTATCCTGACGATCCCCGCTTCCCCTGGATGCTGGGAAATCTTTACTATGGCCGTTCTCTCTACGGCTTTGCCCTGAAGGAATACCTCAGGGCGGAAGCGCTCGATTCTGATAACGCCCATATCTTCTTTCGTCTTGCCGAAACGGCCGCCTACCTTAACCGCGATCAGGAATCGGTGGCGTATTATGAACGGGTTCTTGAGCTCGACCCGTATAACAAAGACGCCGTCGGCAGTCTGGGCTGGATGTACTACAAGGTTCACCGCCTGGCCGAAGGCGAGCGGCTCCTCCGCGACGCGCTTGCGTATTTTGGCGAAGATCCGGATTTGTCCATGACTCTGGGGACCGTCTATTCGGACATGTACCGTTACGACGAGGGAAAGTACTGGTACGGGCAGGCCATAGATCAGGGGGAAGCTTTAAATGACCGCTTTTTTACCGCGGTGGCCTATTACAATCTTTCGATTTTGGAATCCCGCTTCTACCATTTCGACGCCTCGCTGTCCGCGACCAATGATTCCCTTAAAGCCCAGAACCGCGCCTCGGGGCGGCTTGCCCGCGGGGAACTCTACCTGCGCCGCCTTGATTTGGAGCAATCCCAGCGGGACTACGAAGCGGCCTACAAACTCGACACCTCCCCGCTGGCGAAACTCAATCTGGCCCAGGTTTACCAGATATCAGGCCGGCTGGAAGAGGCCCGCCTGTACGGGGAGGACTGTCTCAAGGCAAGTGATCTTTCCTGGATGCTCCACTACGGCATAGACCCCGACCGTTATAAAAGGGATATCCACGATATTCTGTACAAGACTTATTCCGGATTGGCTCACACGGAACGCCTGACGCCCCGGGGGCGTGCGGGTGAAAAAATCCGCTCTTTTTTCCGAAGTATTTCCTACCGTTTTAAGGCTGCGCTCCACGACCGTTTCTACCGGAAATATAGCCTCGCCGCGGCGGATGCCTACGGCGATGAAACATACCGGGGCGGGCCTCATATTGAGATGCTGATCCAGTACTACAACGCCTTTGAGCGCTATCCCCGCCGCGCCTTCGCCTATCTCCGCAAGGCGCGGGACTTTGAATCCTTGCACATTCCGGCTGCCGCCCCTTCCTATGATTTTGAAGAAGGGCTTCTGTTAAAAGATCCGGCCCTGCTGGAAAAGGCCCTTGCCAATCTTGACCCGGTCTGGGAGCGGGAAATGATCTCCCGGTGTTACCGGGAATTCGCCCAAAACGGAAAGGCCGGCCTCTCTTCACGGGAAAGAACCGCGCGGCGGACCGCAGCGGAAGAACTGTTCGCCCTCAACCCGGGCGCACTGAGGCAGTCGGGCATAAGCCTGCCGCTGGATATCCGCATGGATTTAATCGGCGCGCCGGATCTCCCTCACAATGAGAAGCCGTTATTGAAAGCCCTCGCCAAAGCGGGCTTTACCCGCGCAGCCGCAGGGGATGCAGGCTCTCCGGCGCGGTTCACTCTGGGTATACGCATAAACGGTTCAGCCGCCGCGGGCTATACCGCTTCCTGCGAACTTATTGATACCGAAGGCGCAGCCAAACCGCAGCGCCATTCCGTTCCACTGCGCTCCCTGTCCCCGGCCGATGTTTCCGATTTCGCGAGGACTTTGGGCGGCGCAGTGTTCACGGTACAGTGAGCGTAAACCCTACATGATTTCTTCCATAGCAAAGGCGGGATGATTCTTCTCCTTGAGGAAGGCGATAACTTCTTCGGGTTCCACGGCTATGGTCTCATCACAGATCATGTCCACAAAGTTGTCGATGCCGTAGAGTTCTTTCGCCGTCCTGTTGAGTTTTACCGACACATCGGCCTTTAACTCCTTGGGCATCCACACAATTCGTGAAAGCCCGCCCTCGGCGGATACGAATTTCCTGGAAGCGATAAAATGCCTGCCGTGGCCCATAAAGCCCGCGGTCTGCACGCCGCCGCCGGTCATGGAAGCCAGTTCGCCGAAGGTCATCCCCGTGGGGGTTGCTCCCTTGTATTCCCGGTTGACTATCACCACGCCGTTGGCTTCGGGCATGATGCCGCAGATGCACTCAAAACAGCCGCAGCTTGTCATGGGGTCTTCCATGATCGAGTACAGGGCAACCTTGCCCACCGAGCCGTGGGTAGCGGCCTCTACCGCCTTGTTCACCGAATCGTAGACACCCTTCTTTTCATCCTGAATACCTTCCTTGGCAATGGGCTGGCAGGGGCCGGTGTCGGTAAGCTCCTTGGTAGCGCTGGCATCCAGCCAGGAGACCGCGCCGCAAAGCCCCAGCCGCTCCGGCGTGATAACGCAGCAATGGGCCGGCGCGAAGGACTGGCAGAGTATGCAGCTATAGAAGCAGTCCACGCTTTCGTCGGTCATGGAGGCGAGGCGGGAATCCCTGGCTTCGTACCTGGGCATGCCTTCTTTTTCAAGAATCTCTTTGGCCTTCGCCTCGTCGGTAACGAGCGTTACCTGACATTTATCGACCACCACGCCGAATTCGTCCATCACCATGGCGTAGATCACTTCTCCCAGATGTTTGAGTTTGAATCCCTTTGCTATGGCCTCTTTGCCGATTCTGATACGGAACAGATTCCGCTGGCCGGTGTGCATCACCCCTTCGATATAGTTGAACCAGTGGTGGATCTTCCGCTCAATGACCGGCTCAAAATCAACGCGCATTTTCGCACCCGCCACTTCAACATAAGTCGCGAGGGCCATATTCACCGGACCGGAATCCGAGGCGGCGACATCATCGCCGATAATGGTGATCTTGTGATCCTCAAGGGCGGCGGCTTCTTTCATCACAACCAGTTCACAGGTAACGTTTTTGTCGGAGCTGAATTCCACCGCCATATCGTTCTTGCGGATGATCTCCCCTTCAAAGGCCGAAGCGAAAGCCACCGGAATCGGAATCTCTTTTACCTTGATTTTAATGTTCCTCAGTTCGAGCGATTTTTTGACCATCTCGCCGTAATCGCCGGTATATTCAAGGGCGCCGGGAATGGCAACCGCGTTGACCACGTCCCAGTCGCTCAGCACGGGGAAACCCAGGGCTATCGCGCCCGCGCCCGCGCCGACGATTACCTCGTTCAGGGGGCCGAATGTGTTTACAAAAGCGGGCACCCGCTCCTTGGTGTACTTGAGCAGGCCGGAAAGGTCCCCCTCTTTTACATTGCCGAAGATCAGCGCCGCCCGGATCGCCACGGTGACCACATGAATAACCGCGGTCACATCGTAGCCCAGGGGAACCACGCGGAATTCCAGGCCCATCTTGACGCCCTGCGCCGCGGCCTGATCGATTACCTTACCCACAAGGAAAGTGAGAATGCCCTTACTCTGGTAATCCTTTACCACCCTGGCGACCGAGGCCGGATCCGCCGCTTCACCCAACACCACCGCCACGCCGGGAATGTCGCCGGTAACCAGCGGCACGCCCAGGGAGCGGATCACCGGATCGGGCACAAAGCCGATGCCGGGGCCGTCCTTGTAGGGATTACCTTCGATGAATTTCAGGCCCTCAAGAATTTCCGCGCCCACCGCGACGGCCAGTCCGGCGTTGAGGGCGTCTCCCAGATCTTCCTTATTGGTAATGAGGCTCTTGAGCACCCCCACGCAGGCGGTGAGAGTTTCCAGTTTTTCAACCTTGACTCCGGTGGCGCTGAAGATCGCCGGGAAAAAGTAGGCCGTATCGGGAAAGGCGATCTCCCTGTCACCGCCGTACTTTTTGATTGCGTCGTTAACCGCCCCTTCGGTGAGGCCCGCTACGGCATTCGCGCCCTTGTAAATCAAATCCGTTAATGCACCCATATCTCCCTCCATATTCATTATGAATAGGGCCTTCTTCATGAAAGCCCGTAAACGCCAAATACCGCTGAATAAACATCATGAAAAGAAACCACAGAGCGCGCCGCTTTACGGCGGCACAGAGGAATCATAATCCTTAATTTTCTCCGTGTCTTATGTTAATTTCCTCATCACACTTCCAGCCTTTGGATAATTTCCCCCAGGGCCTTGCGCACCGGGGAATCCATCGGCAGTTTGACCAGCGGCGTACCTTCCGAGTCGTAGTCAAACACCAGGGTATCCTGGGGGAGCACGCCGAAAAGGGTCAGACCCTGCGCCTTAATTTCCGCTTTGACACCCTCGTTGAGTTTGCCCTCGGGCGCGCGGTTCACAATAAGCCCCACATTCTTAACCTTGAGGTCCAGGTCCCCGATCATGGAGGCTATTCTGCCTGCGGCCTGAATGCCCCGGCGGGAACAGTCACTCACCAAAAGAATAAGGTCAACCGGCGGCAGAATCCCCCGGCTGATATGCTCCAGCCCGGCTTCGTTATCCACAATAAGATAGTTGTAATTCTGGTAATATTTTCGCAGTTGTTCCCGTAATACATCGTTCACATAGCAGTAACAACCCTTGCCCTGCGTCCTCCCCATTACCAGCATGTCGAAATTGTCTTTTTCCACCAGCGCGGAATTGAACCGGAAATCCATGTACTCCTGTTTCGACATCCCCGGCGGGATGGGGCTTTTCTCCTCAAGCTCCGCACGGGCGATCTCCTCCCGAATATCCCCCAGGGAAACCGGTTTTTCCACCCCCAGCACTTCGTTCAGATTGGAATTGGCGTCGGCGTCCACCGCCAGGATGGGCGCCTTGCCCGATTTTACCAAATGGTCGAGGAAAAGGCCGCAGACTGTAGTTTTACCGGTCCCCCCTTTCCCCGCCATAGCGATACAATAGGTCATAGGGTATTCTACCCCGCCCCCCTGATTTCGTCAATCTTTTTTTCTTGACCGGCAAGGAAAAGGAAGCGGAAATCCCGCAGGAATTGCGGAACAATTCCGGGGAATTGGAGCGGAAAGCCCGGTTTTTGAGTGCCCGGCACGTGCGCCCGGACCGACTCGAAAAAAGTAAACGCCGATGCCCTGATACAATCCCTAAGGAAGCACTGATTTATTCAATCGAGAATAAATCAGTGCTACTTTAATGTGGTTTTTTCGCAGTTTTCCGTAGGAAAACGAGAAAAATAATAGGGCAACGCTGATTAGCGTCA
>JAIROT010000155.1 GCA_031257385.1 Treponema sp.
ATCTCGATGATCATATCCGGCGGGCCGTTGCAGCCCCGGTCGTCGAGTTTGGCGGGGTCGCAGATCACGGTAATATCGGGCTCAACATAGATGTCGTCGCTCAAATCGCTTTTGGGGAACAGCCGCACCCCAAAGGGGGCAGGATACACCCTGGCGGGTTTCCCCTCCAGAAAAAGGGCTATTTTGACAAAGAGATTCCCCAGAATCCCCTGATGGTATCTCGCGGGCGGGCTCGCGACGTATATATGGCCGTCAAAAAACTCGGCCCGGTAGTCTTCACTTGTTTCCAGGTAATCTTTGTAGGTATAGTGGGTTTCAGCCGGTTTCTTTTCAGCCACGGACATGGGAACCTCCGCTCTCCAGTATACCGGCAAATCCACGGCTTTGCAAGTTTTTTGCGCCCCCTTTCGTCCCCGCCGCTCATCCGGCCCTTCGCGCAAGAAGCCGGTGTTTCCGCCGTTCTTCCGCCTGTGACCATTCCGCTTTTTGTTCCTCCGTCCGGGGCGTAAAGGGCGGGAAGGAAGCGGGCCGGCCCGCGTCGTCCAGGGCGACAAACACCAGATATGCCCGGTTGATCCTCCGCTCGCCGCCAGTCAGGGATTCCACAAAACTGTCAACCCTGACTTCCAGGCTGGTGTTTCCGGTCCAGGTAACCTGGGCGTCAAGACGCACCGTTTCGTCAAGAAAGGCGGGGCCCAAAAACGTGAGGTTATCAATCGCCGCGGTAATAACCTGCCTTTTGGTATGACGGCGGGCTTCCACGGCGGCGGACACATCAATCCACGCCATCAACTGACCGCCGAAAAGCCGGTTCACGCCGTTCACATGGGAGGGCATAATAATCTGGATTTGGGAAGTCGGCATATATGTATTATAGCGGGCCGGAAAAAAATATCCAACAATGACGAAACCGTTTTTCCCGCGGGGGCCCTTAATCCGCGAAGATGGGCTTTAATTCGATGGTGCAGCCGGGCAGGACCGTTACCGGTACGGTTTGGAGTTCGCCGTATACGGAGACCCGGTATTGTTCGCCGTCAAGGATGCAGACGTGGACGGTTTTTTCTTCGGTGTCAACAATCCAGTATTCCCGCACCCCGGCCTGTAAATATTTCCGGAACTTTACCAGCATATCGTTTTGCCGGTTCGACGGCGATAAGATCTCGATGATCATATCCGGCGGGCCGTTGCAGCCCCGGTCGTCGAGTTTGGCGGGGTCGCAGATCACGGTAATATCGGGCTCAACATAGGTGCCGTCGCTCAAATCGCTTTTGGGGAACAGCCGCACCCCAAAGGGGGCAGGATACACCCTGGCGGGTTTCCCCTCCAGAAAATTACCGATTTTTAACAGCAAATTCCGGCCAATCCCCTGATGGTATCTCGCGGGCGGGCTTGCAACGTATATATGGCCGTCAAAAAACTCGGCCCGGTAATCTTCGTCTGTTTCCAGGTAATCTTTGTAGGTATAGTGGGTTTCAGCCGGTTTCTTTTCAGCTACGGACATGGGAACCTCCGCCCTCCAGTATACCGGCAAAACCACGGCCTTGCAAGTTTTTTGCGTCCCCTGGCAGGGCATCGGCGTTTACTTTTTTTAAGCCGGACTGGGCGCATTTTTGCGTGCCGGACACGCAAAACCGGGCTTTCCGCTCCAATTCCTCAGCTTTGGTTCCCAAAGCCTCCGGTATTTCCGCTTCAATCCCTTGCGCGGAAGAGCGGTTTGGTCCAAAATCGGCGCATTGCTGCCCATAACGATGCGCCGGAGAGTAAACGCCGATGCCCTGTTAACAAAACACTGTTTATACGTTACAATAATACTTGCATATGAAGAAAATTGCCGGTTTCATGCTTGCGCTGGCCGTTCTCGTACTTTTGTCCTGCGGGGGACAGGCGGAGGGCTCTCTGGAGGCGGGGGAAACGGTCAATGCGGTGTCTGCCGATACACTGCGGAAGGGGCCCACGGTAAGAAGAGTTCTGGAGAGTTGCATGCCGGAGGCTATGACCGACGGAATTGTAAAGGTGGCGGTGGTCCTCAACCATACGGAGGGAGACCTTAGCTGGCGCTTCACCGCGGCCTGTGTGTCAGAAGGGCGCTCCATGGGTTTTACGGTGGATACTTTTCTTACCGATGGGGAACATGAGAGATGCCGCGAGATTATCAGGCGGATTGCCGGGGCCGATTACGACGGTCTTATCCTCACCCACGGCGGCCCCGATTTTACATACAGTACCCTTATGCCCATACTCGACAAAGGCATCAAGGTGGTAACTTATAACGTTCCCCTCCCCAAAAATGGCGATTCCAATAGCGGGCTTATGCCGGGGATAACCAGTACCATCCGGGGGGACGAGACGCTGGCCCGGCTTTCGCTGGAGGCGATTCTCTCCCATTTTGACGAGTCCGGCAAAAGTCCGGGCAGCCGGCCGGTGCGGGTTATCCGCGCCTGGTTTGGGCCGGGTATTCCTGAACTGGACTTGCGGCAGCGGGTCTTCGATGAGTTTGTCAGGGAGGGAAAAATTGAGGAAGTGGCGCTGGTCAGCCCGAAGGACTTGAGTTTTGCCCGAAGAGAGGTCAAAGCGGCCCTGACGGCGGCCCTGACCCGCCTGCCCGAAGGCACGGTGGACGCTGTCTGGGCTTCCCATGATGACTTTGCCGAGGGCTGTGCGGACGCCCTGTACGAGACGGGCCGGCTGGACATCGCGCTGGTGAGCATCGGTATTTCCAACGACAATATCAAACTGATGTTAAATCGTTCCGCCGTATGGCTCTGCGCCGCGGTTGAAGACCCCGGCCTTGTCGGCGTGGTGGACATGCGCCTGCTGGCGGCGAAACTTGCCGGTGAGACGGTGCCGGATACCTATGTCTTCGAGGGAAAGATCCTAAAAACGGCAAGCCTAAGCCCCACGGTTACCATGGCGAATATCACCGTTATGCTTCCCGACTGGGGATGGGATACGGGAATATTTGACCAGTACCCCTGGATGACGGAGCTGAAAACCGCCGAAAGCAAATACCTGCGGCTGTCGCCGGTGCATAGTGAAGAGAGCCTCTGATGAAACTGCGGAACCGCATCCTCATACAGACGCTCTCGGCCTCCCTGGTTTTTACCCTTTTTCTCAGCCTTTTATTTTTCCTCACTGTCTCGGGAATCCGGAAAATGGTGCTTTCCGGTTCAGTCGTCCTGGGGGACAGCGCCGCGGATATCGGTGTCTATGCCCTGGAAGAACAGGTAACCGACAAGATCGCCGGAATAGCCGCGGACATAGCGCTTATCCTGGACGAGAAGCTGCTCAAGATTGAGAATCACACACGGATGACCGCCGACATCGCGGGTTCGATTTATACCAATAAAGAAGCATGGCCGGACAAGCCGCTGCTCCATGTGAGACCCGGGGAAATAACACCCGCCGAACCCTACCTGCATGCCGCGCCGGGGGTTGACCTTTCAGCAATACAAAGCGAGACGGATTTGGCAGGAAATATCGGGGAAATACTCAGACAGATCATCGTGGTTGATCGGGGGATAACCACCAGCAGCATAGGCGGTGAGGCCGGCTATATTATCGCCATGGACGCCTTTCCCTGGCCTTCGGAGGATTTTGATCCCCGGTTCCATTCCTGGTACCACGGGGCAAAGGAAACAGGGGACTTGTACTGGACGAGTGTGTACCTCGACCCCCAGGGGCGGGGGCCGGCCATTTCCTGCGCCATGCCCTTCTACGACCAGTCCGGCGGAGGGCGGGTATTCAAAGGCGTGGCCCGCAGCACGGTGATGTTTACCGATTTTTCAAAGATCATCGATTCGGCCAAGGTGGGACGCTCCGGGTATTTGTTTTTGCTGGAACAATCGGGGATAAAACTCTTTTCTTCGGGAAGCGTTGAAGTGGAAACCGGCGAGAACGGCGGCATTGAAGGGGAAAACTTTTTCAAAAGCCGGGATCCCAGGCTGCGCAGCCTGGCCTTTAGCATGACACTCGGCGCAAACGGCATGACTGAGCTTGAAATGGACGGTGTGCCGGTGTATGTGGCTTACGCCCCGGTTCATACCCTGGGCTGGAGCCTTGGCGTCGCCATTCCGGCCCAGGAGATCAGTGTGCCGGCATGGATCATAGACGGGCAGATACAAACCGTTACCGCCCAGATCAGGGCAGGCATGGACCGGTACATCATTTTCCTCGCCGGTTTTATCGGATTCGTTCTACTGCTGAGTCTTTTGACAATCGCCCTGCTTTTGGTAAAATTTACCGCTGCCATCACCAATCCCATACTCGCCCTGAACGAGGGCGTCAGGGAGGTAAGCCGGGGAAACCTCGACCGTGAGGTGCGAATAAAAACAGGGGACGAGCTTGAACAGCTTGCCGCCTCGTTTAACAACATGACAATCCGTCTGAAGAATCACATCGCCGAGATTGCCAGGGCCACCGCTGAAAAAGAACGAATCTCCGTTGAACTTGACGTGGCCACCCAGATACAAACCAGTATGATGCCAAACGAGTTTCCCCCCTTCCCAAACCGAAAAAACGAATTCGATCTGTACGCCGCGATGCATCCGGCCAAAGAAGTAAGCGGCGATTTTTATGATTTCTTTTTTATTGACGATGATCATTTCGCGGTAATCATGGCCGATGTTTCCGGCAAGGGAATACCCGCGGCACTGTTTATGGCGATAGCCAGAACCCTGATCAAGAACTACCTGCAAAGCGGGACGGCGCCGGCGCCGGCCCTGGGAAACACCAACCGGCAGCTCTGCCAGAGCAACCGCGCCAACATGTTCGTTACCGCCTGGCTGGGCGTGCTGGAAATTTCCTCAGGCCGCCTGAGCTATATCAACGCCGGCCATAATCCGCCGCTTTTGAAAAGCAGGGACAGACCCGCCGCCTTTTTTGTTTCCCCGCCGGACCTGGTTCTTGCGGGCGCCGAGGGCACGGTCTACCATTGCCGCGAGACAAGCCTTGAGGATGGCGATACCCTGTTTCTCTACACCGACGGCATTGCCGAGGCGGAGAATACCGAGGGCTATTTTTACGGCAAGGAACGACTGCGTCATTTTCTTGATGTGAACGGCGGGCTCTCGTTACGCGAACTTTTGCCCGCCCTTCGCGGCTCTATCGAAAAATTTTCCGGCGGCGCGGAACAATCCGATGATATCACCATGCTGGCCCTCCGCCTTTCAAGGGAACAGCCCTCCCCTTTTCTTACCCTGCGGGCGGATATCGCCGAACTGGAAAAACTTATCGGCTTTATCGGGCGGAAGCTGGACGCGGAGTCCTGCCCCGCGAAAACCAAAGGCCAGATAGAACTCGCCGCCGAGGAGATTTTTGTCAATATAGTCAAACACGGGTACAAAAGCGGACTGCCGGATATTGCGGAAGGAGGCGCGGAGGCCGGCGCGGCAGAGGCCGAAAGCGGGGAGCCTTCGTGCGGGGAATTTGAAGTAGTCGTAAAATGCGGAATAGAGCGGCGGCCCGCCGGAACGACCATGACCCTCAGGTTTATTGACCGGGGGGAGCCTTTTGATCCCCGCAAGCACGCAGACCCCGATCTTAGCCTGCCTCCGGAACAGCGGGAGGCAGGGGGGCTGGGTATATTGATTGTAAAGCGCACAATGGATACTATTGAATACAGCTACGAGGGGGGAACAAACCGCTTGACCATTACTAAATCCTGGCCGCCTGAAAATCGTGCGGCATAGCCGGACGGCGGTTTCTAAGGGGGAATCATGATCATACAATCGGAACGGCTTGACCGGACATCATTAGTCTTATTTCTTTCGGGACGCCTCGACACCGCCACCGCTCCCCAGTTTGAACGAAAAGTAAAGCAGGTGGGAGACGACATCACCGAGCTTACCATCGATCTTCTGGGCTTAACATACATATCCAGCATGGGGCTGCGGGTACTCCTGCAGACCCAGAAGGCCTTGAACGAATCAGGCCGCAAATTGATTATTAGAAACATGAATGAATCTATCCGGGAAGTTTTTGAAATGACCGGATTTATCAAACTCATAGTTCAGGAAGAAAAATTCCTTATCATCAAAAAAGAAGAGGGAAGTACCTTTACCTTCTCCCTTATCGGGCAAATGGACGAGGCCAATGTCCCTGCTCTACAAAAAGAACTGTCGGTACTCAAGGAAATACACGGGCCGCTGGAAGATACCGTTTTCGTGCTCCTGGACTTGGGCAAGCTCGAATCCCTCTCCGCCAGGGCCCGCAAACCGTTAAAAAGGGTACTTGAGGAAACCGCCTGGCCCAGGAGAAAACTCACCACGCAAAACGCATCCGAAACTATTCGCAGGGCGTTTAAGGGTGAGGGTATGGGGGATTACCTGGAATGAGGTAAAAGGAGCGGGGCATTCCCCTGCACCTGGCAGTTTGCCGCGCCTGGGAGCCTGTGGGACTTGTGGATTTTTGGGCTCCTAAGCCGGGAGGCCCTTAAACCGCGTGTAGGCCTTTTCCCACTCGCCTGCGTCGCAGGGCAGATAGTCGCTTGTCTCCGTAGTGGCGGCCACAACATCGCGGATTTGGCTTATCGAGGAAAGATCGCCTGCCCCGTAAGCCTGAAGCAGCAGGTTCCCCATGGCGGTCCCCTCCGACGGGCCGGCCTTTACGGGCAGGGCCGAGGCCGAGGCGATGAACCTGTTCAAGAGGTGATTTTTGCTTCCGCCGCCTGTTACATGAATAATGCGTATCGTTTTATGCGCGGCTTTCTGTATGCGTTCCAAAACGTTCCGGTACTTAAGGGCGAGGCTTTCATATACAATTCTGCTGATGGTCCCTATGTCATCCGGTTTTACTTCGCCCTGTCCGGTTTTTTTAAGGTAAGCGCAAATCGCTTTGGGCATATCATCGGGGTTAAAGAAGTCGGGCGCGTCGGGGTCTATAAACGCGGAGAAAGGCGGCGCTTTTTCCGCCACAGCCATAAGGGTATTGTAGTCCATATCCGGCTCCGCCCTGTTCCAGCAGCGCTTACACTGCTGGAGTATCCACAGCCCCATGACATTTTTCAGGAAGAGCGATTTTCCCAAAGCGCCGCCGGAATTGGAAATGTTCAGATCGCGGGAGGTCCGGTCAAGCACCGGCTCGTCCAGTTCCGTGCCGAATATAGACCAGGTACCGGAACTGATGTACGCAAAGTCATCCCCCTCCGCGGGAACGGCAAGGGCGGCGCTGGCGGTGTCGTGAACGGCCGGGGCGATGATCCTGACCCCGCGGTTTACGCCGGTACTGCCGGCAATATCGTCACGCAGAACACCGATAAGGTCCCCCGCGAAACAAAGGCGGGGGCATAGCGCGGCGGGGATATTAAAACGGTCGAGTATCTCCCTGTCCCACTTTTTTTCTTTGGTATCGACCATCATGGAAATGGAAGCGGTAGTGTACTCGCATACAGGAGGCGCCCCCAGCAGAAGGTGCAGGGAATCTCCCATAAACAAAAACCGGGCGGCCCCTTTTACACGGCTCTTTGGATTCTCGTATTCCCTGATAAGCTGGTTAAGGGTATTAAATTCCAGAAACTGTATCCCTGTTTTTTCGTAAAGCCATTCCTTGTGGGGCAGCACCTTTTCCAGGCTGCCGGTCACGCGGCCGTCCC
>JAIROT010000176.1 GCA_031257385.1 Treponema sp.
CCCCCCCCCCCCCCCCCCCCCCCCCCCCCCCCCCCCCCCCCCCCCCCCCCCCCCCCCCCCCCCCCCCCCCCCCCCCCCCCCCCCCCAGCGGTCAAAGGCCGCAAAAATCCACAAGTCCCACAGGCTCCTAGAGCTCACGGACGGATCTTTTTACCCTATGGTTTTCCTGCCTATTCCCTGATGTCCTCTATCTCGGCGTCGTCCATGGCTTTTGCGGCAGCTTCTACATCGGCGCGGCTGATACCGGTGATCTTCAGAGTGGCCCGGCGGTGGGCTACATCGTCCCCCTCGCTTGAGACAAAGGCCGCGATATTGCCCCCCCTTTCCGCCACAAAGCCGGTGAATTTGGCGAGCTGGCCGGGCTTTTCGAAAAAGTTAATGGTGATTCTGATGCCCGGATGCCGCGCGCCAAAAGCGTCGATAAATTCATGGAACAGATCGTTGTCGGTGATAATTCCCACAAGGAGCGTATCTTTCATCACCGGCAGACAGCCTATGCCCCTGTCCGCCATGATCCGGGCGGCCTCCTCCACCACCTCATTTTCCGCTACGGTGATCACGTTTTTTTCCATCACTTTTTCAACGTTGAGTTTGGAAAGCAGGTAGCTTATTTCGTACATGTCAAGGGTGGTTGCCGGTGATGGGCCGGCTTTGAGCAGGTCTTTTTTGGTGATAACCCCCACGAGCACATTGTGCTTGTTCAGCACGGGCAGATGTCCGATTTTTTCCCGATCCATCACGGCACGGGCTTCGGTAAGGGACATTTCAGGGTGAATATACACCGGATTTCTGGTCATAACTTTCGATACAATCATGCTAACCCCCCAAATACGCGGCTTTGACCGCATCGTCTTTCATCAGATCGCCTGAGAAGCCGCTCTTGACGATCTCACCGGTCTCAAAGATATAGGCCCGTGAGGCCAAGGCAAGGGCTTTGTAGGCGTTCTGCTCTACTAACAGTATAGTGGTTCCCGTCTCATTTATCCCCTTAACGACCGAAAAAATCTCGTCCACGAGGATCGGGGAAAGGCCCATGGAAGGCTCGTCCAAAAGCAAAAGCCGCGGACTGGCCATGAGGGAACGGCCCATGGCGAGCATCTGCTGTTCGCCGCCTGAAAGAGTGCCCGCCACCTGCCTGATCCGTTCTTTAAGCCGGGGGAAGATGGTAAAGACCTTTTCCATGTCGGCGCGGACAGCCTGCCGTCCGGCGGAGCTTACGGCACGGCGGGAATAGGCCCCCATCTCAAGGTTGTCCCGGACGCTAAGATTGGCGAAAATCCGCCTTCCTTCGGGAACCTGCACCAGCCCCGCGGATACGATGCGGTCCGGCGGCACGGCGCTGATCTCATTCCCGTTAAAAAATACTTTCCCCGCCGTCTTCCTGATGATGTTTGAAATGGCGTGTAAGGCGGTGCTCTTCCCCGCGCCGTTGGAACCGATAAGGGTGATGATCTCTCCGGCGGCAACTTCAAAGGAGATACCCCGCAAGGCGCGGATCGCCCCATAATAAACCGTAAGGCCTTCCACCTTCAGCATTGGCTCAGCCATTGACCAGCGCCTCCGATCCGAGATAGGCCTTGATTACCGCCGGATCTTTACGAATATCCTCCGGCGATCCCGCGGCAATGGTGCGCCCGTAGTCAAGCACCATGATGCGCTCGCATATCCCCATTACCAGCCGCATATCATGCTCAATAAGCAGAATCGTCAGGTGAAATTCCTTTTTGATAAAACAAATGAGTCTCATCAGCTCCTCGGTCTCCTGGGGGTTCATCCCCGCCGCAGGCTCGTCGAGCAAGAGCAGGCAGGGATTGGAAGCCAGTGCCCGGGCTATTTCCAGTTTCCGCTGTTCGCCGTAGGGAAGATTGCGGGCCAGCTCGTTTTTCTTTTTCCCGATCTTGAAAAGGAAAAGCAGCTCTTCGGCCTGGCTGACCATCCGCTCCTCGTCTTCGCGGAAACGTTTCAGCCTGAACAGCACGTCAACAGGATTGGCGATCCTCCCCGCGTGCAGGGCGATGCGGATATTGTCTTCAACGGTAAGGTTGGAAAAAAGCCGGATATTCTGAAAAGTCCTGGCAATACCGATACGGTTCAGTCTTGCCGGATCAAGTTTTCCGGCAAGGTGGGTATTCCCCCTGGCGTCCCGAAATTCAATTTCCCCGCTTATGGGGGTGTACAGGCCGGAAAGCATGTTGAACACCGTGGTCTTCCCCGCGCCGTTAGGTCCGATAAGGCCCACGAGTTCTCCGTGGTACAGTTCACAGGAAAAATCGCTGACCGCCTTGAGGCCCCCAAAATCAATGGAAAGGCTTTGAACCCGCAGCCGTAAATCCTGCCCTCTCATGATTTTCCTCCCGTAACCCCGTTCTTCCGCGCGAAGAATTTTCCGGCGATGCGGTCAACAAGGCGCACAAAAGAAAGTTCTTTCATTCCCAGCAGTCCCCGGGGACGGAAGAGCATGATAAAAATCAGGATGAGAGGATAAATGAGCAGGCGGTAGTCCTGAAAGAAGCGCAGGAATTCCTGTAAATAGGTAAGCACATAGGCCGAAAGAATTGAACCGGTCATGGAACCCATGCCGCCCAAAACCACGTAGATCAAAAAGTCAATGGAGCGGAGAAACTGGGCCGCGTTGGGCTGTACCAGGCCGACGACCATGGCGTACAGAGAGCCGCCTATACCGGCGATAAACGCGGCGATCACAAAACCGAGCATCTTGTAACGGAAAATATCGATGCCGCTGGAATTGGCGGCGATTTCATCCTCGCGGCAGGCCATGATCGCCCGGCCGTAAGTCGAGCGCAGAAAGTTCTGCAGCAGGGCCACTATGATGACCAGCGTCCCCGTTACCACCACGAAAGCCAGTTCCCCGTTGAGTTTCATCATGGTGGTAAACTGCCTCCCGTTTGGCCCGCCGGTGAGGGATTTCAGGTTGATAAAAACCACGCGGATAATTTCGCCGAAGCCAAGGGTAACGATGGCAAGATAATCCCCGGAAAGTTTCAGTACCGGAAACCCGATGAGAAAGCCCGCGACGGCGGTAAGCAGAACAGCGCATAAAGCCGCCAGCGGCAGGGGCAGGCCCAGATCAAAATTGAAAAAAATACAGGCAAACGCGCCGATTGCCAAAAAGCCCGCCTGCCCCAGCGAAAGCTGCCCGGTAATACCCACAATCATGTTAACCGACATTGCCATTATGGCGTTCACCCCGCCCATGGAAATAATGCGGGCGGTGTACGCGTCAATAATGCCCGCTTTCATCAGGAGCAGGGGGATAAGCACAGCCAGGGCGCCGATAACTCCCAGTATGATGGTTGAACGGAAGGGAAATTTGCCCGTCATACCGCGCTACACCTTCACCCTGTGCTTTTTACCGAGTATACCGGTGGGCTTGATTAAAAGCACGATAATCAGCACCGAAAACGAAATCGCGTCACTAAACTGGCTTGAAATAAAACCTTTGGTAAAAGTCTCCGCGATACCCAGGATAAAGCCGCCGAGCATCGCCCCGGGAATGGAACCTATGCCCCCCAGCACCGCCGCGACAAAAGCCTTAAGCCCGGGCATCATGCCCATGAGGGGAGTTACCTGGGGATAGGCCGAGGCGTACAGCACTCCGCCGGCGGCGGCCAGCACCGAGCCCAGGGCAAACGTAAAAGAAATAATCCCGTTAACCGAAATCCCCATGAGGCTCGCCGCCTGCATATCAAAGGAAACGGCCCGCATTGCCTTTCCCCGCTTGGTATAATTTATAATGTAATTCAGCGCCAGCATTAAGAGAGCCGAAAGGATAATCACAATAATCTGAATATTAGAAATTGAAAGGCTTCCGCCGAACTGGATATTGACCACAGGGGGGCGGGGAAACTGACGGGGGTTGGGGCCGATGAAAGGCAGAACCCGTACTCCGTTTTCCAGAATCAGGCTGACCGCGATGGCGGTTATCAGCGAATTGAGCCTGGGGGCCGAGCGCAGCGGCCGATAGGCGAGGCGCTCAATGGTTACGCCGAAAGAGGCGCAGATAATCATCGAAACAATAAAAGCGAGGAACATCCCCAAAGGCCCCGCGCCGACAGCGCCCAGTACAAAGAACGCCGCGTAGGCCCCCACCATCAGAATATCCCCATGGGCGAAATTGATAAGCAAAACTATGCCGTAGACCATGGTATAACCCAAGGCAATCAGGGCGTAAATTGAGCCCAGAGAAACACCGTTTATCAACTGCTGTAATACGATCATTTGTCCGCCGTTAAAGCCGGAGCTGCCGGTTAAACGCGGATTACACAGACAGACCAAAGGAAAGACAAATTACTTCCCCTTTATAATCCAAAAACCGTATAATCCGCGCCTCTTTTAACAAACCCTTAAGGGTTTTCCCAAAACCGAAGTTTTGGGAAACTTCCTTATTTAGGATTAACCGTTGTCTTGTAGGCGTTGGCGAGTTTGCCGTCCTTTTTGACGATCTCCAGAATCGCGGCGCCCTTAATCGGGTCGCGGTTGGCGTCAAAGCGGATGTTACCGGTAACGTAAGTGCCGCTGAGTTTCGCCATGGCGTTCTTAACCGCGGTGGTGTCGTAACTCCCTGCCGCCCTAATCCCGTCGATGACCAGCATCATCGCGTCGTAACCGAGCGCGGAGAACTGGGAAGCGGAGCGGTTGAACCTGGTCTGGAACGCTTTGACAAACGCTATGCCCTTGGGATCAGTGGTATCCGCGGCAAAGCCGGAGGACCAGTACCCGTTGAGCGCCTCATCGCCGGCGTTGTCAATGAGGCCGTCCCAGCCGTCTCCTCCCACCAGGGCGCAGGTAACGCCCTGATCGCGGAGCTGCTTGGCCTGGAGGGACACATCGTTGTAGTAATTCGGAAGGTACACCACGTCGGGGTTAGCGGCCTTGATGCGGGTAACCTGGGCGTTAAAATCCACGTCTCCGGACTGATACGCCTCGTCGGCGACAACCTGTCCCCCGATAGCCTTGAACTGGTTCCTGAACGACTCGGCAAGGCCGGTGTTGTAATCGGCGCCCGCGTCATAGAGAATCGCCGCCCGTCGGCTCCCCAGCGTACCATAGGCGAAATCGGCGCCCACCACACCCTGGAAGGGATCGATAAAGCAGGCCCGGAAGATAAAATCGCCGACCCTGGTTACATCGATATTGGTCGCCGAGGGGGAGATGAGCACCACTTTCGCCTGCTGGGCCAGGCTGGTCATCGCCTGCGTGGCCCCCGAAGTGCTGGAGCCGAGCACGAAAGTAACCTTGTCGCGGGTGGTGAGCTTGGTGAAGGCGTTAATCGACTTCGCCCCGTCCCCTTCGTCATCCTCGGCAATGAGGGTGAGTTTCTTGCCCAGAAGCCCGCCCGCCGCGTTGATCTCCTCAATCGCCAGGATCGCGCCGTCCCTCGATTCAGTTCCGTAGAACGCCACCGAGCCTGAAAGCGGGAAAACCGCCCCGATGGCAACCGTGTTGCTGTCCCTGCCGCCTCCGGCAAAAGCCAGCGACGCCGCGCAAAGCAGCGTCAGTACCAGTACGATAGTTCTTTTCATTCTTGATTTCCTCCTTATATTTTCAAGAAACAATGACAATTTAGCATAAACCGGCGCAGCGTGGCAAGAGGTATTGCAGGGAGTTCCAGGCGGCGGCATATAAAACCCGGTAAAGAGAGGGAAATTGGTCTACATGGAACTCGCCGCCATGTACTTATTTGAACACCCTTCTCCGCACGGACTTTTAACGCATATAAGGGGGATCCGCGTAAGGGCCATCCGTTCCCCGGAAAACCAGAACAGTTCAGGCTCCTTCAGGGCCGGGCGGGTTTCAGGGGTTTCCGCCGGAAGCTCCGCCGCCACCGCGAGTACGTAGCGTTCTGCGGCCTTGCCGTGCATTTCGTACAGAAAGAAACGCGGCCCCTGTGCTTCCGGTTTCCAATCCGGAAGGGAAAAAACGGGCGTTTCCGCTATCTCCGCGACCGAAAGGCCGTAAAGCTTGAGGAAGGCTTCTTTCAGCGTCCAGATATGGCAGAAGCGCAGGGATTGCCCGGCGGGGGTTTCGGCGGCGGCAATATAGCGCCGTTCCCGCGAATCAAAGAAATGGGCGCTTATATTTTCGTAGCGGAGGGAAGGCGGCGCGTATTGAATATCACAGCCGGTACGCAAAGGGCCGGATGAAGGGGCGGACAGGTAAGAGACCGCGGCGGCTTTTCGGGAATGGGAGACGCTGAAATCCGCATGAGCGTCGGCGAAATAAGGCCTGCCTGAAACCGTAATCTGAATACGCGCGTCATCCCCGCGTTTCGGTTTTTGGGCGTCCAACAGACCGAGAATACGCCTGCCTTCATTGTGCAGCGCGGCATGGGATGCGCCGTTACCGCCGGCTAAAAGCGATAAACCTACCGAAAATTCCCGGTATTCCGAAAACGACATGGCTTACCGGGAATAGTACCATGTTTAGGCACAATAATCTGCCCTGCCCCTGTAGCGCTTCTTCTTCCCTCCCGCTCAGCTTCCCCGCAAGCTCAGAAACAAAAGCAGGGGCAGGTGATCACTGAGGCCGGAACCTGTTCTGGGATTATACGCGGCCGGGTGTCCGCCTGAGTTGACAAAGGGCTGGTAATCGGCCAGGGCGCTGTTTTCGAATTCCCAGCCCGCTCCGTCAAAAAGCTGCCTTGAAAGCAAAAAATGGTCGATGGTTTCCCATTCGTTTTTGTAATAATAGGAACCATTTTCAAGCTCCCCGGTCCAGGGTGAATAGAACGCCACAGCTTCCTGCGGGAAGCAGCGGGGCGCGGGCGGCTTGTCCCGGCTGATGATAAAAAAGTCCTTTTGCAATTCGTCCGCGAGAGCCCCGCCGTCTCTATCAGGAACGTACAGGCCGGCAAGCTCCGCGGAGCGGGGGTCATCGGGAAGCAGGGCGCTTATCGCCGCGCCGCTTCGCCGGTAGAATTCGTCGTAGTTTTCATTGAGGTCGCCCATGACGATCACCGGGAGTTCCGGCTCCGCCTCGGCCAGTTCCCGTATCCGGCGGAGGATGATCCGCGCCGAGGAGCGGCGGGCAGCTTCGGTGGCTTCCTCGCCGCCGAGTTTCGATTTCCAGTGACAGACAAAGAGCGCGAATTCCCCTCCGTCCGAGCTGACCCGCGCTTCCAGTACCGGCCGGGGCGCGGCCTCGCCGTCAATATTCACCGAATGAACCTTTATCCCGTCCAGCGGCAGACGGCTCAAAACGCCCAGCCCCAGGGACATTTCCGGATTAGCGGCAAAATGGGTCCAGACGTAAGCCTGCCCGGAAAGGGCGGCGGCCAAATCCTTCAGCACCTGGGCGGACTCAATTTCCTGTATGGCGATGATATCAGGCGGAGAAGGTTCTATTTTGCCAATAGCCGCAGCGATATTGTTCAGCCGGCCCGAGTATTTTTCGTTTGACCAGCCCGCCCCCTCCCGGTACTCGTCATATTCGTTCCCGTTTTCAACGCCGTCAAAAAGGGCCTGTAAATTCCAGGTCATAATGCTTACCGAAGAATTTCCCCCGCCTTCCTTTTGCCCTGTCCCTGCCTCTTCTCCCCCGCCGCTTCCGGAAAAAGCGCAGCCTGAAACCATCGCCGCAAACGCCAAAAGCAAGGGCGCCGCTCTTCGATACACCTTGTGTTTTTTCATACCAATCTCCGCAACAAAGAATTCCGCGCCGTTTCCCGGCGCATACCTATAATGGCGTACAGACGCGCGGCGCTTTAGTGAATTGCGGGAAATATGAAAAAATGAGCCGTAAACACACGAAAAGCAGCGGCTTGCGTGTGCGCCCGGCGGTTCAAGCCAGCAGCGACATAAAGGCCAGATATGCCCAGGGGATAAACATGGCGGGAATCAGGTTTGCCACCTTGATCTCTTTGACGCCCAGGAAGTTAAACCCTATGCCCGCGATAATGAGGCTTCCCACAGCGGACATTTCGCGGATGATTTCCGGCGCGAGATAATCCCTGATTACCAGAGACGCAAGGACAATGGCCCCCTCGTAGAGCAGCACCGGCAGGGCGGAAAAGGCGACGCCTATCCCCAGGGAAGCGCCAAAGACCAGCGAAATGGAGCCGTCCAGAATCGATTTGGCGAAAAGCGTTTCGTGGTTTCCCTGGAGGCCGCTCTGCATGGAGCCGACTATGGCCATTGAGCCGCTACAGAAAATAATACTGGCGGAGACAAATCCTTTGGAAAAATTCCGCTTCGAATTTGCGGCGCCTCCTGACAGGCCGAGCTTTTTCTCCGCCCAAAGCCCCAGGCGGTTCATCCATTTATCAATGTTGATAAGTTCACCGATAACCGCACCTGCCACCATGCTCATAATAAGGAGAAGTATGCGCTCATTTTCCAAAGCCCCGCGAATCCCCACGAATATAACGGAAAGACCGATGGCTTTTTTGATAAGATCTTCAAAGCGATCCGGAATGCCCCGGATCAGAAAACATCCCGCCAGGGAACACACTATAACAACCAGAGCGTTAACCAGTGGACCTAACATAATACCTCGCTAAAAAACAGTAGTCTTGTTCGGGAACCTGTTTAACGGCGGGCTAAACCCTCGGGTTTCCGGACAAATCCAGATTTAGGGCAGCACGTTTCCCGCGGCCAGATAGATAGCGTACCATTCATCCCTGCTCAGGGTGATTTCCGCGGCTTTAACACAGTCCCGCAGGCGTTCCGGTTTCATAGTACCGGTAACCGGCTGGAAACGGGCGGGATGCCTGAGCAGCCAGGCCATGACGATAGTGGTATTGGAGACCGAATATTTTTTCGCGATCTCAACGAGCTTCGCGTTCAGTTCCGGAAATTTCGGATTTTCCAAAAAGGTTCCCTGATCAAAACCGTACTGAAAGGGGGACCAGGGCTGAATCGTGATGCCATGCAAACGGCAGTAATCCAGCACGCTGCCGTCACGATCCGCCGCCGCGTCATCCATTGAGTTGACATGAATGCCCTGGCGAATCATTCCCGCATGGGCGATACTAAGCTGCAACTGGTTCGCCACAATGGGCTGTTTTACATATTTGCGCAGCAGCTCAATCTGCATGGGCTTTTGGTTGGATACCCCGAAGTAGCGAACCTTACCCTTCCCCTGGAGAATACCGAATGCTTCGGCTACTTCTTCCGGTTCCATGAGCGCATCGGGCCGGTGGAGGAGCAGCACATCAATATAATCGGTCTTGAGCCGCTTGAGGCTGGCATCAACCGCTTTCAGAATATGATCCCGGGAAAAATCAAAGGCGGCTTCCGGCCTGATACCGCATTTGGTTTGCAGTATGATCTTCTCCCGCACGGCGGGACTCATCCCTATGGCCTCGGCGAACATCTCCTCGGCAAGCCCCCTGCCATACACGTCGGCATGATCAAAAAAGTACGCCCCAAAGTCCAGGGCGGATTTAACAAAAGTTTCGGCCTCTGCCTTGCCAACCTTACTCAGCCGCCAAAACCCCACCGCGACAACCGGAACCTGAAACCCCGTCTGCCCCAAATTGATAGTCCGCATTGTTACGCTCCCTTATTTAGTTTATAACCTAAATTCCCCAATGTCAACAAGTACCCTTGTGAGATCAGGGCATCGGCGTTTACTCTGCAAACAAAGCCTGATACAGGAAATCCTCATTGAGGGCTGCATGCATCATGCGGCGTTTCGCGCTGACCCGTTTCTTTTCCATCGTCATTTTTCGCAACCGGTGTAACGCCATTTTCTGCAGTATATTCAGATTCAGCGCAGCATTCCCGGTCCTTACCCGGCACTCGTCTTCCCGAAACACGATGTCCAGCATCCAATGCAGTTGATTCTCTATCGACCAGTG
>JAIROT010000306.1 GCA_031257385.1 Treponema sp.
CCAAAGGCATGAGCGAAGCTTTAATACACAAGGACAAAAATTTATTAAAGGCTATCCGTTTTGAACGGCCCGACTATATACCGATGACGTTTCATATTAACGACGCCTGTTATAATACATATCCCCGGGAAGCGCTTTTCGATCTGATGGAAGAACACCGGTTCCTCTTCCCCGATTTTATCCGGCCATCGTCCTCAATGCGGCCGGATTATTTGCCCAATGCCCTTGCCGCCTGTCCCTATACGGACAGCTTCGGGTGTGTCTGGAAAACCGTCATGGACGGCATAACAGGCACCGTGGTAGAGCATCCCCTTGCGGATTGGGAAGCCTTTGCCCGTTACAAAATGCCCGATCCGGATACAAGCAACGGATTGATGTGCGTTGATTGGGATGAGGAGAAGGAGCGGATTCGGCGCGCAAGGGAAACGGGTAATGTTATTTACGGCGGACTTCGCCACGGGCATACTTTTCTGCAGCTTTGTGATCTGCGGGGTTATGAAAATGTAGTGATAGATATGGTCGAAGAGGAACCAAACCTTCTTGTCCTCATTGAACAGCTGGAACAATTCAATATGGCTATAGTTAACCGGTATGTTGATATGGGCTGCGATATTATCACCTATGCGGAAGATCTGGGATTGCAGTCCGGCCCCATGCTTTCACCGGCATTATTCAGGCGCTATATAAAGCCGTCATACAAACGGCTGATGAAACCTGCCAGGGACAAAAATATTATTATTCACATGCATTCAGATGGCGACATACGGCTGCTGATTGACGATTTAATTGATGACGGTATAAACGTAATTAACCTTCAGGATAGAGTAAACGGCGTTGACTGGATAGCGGATAGGCTTGGAGGTAAAATTTGTGTGGACCTGGACATCGACCGGCAGCAAGTTACCGCGTCAGGTTCCCCGGAGCAGATTGACGCGTTAATCCACGAGGAAGTAACAAAAATCGGCGGCAAGGACGGCGGTTTGACTATGATCTACGGATTATATCCCGGTCTTCCGCTGAAGAATGTCAAGGCCCTTATGGACGCCATGGAAAAATACGCCTTTTATTATTCCTGATTTTTAGTAACTATTCAGCCGTAGCGTAATTTAGGACCCATGCTTCTGCGGATTCTTCGACATTGCTCTTTGTCGCGGCATTTACCGGGCATCTCACCGTGCGGCATGGACACCAAAAACGCACTCAGCCCCCCTTCTCCACAGGCCGCGGCACAGCCTTGAAACCGGAAGTAATATTGTAGTATAGTCGAATCAATGCCTTGATTAGACCGTGTGCCGATATGAGCAATTTATAAAGGATAAAATAGGCTACGAAGGAGAATTGTATGGGGAAGACATTAGCGGAAAAGATCTTTGACGCCCATGTTGTGGACAAACCTGCGGAGGATACCTGGGTACTGAGGCTGGACCGGGTGTTCTGTCACGAGATCACCACGCCTATCGCCATAAACGATCTTGTCACAAGGGGCATGGACCGGGTTTTCGACGTGTCAAAAATCAAGGTGGTAATTGACCATGTCAGCCCGGCGAAAGATTCAAAAACGGCGGAACAGGGAAAGACGCTGCGGGACTGGGCGCGGCGGCACAATATCAGGGATTTTTTCGACATAGGCCGTAACGGCGTGTGTCACGCGATCTTCCCGGAAAAGGGATTTGTGCGTCCGGGTTTTACCCTGATCATGGGGGACAGCCACACCTGTACCCACGGGGCTTTCGGCGCTTTTGCCGCCGGTGTTGGGACTACGGACCTGGAGGTGGGTATACTCAAGGGCGTGTGCGTCTTTAGGCGGCCGGACACGATCCGCGTCAATTTAAACGGCGCGCCCGGAAAGGGTGTTTACCCCAAGGACATTATCCTCGCGGTAATCGCCAAACTCGGCGTTGCCGGGGCCACCGACAAGGTGATGGAATTCCGCGGTCCGGCGGCCGGGGCAATGAGCATGGAAGGCCGTATGACGATTTGCAATATGGCGGTGGAAGCCGGGGCGACTTCCGGCATCTGTATGCCCGACAGTATTACTGTTGAATATCTTTGGCCCTTTATTAGGGAAGAATACGCCTCCGGAGAAAAGGCGCTTGAAGATTTTTCGCGGTGGAATAGTGATGATGACGCGCCCTATGCCGCCGTTGTGGACATTGACTGCACGGCGCTTGAGCCCCTGGCAACGGTGAACTACAAGCCGGACGAGGTAGAGACCATCGCAAGCCTTAGGGGGACCAGGGTCGATCAGGTGTACATCGGTTCCTGTACCAACGGGCGCATCGAAGACCTGCGGGAAGCGGCGGCCGTACTGAAAGGCAGAAAGATCGCGCCCACAGTACGGGCGATTGTATCGCCGGCGACCCCCTCCGTTTACGCGCAGGCGCTTCGGGAAGGGCTTATCGGTATTTTCATGGAGGCGGGTTTCTGCGTTACCAATCCTACCTGCGGCGCGTGCCTCGGCATGTCGAACGGCGTACTCGCGGAAGGCGAGGTATGCGCTTCTACCACAAACCGGAACTTCTTCGGCCGCATGGGAAAGGGCGGCATGGTACATTTGATGAGTCCGGTGTCCGCCGCGGCAACGGCGGTGGCGGGCAGCATCGCCGGTCCCGGAGACCTGGGGAATCGCTGACAGAAATACTACGCAGAGGATATTCTGTATTGTCCCTTATGGAGGAAACTATGAAGAAATTCGGAGGAAAAGTTTTATTTCTTGACCGGAGCGACATCAATACCGACGAAATTATTCCGGCAAAGTATTTGACGGAGAATACAAAAGAAGCCTTAGGGCCCCACATCCTGGAGGATCTGAAGCTTGCGGGTTTTGAACCGGAGCGGGATATTCCCGGCAAAGGGGCCATTCTTACCCGGGCAAATTTCGGCTGCGGCAGTTCCCGGGAGCACGCGCCCTGGGTACTGGAACTTAACGGCATCAACATTGTGGCCGGTGAAAGTTTCGCCCGGATCTTCCGGCAGAATATGTACAACTGCGGCATGATCGCCTGCGAACTGCCGCCGGAAACGGTAGATGGGCTTTTCAGGGAATTCGCGGGAACGGGAACGGAACTTTTTGTGGATACGGAAAAACAGGAGATGACCTTCAGGTCCGGAAACAGGGAGAAGATAGTCCCCTTCGTCCTTAAAAACTTCGAAAAATCCCTGGTGGAAGCGGGCGGCTGGGTTGAATACGCCGCCGCGCATTATTAGAATGTAAATGCGGATCGCATAAATACGGCGCATAATTTACCTAAACATCTTTTGGAGGCAGCACTTGTTTACGATTACCGTTACGCCCCGCTTCGGCGATGCCGACGGCTTGGGGCATATTAACAACGTGGTTTTGGCTATCTGGTTTGAGTTGGCCCGAAATTCCCTTCTCGACATCTTTGTCCCATATACAAAAATACCGGCCAGGGAGAATTTTCCCCTTATCCTGGCCCATACCGATTACGATTATTTGGATCAGATGTACCTGCGCACGGAAGTGGAAATAAAAACATGGGTAGAAAAAATAGGCAATAAATCTTTTACCGTTTACCATGAGGCGTGGCAGGTCGGCCGCCTCTGCGCAAAGGGCCGCGCCGTAATTGTCTACTACGACTTCGCCTCGGAACAGAGCGCCCCGCTTCCCGACGACAAGCGGCAATCCCTGTCCGAACACCTTTTGCCTTAAACAGTTTGTGGGACTTTGGCCGGGATCGCCAAAGTCAGCCCAAATAGTACCGTGGGAATCTCTTACAGGGCGTTTAAATACTTGATCACGCGGAGGCCGTCAAGGGCACTTGAGCGGGGTTCCAATGCCGGGTCCCGGGCGCAGGCGACGGCGTCGGCCGTCATATTGGCAAAGTAACCGGTAGGGCCGTCAAAGCCGTCCCGCGTTTTTTCAAGGGAGCGGAACTTTTCCGCATAAGGACAAGAAACACTTTCCCATACTTCAAACACCGCGTTGCCGATGCGCAGCCTTCCCCGCTCACAGGAAAATTCCAGTTCGAAAACCAGGTGATCCCGCCCGGCCCCAACTTCGATAACAAAGGGCGCCGGCCTTTCCATAACAGTATTACTGCCGCCCGGGGGTTCCAGATACCCCGCAAGCCAGGCGGTTCCGGAACGGGCGCTGAGTTTCGCGCCCCAGCGTTTTTCGTGCTTAAGCCGGGAGCCGGTTAGAAACATGAGGGCGTCCGCCAGGTGGGTGCCGTCGTGCCAGAGTACTTCGATGAGGCGCCGGTTCTTTCCCATGTAAAGCGCAGCGTTTACGCCGAGCAGGGGGCCGAGTCGGCCCCCGCCAAGTTGGCCCTCGCCAAGACGGCCCCCGCCAAGTATTGCCGCCGCCTCAACATAATCGGCGGAGTAGCGGCGCTCGTGGTTGGTGATGATTCGGATGCGGCCGCTTTCGTGCAGGGCGGCGATCTTCCGCGCCTTCGCGAGGCTGCCGGCAAGGGGTTTTTCGCAGACAGCCGCCCGGACGCCATATTCCGCGGCGAGGCGGCAGTAATCGTAGTGGCTGTCCGGGTGGGTGGCGATGTGGAGAATGTCCGGCCTGTGTTCGGCAAGCATGGCCGCCGCGTCTTTGTAGACCGGAACCTTCCAGCGTTCGGCAAAAAGACGCCGCCTTTCCGCGTCAATGTCCGCGCCGGCGACGAGGCGGCAGTCACCGCTCGAGGCAATCGCGCCGGCATGGGTGCAAGGTTTCTCCCGGAGGCTGTCGTCTTCCAGAAGGCTCGCGATGCGGCCCAGGCCGACAACGGCGCTTTTAAGTATTTCCATTTACTTTACTGTAACTATTCGGCGCCAATGCCGCAAGGCGCGTCCCGCAAATTCCTGACGGGCAGATTCCTGTGGCGTTTTACCTGGTGATATTTTCTTGCCTAAAGCGGTATACACCCTTTTACATCCCCCTGCTTGCCTTGCGGAACTTGCTTGGCGGCAGCCCGTAATGCCGCTTGAAGAGATGTGAAAAATAATTGATGTCCAGAAACCCGCATTGTTCCGTTATTTCCTGGATATAGTCGCCGGTACCGCGGAGCAGCGAGGCCGCGTGTTCCATTCGCTTGATGTTGATGTAATTGTATTCCGTAAACCACCGGCTATGCCGGTGAGACTTGAAAAGGCTATGCCGTGCCGTGCGTGATACGAATTGCACAAAAAAATGAATAATACTCCCCCAGAAGTCATTGACCGG
>JAIROT010000057.1 GCA_031257385.1 Treponema sp.
CGGCTTCCTTCAGATTCCACCTCACGATGGACACCCTTGCCTTTGGCTAACACTTCCTACTGCCAAGCGTGTAGCGGACTTTCACCGCCAAGTTACTGCCCATGCTGGGCGCACAAAAAAGCCCCCGGCTTTGCCGGGGGTGTTTGACTGCCCCGAAAAAAAAAGTTGCACCCATACCCTGATGTTTATTTGAATTTTCTGGCGTATTTATGGTATTATGGTGTATAATAATTGGGGTTTGTCATAATATACTATATTATGGCCCGGGCCGTCGGCCCGTGAAACTTTAACCTAAATGGGGACATAAATGAAACGTTTTACCATTCTCTTTCTTTTGTTTTTGATTTTGGCGTCGGGCCTGTGGGCGCAGAATACCCTTTCGGCTTATACCACCCTGGAAGAACCGCTGGCAAAGGCCCTTTTTGAGCAGTTTGAGAAGGAAACCGGCATAAGGGTGTCTTTTGTCCGGCTTTCCGGCGGTGAGGCGGTGGCCCGGATGGAAGCCGAAAAGGCCAATCCCCAGGCGTCGATCTGGGTCGGCGGGGTTGGGCTGGACCATATCACCGCGAAATCCAAGGATCTTACCACTCCGTATCAGTCCCGCTTTGCCGCCAATACCAGGGCGGAATTCAGGGATCCGAAGAATTACTGGATCGGCCTGTATGTGGGGCCGCTTACCTTCGTGACTAATATTGACCGGGCCAGGGCCCTGGGGCTGACTCCGCCCAGGAGCTGGGCGGACCTTCTAAAGCCGGAGTACAAGGGCCAGATCAGAATGGCAAATCCCAATATCTCCGGCACGGCCTACAATGTAATCACCACTGTCAGGACGCTCAACAACGCCAATGAAAATGCCGCCTTTGATTATCTGAAAAAACTCGACGCCAATGTGGATCAGTACGCCCGTTCCGGCTCCGCGCCGGGTAAAAGCGTGGCCACCGGCGAAATTCCCATTGCCATCGGTTATGCCCATGACCAGGTGAAGCTCAAGGCCGAGGGCGCCAATGTGGAGATCTATGCCCCCTCCGAGGGCACCGGCTACGAACTGGCTTCCATGTCCCTTATCAGGAACGGGAAGGATCAGGTGAACGCCCGTCGGCTGTACGACTGGATTCTTTCTTCCAAAAACGCCCAAAAGCTCTTTACCGAATGGTACCTGGTACTGGTTGCCAACGGCGCGGAAAAACATCCCCTGGCCCTTTCCCTGGATCAGATCAAGACGATCAACCAGAACATGCAGTGGGACGGAGACGCGGTCAACAAGAAACGGCTGCTTGACCGCTGGACATCGGAAATCGAGTCCAAACGCTGATACCGGCTTAACGGGCGGCGGGGGCCCGGTTCAATGGCAGTAAAAAAGAACCTGTTTAAATTTCTGGCGGCGCTCCTGGTCTTCATCGTATGCGATGTCTGGATCTACCGTTCGCTACTGGGTTCTTTCCGCTCGTACTATACACAAAACAGCCTGAAAGAGGCGAGCCTTTTCGCCCGGACCGCGCCGGCGCCTCCGGAGCGGCTTGGGGCGGAAGGTTCCCCGTTACCTGATCTTTCCTATTACCAGGACTGGCTCAACCGCACCGGGGAAGTGCTTGAGGGCGGGGAAGCTTTGATCCTGGGTATTGACGGGGATTTCAACTTTAGTCCGCTGGCGGGGACAGATACCGCCGTGCGGCTCTGGACGGAGTACGGAGGCGGGGAGGAATTTCAAAAGGGGCTGGAGAGCGTTTACTATCTTCTCCCCTATGAACTGAGCGGGACCGTTGAGTCCATGCGGCTCTACCTTCTCCCCATCCCCGACGAGTCGGGTTTTGACATAAACGGGGCGGTGATGATCGCCGTGCCCGAAGGGGGCGCGGTCCAGTTTGAAAAGCTGCTCCGTAATCTTTCGCTTATAGCCCTGCTGATCTTCTCCGGCCTCCTTGGTGTTGCCCTGTTCGCGCGGGACCCCATTACCGGCTACGCGGTGATTTTCCTTCTGGGAATTGCCCTGGTCTTTGTGGCCTATCCCCTCTTTGAATCTTTCAGGCTTACGTTTATGGAAGCCGGGGCCTTCACTGCCGGCATCTGGAAACGGACCTTTTCCCCCAATTACCTCGTCAGCCTCTACGGTTCGATTAAACTGGGGATCATTACCGCCTCGGTTTCCACCCTCATCGGTTTCGCGTTCGCCTTTCTTACCGAGCGCACTGCCGTCAGGGGGAAAAAGCTCATCGGTACGCTGGCGACCATGCCGGTTATCTCCCCGCCCTTTTCCCTCACCCTTTCGATCATCCTGCTCTTCGGCAATAACGGTCTTATCACCCATCAGCTTTTGAAGATCGATCATTTTTCAGTGTACGGGCTTGGCGGGCTGGTGCTGGTGCAGACCATAGGAATGTTCCCCATTGCCTACATGAGTCTTTCAAGCGTCCTGAAAAGCATTGACTCCACCGTGGAAGACGCGGCCCTGGACCTGCAAGCCTCGCGGCTGCGGACTTTCCTCACCGTCACCCTGCCCCTCTCTTTGCCGGGGCTGCTTTCGGCCTGGCTTTTGGTGTTTACCAATTCGCTGGCGGACTTTGCCAATCCCCTGCTGCTGGCCGGTTCCTACCGCGTTCTTTCGGTGGAGGCTTATATCGAAGTAACCGGCAGAAGCAATTTGGGCGGCGGGGCGGCGCTTTCGCTGCTTCTGCTCATGCCCACCCTGAGCGCCTTTTTTGTCCAGCGTTACTGGGTCAACAAAAAAAGCGTTGTCACCGTAACGGGTAAACCTTCGACCCGCCTGGCCGAACTTGCCACCAGACCGGTGCGGATAATCCTGACGGTCTTTGTGGCGGCTTGCCTTGTCTTTATCGTGAGCCTGTACGGGACCATTTTTGCCGGCTGTTTCGTGAAAAACTGGGGCATAGATTATTCGTTTACACTGTCAAACATCGGCGAGGCTCTTTCCCGCGGCTGGCAGTCCATTGCCAATACCGTTACCCTGGCGGTGGCGGCGACACCCGTTGCGGGGATTATCGCCATGGCGGCGGCGCTTATCGTGGTTCGGCGGACTTTTTTCGGCAAGCGCCTGCTTGAAGTTCTCCTGATGACGCCTTTCGCGGTGCCGGGTACCCTTCTTGGTATCTCCTATATTCTGGCATTTAACAAACCGCCGTTTCTCATCGTGGGAACCGCGGCTATCATTGTAATTAACTACATCATCCGCGAATTGCCGGTGGGGCTTGAGACCGGCGCGGCAAGCCTGCGGCAGATTGACCCTTCCATTGAAGAGGCGGCCCAGGATCTGGGAGCGGATATGTCCAAAGTTTTCAGCTCGGTAGTGCTGCCCCTGATCCGGCCGGCGTTTTTAACCAGTATGTCTTACACCTTTGTCCGTTCCATGACCGCGGTGAGCGCGGTTATCTTCCTCATCTCCGCCCGATGGTATCACCTGACGGTGCAGATTTATAACTTCTCCGAAAACCTGCGCTTCGGCCTTGCCAGTGTGCTTTCCACCGTATTGATTATCATTGTGCTGGCGGCCTTCGGTGTTATGCAATTGGTGGTTCGGGATCGCCGCCTTACCGAGAAGAGCATAGTTCGATGAAGAAAAGGTAGTGTTATGGCGAAAAAGAGCAGTGTTTCGGTAACCCTGGAAGGGGTGAGCAAGATTTTCAGGAATGTCCGGAGCCGGCGGGCCGGGCGGCCGGACATAATCGCCGTGCATGACGCGAATTTTACCGTGAAGCCGGGGGAACTGGTAACGCTGCTGGGGCCCTCCGGCTGCGGCAAAACCACCACCCTGAGGATGATCGCCGGTTTTGAGCTGCCCTCTTCGGGCAAAATACGCATCGGCGAGGAAGACGTAACCATGCTGCCTCCCAACGCGCGGGACACCGCCACGGTATTCCAGAGCTACGGCCTGTTTCCCCATCTTTCGGTAGCGGAAAATGTGGCTTACGGGCTAAAACTGCGGAGGCTTCCAAAGGCGGAAATCGAAAGCAAGGTGCGGGAAACCCTGGACATGGTGGGACTGGGCGACTTGTACGACCGCGCTCCGGGCAGGCTTTCAGGCGGCCAGCAGCAGCGGGTCGCCCTGGCCCGTTCCCTTATCGTGGAGCCCTCGGTGCTTCTCCTGGACGAGCCGCTTTCCAATCTGGACGCCCTGCTGAGGGAACAGATGAGGGTGGAGATCCGGCGGATTCAGAAGAGCCTGGGGATTACCGCGGTCTACGTGACCCATGACCGGGTCGAAGCCATGAGCCTTTCCGATCAGGTAATCGTAATGAAAGACGGGGAGATTCAACAGATCGGCAGCCCCCAGGAAATTTACGAGGATCCGGCGAGTAAATTTGTGGCGGGCTTTGTGGGGAAGGCGGCCTTTTTTCCCGTGGACCTGTGTGAAAAACTGCCCGCTTCACCTGAGAGCCGGAACGGCGCCTGGCGCTGCCGCCTGGGGAACAAAAGCCTCGATATAAGCCGCTTTGCCGCCGACGTGGAAATGTCCGGAAAGGCGGTGATCATGGCGCGGCCCGAGTCCCTGCGCATCGCGGAACCGGGCGCCGGTTTTGTGGACGGAACGATCCGCCTGAACGTATACCTGGGCCACAGCATCGAGACCTATGTGGAAACCGCCCACGGCGAAATTCTGATCCAGATTGACGATCCGGCCTCCAGGAAGATTTTCCCCGAAGACACGAAGATTTCCATTAATTTCGCCGCGGGGCGGGTGCGCCTGCTGCGGGGATAGCGGCTGCGGAAGCATTAACCGTGAAACCCCATCTGCCTGATGAATGGAAAAATCTCCAGGCCGCGTTGAATTATATCGAAGAAGCGGATACGCCCCCGGCACGGGCAAATGTGGCGGAACATCTTTCCTTTAGCCGGACTACCGCGTCTTCCCTCGCTTCTCAACTGATCAAAGCAGGTCTCATTGAGGAACTAAAAACCGAAATAAATGGCCGGGGGCGTCCCGGAATACCCTTGAGAATTTCATCGGGCCGCTGGTATGCCCTGGGGGCGGCTTTTACGGGCAATGAATGGCGTTTTCTCTTCGTGGACCTTTATGGAAGAATAATCAGGGAGCATACCGAGCGGGTGGACAGCTTTTCGGTTGACGAGTTTACAAAAAACCTGTTAAAGGGCCTTGCCTTTATGCTGAAAAAAAAGCCGGGCCCCCTGCTTCCCCTGATCGGGATCGGCTCCCCCGGAGTGGTGGACAGTAATACCGGGGTAATTATCCATGCCGATGATATGGGATGGCAGCAGGTCGCTCTGGGGGAAACCGTGCGCAAGGTTACGGGGATAAATGCCCTCATAATGAACCGCTACCGGGCAAGCGGCCTGGCGGAAGCCCAATTCGGCGTTGGCCGCAATGTAAAAAGCCTTATTTATATCGGGGTCGGCACCGGTATCTGCGCCGCCTTTATCAATGACGGGGTGCTTCTTGAAGGAAGCAATTTCAGCGCCGGAGAAATAGGCCATGTATTGGTTGATCCCGAAGGGCCGCTCTGCGGCTGCGGCAAGAGGGGATGCCTTCAGGCCATGGCCTCTTCCCAGGCCCTGGTTGAGATAGTCCGGGGTATCCATAAATCAATGCCGGCAAAAAACAAAAAACTGCCGCCCAATCCTCTTTGGGATATTCTGCGCGATCATTCCCTCCTTTCCGGCGAGCTTATTGGCGAAGAGGCAAACCGGGGCAACGCGGCGGCAATAATGGGAATGGAGCGGATCGCCAGGATTCTCGGCATCGCGGTTGCGAATCTTGTAAATACCATGAATCCCCGGAAAATCATCATAGGCGGAACCCTGGGAGATACCGGCCCCCTCCTCACCAAACTTATAAGCCGGGAGGTGGAGAAGCGCGCCATGGCGACCCCATTGCAGGCAGTAACTATTGAGCAGGGCCTTCTGGGAAACCGGGCCGCCGCCCTGGGCGCCGCATGCCTTCCCCTTCGGCACAAGCTGGAACTTGTTTTGCGGTCCGGAGGGGCTTAAATCTCCAGCATCTTGTAAACTTTAACGGCATATTCCCCAAAACGGGGGGATGTACGGATATCCAGCGTCCGCGGGCGGGGCAGATCAATATCCAGGGCATCGATCATTCGGGAAGGCCGGGCCGAAAGCACCACCACCCTGTCGGAGAGAAAGACCGCCTCATTGATCTCATGGGTGACGAAAATTATCGTCTTTTTTGATTCAGCCCATATCCGAAGAAGTTCCAGATTCATCTTTTCACGGGTGATGGCGTCAAGGGCTCCAAAGGGCTCGTCCATGAGGATCATCTTGGGATCGTGTATCAGCGCCCGCGCCAGGGAAACCCGCTGCTGCATGCCGCCTGAAAGTTCATTGGGATAACTCCGCTCAAAACCCTCCAGGCCGACCAGGGAGAGAAGCTCCCTGGCCTTGGGGATATACTTCTTTTTATCCAGCTTGAGTATCTCAATGGGGAGGAGCACATTGTCAAGGACCCGCCGCCAGTTGAGGAGCAGGGCCTTCTGAAACACAAAGCCCACTTCCCGCCGGGGATCAAAGTTCCCGCGGTCGACAATGATTTGGCCCTCGCTCTGGTCGCTAAGGCCCGCAATGATTTTCAGCAGGGTTGTCTTGCCGCAGCCCGAAGGGCCGACAATGGAAACAAATTCTTCAGGATACACATCGAAGGTGACGCTGCCCAGAGCTTCGAGAACGCCGTCCCTGGTGGTGAAAACCTTTTTTAGATTTTGTATTGACAATAA
>JAIROT010000121.1 GCA_031257385.1 Treponema sp.
TGACGCTAATCAGCGTTGCCCTATTATTTTTCTCGTTTTCCTACGGAAAACTGCGAAAAAACCACATTAAAGTAGCACTGATTTATTCTCGATTGAATAAATCAGTGCTTCCTTAGGGAAAAAATCCGCGGTCTGTCCGCCCTGTCCATGGTTGTCATTTCCCTAAAAAACGACCGGCAGTTCATCACCGCCGGCCGTATTAAACCCGTCAGTTGTTCTGTATTTTGAACGTTACCTGCTGGTAGTTCGCCTTATGAGTCGTGCCAATCTGGAATCCCCAGAAATAAAACGGCAAATCAGCCGACGGCATATCTTCGATTGTTACGCCGCCAAGATCGGTTTGCAGCTTCTGCACGTCCGAACTAAAGTCAAGAGCGGTATAGAAGTCCCACTGACCGCTAGTTCTCGGCTCTTCGTCGTTAGCCATAGAGAATCCGCTTACGAATGTGCCGACCCTTAACGAGGCCGTTCTGCTTCCGTACGCGCCGCCCTGTCTAAACCTCACGTAGTCGCTGTCGCTGTCGCTGCCTGTGGTGTCGCAAGAACCGTCAATCACGAAACTGCCGAAGTTGTCCCGCGTAAAGGACTCTTCACTATGATAAGCGCCGTTCTTATACGTAACCTTCTTATACGTAAAGCTCCAATTTAAGGTGTGCGACTGGTGCCGTTGAAGCGGCATCGGATTCGTTACACCCGAGCTGACATAGAAGTAACGATACGTATAGACATCTTCCGGCGGCGGCGTGGTGTCTTGTTTGTAGACGGTAACGCCCTTGACTGAAGGATCTATGGCGCTGTCCGTAAAGCGGAACGTCAGGTACTCTTGAGGAACCACAGAAGTGGCGCAGGAAAGCGTAAATGTTGCAGGCCCGGTTCGCGTGAGAGTGCCAAATACGGCCTGTCCGGCGACCTTTTCGAAGCCCGAAATGACGCCCGGATCCGAGTCAAACGTAAATGTGAGTTCCGTAGTTGTGTAGCCGGGATCTCTTGGATCTCCCTCTCCGCCATCTGCGATTACCGAATATCCTATAACGGCTCTTGGCGGTAAGACCGAGTCTTGAATCTCAAGGTAGTTGGGGCCGCCATTCAGAGAGGTATACGGCTTGATGAACCAATCGATAGGATCCGAGATGTTTCCCTGTTCCGCTTCGAGCACGACCTTGTAATTACCCATCAATACCCAGCTTCCATTGGCGTTCTCGAATGTCTTCGAGCTGAACTGGGCAAATCCCTTGCCTGAGATGTCGTTTATATAGAAGTAGTCGTTATACACCCCCTCTTTGAAGAAGTAGATGCGGTAGATCGATCTCGTCGAGTAGTTGTGGATCGCCAGCGTACCGTAAGTCTCTCTGTCCTGGGTAGTATTTACTACCAGCGAGTAGTTAAACGTCGCGTCTCCATTGGCTTCGTGAGTTAACTGCCCGGCGTTGTTTTTAAAGATGTGGAGATAAGTTATGTAGTCTGAGGCTTCCGGCGGCCGCGCCACGATGATCGTGTTAAACGGACCATATTCGGGTGAATTGAGCCTGGTTGCGTGAGTACCTGCCGGCAGGTAGATTATATCCTGGCTGTGCCCGGAAATGGAATTTACCTGATATATGTCCGTACCTACGGTAAAAGGATCAAGCTGGATCTCTTCGTCAAGACGGTTCTTTACAATCAGCGGAAACAGATTCGAAATACTTATCGGCGGATTAACAATTTCAGTATCGCTGTCGTAATCAGCCGTCGGCGGTACCTCGTCTACGAGTCCCAGAGTCTTGTCCGCCCTCCTCACGAGGAAGATGTAGTAATTTTCAAGCGGCTTCGGCATGTCCTTTGGAACGAAGGTTAGAGTCTGTTCCCCATAGCTCCGCCCGTCATACTCATGAGCCCCTACGGTAACCGCTACCGAGTAGTGGTAAATGTCAGGCGTGTCGTTCTTTATGCTGTCAGGAGCGGGCGCCGGTCTGTGAAAAGACGCCAGTCTCTTCTGACTCGGTATAAGTACTCCGCCGGTGTTCTCATAGGTCTTAACGTATTCAGGATCGTTCGTTCTGGTAACGATCACTTTTGTAATCGCGGCGGACTTTATTCCATTGACAGCCCATAAGATCGCGTTATTCGCGTCATAATTGTAGTTTTCCGCGGTTACCGATATTTTGATTTCGGGCGGGGTGAATCCGACCGGATTCAAGCAGCCAGTGATCATGATGACGGGCATTACCAATAACCAAGGTAATGCCCAGGATTTTTTCTGCATATTCATTTTGTTTCCTCCATGTTTTATCTGCGGCAGCCTAGCGCTGTCAGTGCGATTTTGTTTTGGTTATGCCCAAGCCTCCTAAACATAATCCCCTATCTCATAATATATCGCGCTATTGGAGCTTTGTCCATATTTTTACCATTTTTTTTTACTTTTTTTTAGAAAAAAATTTCAAATCCAAAACAGAAATTCTTCAGTCAAGCCTGTTTTAAGGGCATCTTGCTTTCATTTGAAAGCAAGATGTTATAAGCGCAGGATATTTATATTTTATATGAAAGGGAAGTGTTTGAACTTCGCTGAGCCTGCAGCGCTTTGCCCCGGAGATCGTAATTTCGCGCATTTCCTAAAACCGTGTCTTGTCGCGCTCGGCGAAGCCGGTGATATTGTTGAACTCTACGGCTGAATCGTCGTCAAGGATCGCCTTGCCGGAAAAAAAGCCCGCTATCTGCCGCCTGGCGGAGGAATGGAGAAGCAGGCGCCGCCGCTCGATCCGTCCCTGGTGGGGGGTAAAACTCATTTCCAGGCGGTTGTCGTTGCTGGTAAAGCGCCAGGGGGTGAGCCAGTTTGACGGGGGAATGTGAAAAGTCACCTGGTCAAGTTTGTGGAGTTTGCCGTCCGCGAAAAAAGCGTTTTCCGTGCCCGCTGAAGAATCCGCCGAACTGTAACCCACACTGAAACCGACAAGCCGGTCTTTGTGCATGCCGCAGGACGCGGCCCAATAGCGGACATCGGCGCGGGGACGCGCGCCCCGGCACCACTCAAAAATACCCCAGGCCTTTCCCCTGGTAAAAATAATTTCCGCCGTGCCGAACTGAATCACCCCCTCGACCGTATACCAGGGGGAACGCCGGGAATACCTGAAGGCGTTTTTGTCGCCGCGCCAGCCCATATTGGTTACCAGGGATTCCGCCATAACCGGCCCGGTCAGTACCAGTTCCCCCCTGAGGTGCCGGTGGTGGCCGAACCTGGGAACATCCACCCTGATTATCCTCGCCCCTCCTTCCATGGGAACAAAATCGATGCTCGTCTTGTAGCGCCGGTAGCGTATGGCGCCGCTCTCACTGCCGGTGGGCATTTCATAGGAACCAAGCGGAAACAAAGTCTGAAAGGCCTGAGTGGATCTTTTTTTGTCCCGCAGGGATACCACTGAGATCCCCATGTGGCCCAGATAGCCGTCATCCTTGACTTCAAAAGTAACCATGTGCGTAGGGGTAAAAACGATATAACGGTCGGACTCGGAGATCTTTCGCCGGGGCGCCCAGACAAGGGCAGGATCGTAAAAAAAACCCGGCTGCCGTGACCAGCCGAAATTCTGAGGTTCTCCGGTATCGGTGAGCACCGAGACGGCGCCGGGAATTTCATGCTGGGACATAATCCCCCCGTTTACAGGATCCTGCTTGCATGGTAATACCATAACATGGAATTTTCGGGAATGAAAGTACTGGTAATGGGGCTTGGATTGCACGGCGGCGGTCTTGAGTCCGCCTGTTACCTGCTCCGTCACGGGGCGGAGCTTACCGTTACCGATCTGCGGGATGAACGGGTACTGGCCCCTTCAATACAGCGGCTTGAGGCCGGTTCTGCGGGCCGGCCGGCCGGAGCCTCCATCCGTTACGTGCTGGGACGCCATGAAACCGGCGACTTCAAAAATGCCGATATGGTGATAAAAAACCCCGGCGTGCGGCCGGATTCTCCCTATTTGCGGGCCGCCAAACGGATTGAAACCGATATTTCCCTGTTTCTGACGGCCTGTCCCGCCCGCCTTAGCGCGGTAACCGGTTCCAAAGGCAAGTCGTATACCGCCTCGGCCCTGTATTGGGCGCTGGGCAAAATTCGGGAAAACGCCGCCGGGTCTTCCGTGCCCGCCGGGGCCGCGCCGCGGGGCAAAGCATGGCTGGGCGGCAACATTACCGTATCGCCCCTCACGTTTCTTGACGATCTGGACAGGGAAGACGACGTAGTGCTTGAACTGTCAAGTTGGCAGTTGGGGGATCTCAAAGGCCGCCTGATGCCGGGCGGCGGCGGCCCGCTGCTGAAGCCAAAGGCGGCGGTGCTGACCGCGATCATACCGGATCATCTGGACCGTTACGCTGCAATGGAAGCATACGTTGCCGACAAACGGATCATCTATCAGGGGCAGGATGAAACGGACTTTACCGTTGCCGCTGACGATGAATGGGGGAGGAGTTTTCACGCAGAGAGCAGAGGCCGGCCCCTCAGGTATGCCGGCGCGCCGCTGCCTGAGGGGATTTCAGGCGGCTGGTTTAACAACCCCGATGGGCCTGGCCTGGCGCGGCTGTACGGCTTCAGCTCCCCCGGTCTTGCCGAAGGGGAAATTGCCGAGCTGGTTCAGCCCCGGCCCCTTACGACGGGCTATCACCAGAAGAAAAACCTCCTTGCCGCGGCCCTGGCCCTGCTTGGCCTGGGTCTGGAGGCGGCGTATATCCGTGAGGCCCTGGGGGGCTTCCCCGGCATTGAGCACCGGCTGGAATTGTTCCACCGGGCCGGGGGCATATCCTTTTACAACGACAGCGCCGCCACTGTCCCTGAAGCCGCCGCCGCCGCGGTGGAGGCTCTGGGCAGGGACGCCCCGCTGGTGCTGGTCGCAGGCGGCGCCGACAAAAACCTCGATTTTTCCCCTTTGGTGCGGGCCGCGCCCCTGGCAAAGGCGCTTATCCTCCTGGCCGGAGACGGCAGCGAAAAACTCCGCCGTTTGTTTGATCAGGCGGGCCGCGCGTATCAAGGCCCCTTTGACTCCCTGGAAAAGGCGGTGAGCGCCGCCCTGCAAGCCGCCGGATCCGGTGACCGGGTAGCGCTTTCCCCCGGCTGTACCAGCTTCGGCATGTTCCTGAACGAGTTTGACCGGGGCCGCCAATGGAAAGAAATCGTCAGGCGCCTGGCGTAAGAGGGGAACAGGTAAATGGATTTGGAAATGCTTCAGGAACGGGCGCGGATTATCCGGCGGGTCCGTTCTTTTTTTGACGGCCGAAATTACCTTGAGCTTGACACCCCCCTATTGGCCCCGGACCTCATCCCCGAATCCTGCCTTGAGGTGTTTGAAACCCGCCGCATAGTCCCGCACGGCGGACACGAAAGCCGGCCTTACTGGCTTGTCCCCTCGCCTGAAATCTGGATGAAGCGGATCATCGCCCAACACCGGACCAGCGTGTACCAGATATGCAAATGTTTCCGTAACGGAGAATCCGCCGGACATTTGCACAGCCCCGAATTCACCATGCTGGAATATTACACTATGGACGCGGATTATACGGATTCGCTTGTCTTAACCGAAGATTTGTTCGCATACCTGGCCGAAAGCGCCGGTCAAAAATCCCTGAAGCCGCCTTTTGAGCGCATAACAGTGGCGGAAGCCTTTGACCGCTGGGCAGGTTTTGATCTGTTTGAAGCGGCTGAAAGCAGGGAGCACATGGAAGCGGAGGCCCGCCGCCTGGGGTTGAATCCAGCGCCGGGCCTGGATGTCCCGGTACTCTACGATTTAATTTTTATTCACGCGGTGGAACCGCGCCTGAAGCGGGAAAGGCCCGTCGCCCTGCTCGATTACCCCGCCTTTGTGCCCTGTCTCGCACAGCGCTCAGGCGGCAAAACCGTTGAACGCTGGGAACTCTACTTCAAAAGCATTGAGCTTGCCAACTGTTATTCGGAGGAAACCGATCCGGCAAAAGTACGCGGTTTTTTTGAAAGTGAGGCCGCCGCAAAAGAACAATCCGCCGTGGTGAAACACCGCGTGGATGCCGATTACTGGAAACACTTTCTGCCCCGGCGGGGCAAACCTTTCCCCCGCTGTTCAGGAGTCGCCCTCGGCCTGGACCGGCTCATCATGGCCCTCACCGGACGCTCAAATATTGACGATATCCTGCCTTTCCCAATGGACAGGCCGGTATCGTTATGGTAGCATAAAAGGGACAGGCTTTTGACTAGGAGCCTGTGGGACTTGTGGATTTTTGGGCTCCTTTGGGAGTCTGCAAGGTAGAAAATGCACAAAATTGTGCATTTTCTTTATCATTTGGGCTAAAGCCCCACAGACTCCCAGGGGAGCGGACGATGAAAAAAATATTACTTGCCGCGGGCACCGGTATTTATGTAAGGGCGCTGGATAAACTTGAAACCGGATTAAAAAAACGGGGGCTGGGAAACCAATATTCCATTACCAAGTGCAAGGTTCCCGAACTGAAAAAACAGGCTCCCGGCTTTGACCTTGTTATCCGTACCGCCCTGCTCACCGACACGGTAGACACGCCGGTCATTAACGGCGTGGCGCTGGTAACCGGCGGCCAGGCCGCCGAAGCCGTCCTCGATGAAATAGCCGCCTTCATCAAAAGTTGAGCCGTCTCCTATCCGCCCTGTGCCGGACGGGACACGCCAAGTTTATCCCTTCCCCTGAACCTCAGCGATTCGGGGTGTACTTTCCGTTCCAGATAATCAAACTCTTTCAGCAAATCCATTTTATCGCTGAAAAGGGCATAGACCACCCAGAACGATCCCTGGCGGCCCTCCGAATCGGCCACTCGCACCAGCACCTGATAATTCGGCGTTGAAACCTTTACCCTGAACCTGGTTAATTTGGCTATTTCAAAACGTTTTTCGCCAAAAGAAGAAAAAACAATTTCCTCATCGGTGACTTTAATAATCCGGGGATTGGCCTTCCGCAGGTAGCTGTTTGCCAGGGCATACACACAAATCCCGACGGCAAGCGCCCAGAGCAGCGCATATTTCGGCACAAAGACAATCCTGTAAATTGCATAACAGAAAATACCGATCAACAGGTAATTTATCAATACTACCTTGTTTCTGTACGCGTTTTTTTCAAATTCGTAGATACGTTCCATTGTTTTATCCTGCCATGTTTCCATTCCGGCATCCAATACGAAAAAACCCGCCGCAGCGGCTGTACGGCGGGTTCTTCGTGAAAAGCAAAACGCTTACGCGGCGGACCTGGCTTCTTTTTTGATCACGGTCCGGTTCCAGACTGACAGTCCTACGGAGATTGCGGTAAGTACAATCGCCCCAAGCCACTTGAGTTTGAAAATATTGATGATGGCCCAGGTAAGCGGGTTTGATCCGTCACAGATACTGGAGAAATTGCCGATGTACACGCTGGGATCATAAGTAGAAGGATCCGCTTTGGCGGCGGTAACCATCAGAAGCTCCACCAGGCTGCTTCCACAGTAGAACATGACGATCATCAGAATTAAACCGATAATCAGGGAGCGGAAAAAATCACCCTTGGTAATCGGAATGATCAGAACGAAAATGTAGGGAATTACGGCAAGGTCCGCGAAGGGCAGCATACGGTTCCCCGGAAGAATAACCGCGAGGAAGATGCTTATCGGGACCAGGATAAGGGCGCAGGTAAGACAGATGGGGTGGCCGATACCAATGGCCGAATCCAGTCCAATATAAATCTTGCCATGGCTCTTGAAGCGCTTTTCAATAAAGCCCTGGGCGGCGTCGGAAACGGGGATAAGTCCTTCCATAAGTAGCGCGGCCATCTTGGGGATAAGCACCAGCGCGGCGCCCATCTGTATAGCCATCTGGAAAACCTGTACAGGAGCGTAACCGGCAAGGAAACCGATTATCAGGCCGAATACCACGCCGATAAGAACCGGCTCACCAAATACGCCGAGCCGTTTCTGGATGCTTTCCATATCGACTTTGATCCTGTTGATACCGGGAATTTTGTCCAGTATCAGGTTGACCAGGGCGGCAATCGGTACAAAGGCCGCGGTAAAGCCGTGGGGAATGGAAATGCCGGGCAGTTCGTTGTACTTTTCAAGGCCGCCCGCGGAACGGTCGGCAAACACCATAACGATCACCATGTTCAGCGCAGCGGCGGCAAGCCCCATCGCATAAGCGGGGCCGCTTCCCATGCCGGCCAACTGTCCAAGACTGTCTACCATGGCGCCGGTGAAGGCAAAATGCCAGTAATTCCAGATATCCACATTGACCGTCTGGGTGGTACCGGTGAGGAGCATCACCACGTTAACCAAAATGCCCACCGGAATGATAAGGGCGCCAATTTGCGAAGCAAAGGCGATAGCCGCCGCAGGCACCCAGCCAATGTCTACCGCGTCCATGGTCAGATTGTACTTCGCCACCATGGCCTGTACCGCCGGCCCCAAAGCGCCGCCCAAAAGACCGGTTACGAGATTCAAGCCGACAAAACCGACGCCGACAACAAGGCCGGCCCTGAGCGCCCGCCCTATCGGCGCCCCCAACACAACACCGAGAATAAAAATGATAACCGGCATCATTACCGTGGCGCCCGGCGCCTGGATCACATTAAATATTTTAATGATTGTACTTAAAAAAACCTGCATATCGTCCTTTCCTCCTAAACAACTGAAATTTCAACATCGCCCGGACAGAATTAGCCGCTTCCCCTGGGGGAAACCCCGTCCAAACTATTTGTTTACAATAAAGCCCGCTGCCCCGCCCCCGGAACGGCAATTGGTAAGGCCGGCTGGAAACGGCAGGCCCCGCGTTTACATAATTTTCCCGCAGGAGGCCCTGTAAACGGGAAATCATTCCGCCCTGATAAGCTCGGCGATTTCGTCCCACACTTTTTCAGCGCCGACGCCCGTTAAAAGGGGAAGCCCATTGATGGTGGGGACGGTAACGCCAGGAGGCGCCTTGGCGTTGGCAATCAGAATGTCAAAATTCGCGACTTTTGAGGGAATTTCGGCGATTTTACACTGACTGCACGTATATTTGCCGGCAAGCCCCCTTTTTTTCATCGCGTCATTTAAGCGGCTGGTCACCACCGTCGAAGTAGCAACCGCCGTACCGCAGGCAAGTAAAATTCGCTTCATCTATAACCTCCTGACCGGGGTAATAATACATCCGCTTCTGTAAAAAGTCAAATAAAAAAAAGGCTTTTTTGTCGGTTTTTTATAATTATCCACATCATATTATGTTACTTTTTGTTAAATTATGAAAAGAATTAGAAACAGTAGTTGGCAAATCGGCCCTTCAGCCTGCGTCCAGCTATCACACCCCATATTTTCCCATGTCCACCCGGCCGCCTTTTGACACCTCGACACCCTCTGAGCGCAGCAGGGCCGCCTGTAGTTCCAGACCCCGGGAGGAATCCAGCGCTATGCTGCCGTCAGCCCTGATAACACGGTGCCAGGGAAGTTTTTCCCTCTCCGACAGGGAATGAAGCGCCCGCACAACCTGCCGTGCGCCATTGGGGAGGCCGGCGGCCAGGGCAATATCACGGTAGCATGAGACCTTTCCCCTGGGAATTGAACGGATGGCTTTTACAATGGCAAGGGTAGACGGAAGCATGACATAAGAGTATAGCCCGTATGGAGGAAGACATTAAGGGCTAAAACACAATTTGACTATTTGACACAAAGCGCCAAAAAATTTATACTGTCCCCAGTTATTATTTATAGAAACAAAAAGGAGTGTCTCTATGAAAAAGATGTTGACGACAGTCGTTTTGTGCTGTACAGCCTTGGCACTGGCAGCGGCGGGCGGGCAAGGCGGGAGACCGGCAGCCGGGCAGATTAAAATTGGTATTTCCAAGATCATGCCCCATCCGGCTCTGGACGCCTGTGAGCAGGGGATTCAGGATCAGATTAAGGCCAGGGGGATCGACGCGGTTTTCGATCTCCAGAGCGCCAACGGCGATCCCAGTACCGCGACCCAGATAGCGAACAAATTCAAGAACGACAAAGTCGCGGTGGCGGTCGGGATTGCCACGCCTACCGCCCAGGCCCTGGCAAACGCGATAAAGGACATACCGGTGGTTTTCTCCACCGTTACCGATCCGGTGGGCGCGGGGCTGGTTTCCAGCCTGGACAGGGGCGAGGGGAATGTTACCGGCATGAGCGACGCCATTCCCACGGCGGATCATATTGCCATGTTTAAGGAAATTGCGGGGATTAAAACCCTGGGTTACATCTACACCGGATCGGAGGCCAACTCCATTTCTGCGCTGGCTCTGGTAGAGGAAGCTTGCAAAGCCCAGGGGATCGCCCTGGTTACCCAGTCGATCAATACTTCCGCCGATATACGCCAGGCATCCGAGGCTATTGTAAACCGCGTGGACGGCATTTATCTGACCACCGACAATACGGTGTTCTCCGCGGTGGCGGCGATTATCCAGGTATTTGGCAACGCTAAAAAGCCGATATTCGCCGGAGATGTTACCGGCATCAGGGACGGCGGCTGTCTTATCGGTTCGGGCTTTAATTATTACAAGGCGGGTCTTGCTACCGGCGATATGGTCGCCGACATCCTGCAGGGGAAAAAACCCGTGGATATGCCGGTTAAATTCCTCACCGAGCCTTCAGAATCGGATCTCTTTATCGATCTTGATAACGCGAAACTGCTGGGGATCACGATCCCCCAAAAGTACCTTTCCCAGGCTAACATGATCTTTGAGAACGGAAAGCTGACGGAAAAGTAACGGGCCATGCTTGAAGGCATCTTAATAGAAGGATTCGTCTACGGTATTATGGTACTGGGGGTGTTTATCACCTTCAGGATTCTCAATTTTGCGGACATGACCGTGGATGGATCCTTCCCCCTGGGGGCCTGTATCCTGGGGGTGATGCTTTCACGCGGGGCGCCTTTTCCCGTTGCTTTGCTCCTGGCCTGTGCCGGAGGGGGGGCGGCGGGACTGATAACTTCCCTGATCCACACGCGGCTTAAAATTCCTGATCTGCTCTCAGGTATTCTCACCATGACCATGCTGTACTCGGTTAATTTGCGGGTAATGAGCAACCGGGCGAATCTTTCGCTCATCAGAGTTCCCACGCTGTTTTCCCGCATCAGCGATTGGGCTTCCGCTTTCATGCCCGGCCAGTGGGCGGTCATTATTTTTTGTTTTTTTACCATTGTGACAATCAAAATAATCCTGGACCTTTTTTTTCATACCGATTTCGGCCTCTGCCTCGGCGCGCTGGGAACCAACCCCCAGCTCGTCATCAGCCAGGGGATGAATCCAGACATCCTCAAGATCACCGGAATATGCCTTGCCAACGGATTGTTCGGAGTAGCCGGAGCGTATGCCGCCATGTATCAGGGTTTTGCCGATGTGAACTTCGGCCAGGGGATGATCGTTTCGGGGCTCGCTTCTCTTATGATCGGGGAGTTTCTTATACGTTCCAACCGTATCGGCGTATTGACCCTCAGGGCCATACTCGGCTCAATACTCTACCGGGGCCTGATGTACTTTGCGCGTAACTACGGCTATTATATCAACATGACGGCTAACGATCTCAAACTGATCACCGGCCTCTTGATAATTGTCTGCATAGTTATTTCCAAAACCGGCTTCAGAAGCGGGCTGAAATCGAAAAAAAGAACAGCCGGAGGAGCCGCGAAATGATACGGCTGGAAAACATCGGTTTGGTATTCGGCCAGGGTTTTGGGGATACCATCACGGCCCTTAAAAACATCAACCTTACGGTACAGTCCGGCGATTTTATTACCATCATCGGTTCCAACGGGGCGGGCAAGACCAGCCTGTACAACGCCATTGCCGGAACCCGCCCACCGACATCGGGCCGTATCTTTATCCGCGATGAAAGCGCCGGCGGGATACCTGGCAAAGAACGGGATATCACCAAAGAAGCCGAATTTAAGCGGGCGCGTTATATCGGCAGGATATTTCAGAACCCCCTGCTGGGAACAGCGGGGAAAATGAGCCTGGCGGATAACATGATGATCTGCTTCAAAAAGGGCTATAAGGGTCTGCGGATAAGCCTGACCAAAAACATGAAGGAGCGTTTCCGCGGGGAGCTGCGCGTTCTGGGTATGGGCATGGAAAACCGGCTTGATGACAACGTTGAGCTTTTTTCGGGAGGTCAGCGCCAGGCTCTTACCCTGTTGATGACGGTGATGAGCAAGCCGGGTCTCCTGCTTCTGGACGAGCATACCGCCGCTCTTGACCCCCACAACGCGGAACTCATCATGAGCCTTACCCTCCGCTTTGCGAAAGAGTATAATCTTACGGTAATGATGATCACCCATAACATGAACCAGGCCCTGGAAGCAGGGAACCGCCTGCTTATGATGGACTCAGGAGAGATCATCCTGGATATTGAGGCGGCGGAAAAAGCGAAACTTACAACGATGGATATTATTCAGCGCTTCAAAGACATCAAGAAAAAGGAACTGGCAATCGATAAAATGCTGCTGAACGGATAGCTGCGGCCGATTGTCCGCCCTTGAGGAGTGTTTATGAAAACAGCGGTAGTTTATTATTCCTGCGATGGAAACTGCGCCCTTGTCGCCGAACAGATCAAGGCCCTTCTAAACGCCGATCTCATCAGGCTGCAAACAAAGAACGAGAAAAAGCGCAGCGGTTTTGCCAAATATTTCTGGGGAGGGTCCCAGGTTGTTATGCACAAAAAACCGGCGCTCAAGCCCTACGTTTTTGACGCGGCGGCCTACGACCTTATCATTATAGGCGCGCCGGTCTGGGCCGCTTCCCCGGCGCCGCCGCTGGAGACTTTTCTCTCTGAAACAAAAATCAGCGGGAAAAAGCTCGCCCTTTTTCTGTGCCACGCCGGCGGCAAGGGAAAGGCCATGGACAAACTGAAGCTCCTGCTTGCGGGCAACACCGTCGCAACGGAGACGGATTTTGTCAATCCCGCCGGGGATATCCAAGAGCTAAAACGGAAAATTGAGGAGTGGCTTAAGCCTCTCGGCGCGTGAGGCAATGGAAGACGCAGGGCTGTCTCACCGCTTGCGTTTACCATTCACGGGGCTTAAAATCTTTGGGGGTGCCTATTTTCATCGTATCCCCCGATTGTTCAAGCACATACAGACCGGCCGCTATTGCCGCATCTTTTACTTCTTTCGGAAATACCGCCCCGGCTATTGCCCCGCAGATCTTCCGCGGATCGTTTTGTTTGTCCATGTGTTCCCTTAAAATCTCAAGCCGCCGTACATGGTGGGCAACATCCTTTTCCATAGGACGGCTTTTAATCTCCACTGCTATCGAATAATCCCCGTTGTTCAGTAACAGATCAATTTCGGTAAGAATATTCAGTCCGGAATCATCCTGAATCTTCACATTTTCGGCGATAAGATCGTTAAAGTGATACCCCAATTCGTTCAGGCGTGCGGCGATACCGGGGGCCACCAGATGTTCTGCCAATTCACCAAAACGGTTATGAACATCGCCCAATTGCTTGCCCACTCTGTCCACCGTGCGCTCGGTTTCCCTGTGGAGTGCCCATAATTCCGCCATTTTGCGTTCCCATTCTTTTTGCCACTTGGCCGCCTCTTCCTGCCGCTTGGCCGATTGCTTGGCCGCCTCTTCCTGTCGCTTGGCTGCCTCTTCCTGTCGCTTGGCCGATTGCCTGGCCGCCTCTTCCTGGGACTTTGTATAGAGAGCCCAGAACTCCTCCAGGGTGGGTGTGTTTTTTGTCAATTCCGCCGGTAATGCCATGATATACTCCTCCTTCAGTATAACACAAAAGGATAACCAGTTCCATTGCCGCCAGCAGGGGGCCAGCGCATATGAAGAAAAATCCACCGCAAAGTCGGAGAAGGAGGTCAAAAAAGGACTTTGAAGTAAAAACTTATTCGGCTTTTCGAAGCTTCGCGGTAAAAATTCCGGTTTTTCACCTGGAGTTTTGCGCCTCTTCGGACCGCCCGCCGATAGCTAAACAGACGCGAAGGCGCAAATTTCCAAGCCGGCCGTTAGGCCGGCATGACAGTCAAAATGATGCGCCGGCCCTGATGGGCCGCTGACGGGGGTGTGCGAAGTTTCCGGAAGGGAAGCTGAAAACGAATCGGAAAAAAAGTACAGATATTGCCCTCGTGATCCTCGACCTCACCAAAGATCGTCCTGGTTATGGACAATTTGAATACCCATACCCTGGCTTCAGGAAAAAGGAAGAGAATATCGTGTTTTGTTATTTTTTGTTGTATTTTATTTGGTATATTTAATTACCTATTGTGTTTTATTTTGTTTTGTTATATTATTACGCCAGTATCGATTCATTTTTAGGAGGAATTATAGATGAATTTCCAAAAAACGGGGAAAAGTCCTGTAAAAATCACCATTGCGTTGGCAGCTCTGTTTCTTGCCGGGGGGCAGGTTTTTGCGGCGGCCAGACGGGAAGCGGCGCCGGCTGAAACCAGGGAACCGGTAAGCATTATGATTGCCGCGGCGGCGAGTCTGCGTCTTTCTTTTGAAAATGAGCTTATCCCCCAATTCCAGAAAAAGTACCCCTGGATCACGGTGGAAGGAACCTATGCCAGTTCCGGACAGCTTCAAACCCAGATTGAACAGGGCCTTGAGGCCGATCTGTTCATGTCCGCGGCGGTAACACAGATGAATAATCTGGTAAAAGGCGGGTATATGAACTCCGCTTCGGTAAAGCCCCTGCTGGAAAACAAAATTGTGTTAATCAAGCCCGCCGGGACTACGACGGCGGTAACTGAATTCCGGAATATCACCCAGGCTAAGGTGATTGCCCTGGGGGACCCGGCAAGCGTTCCGGCAGGGCAATACGCCAGAGAAGCCTTTACGACCCTCGGTATCTGGGACGCCGTGTCGGCCAAGGCCAGTTTTGGTTCCAATGTAACCGAGGTGGCCAGCTGGGTTTCTGCCGCCAGTGCCGAAGTTGGGGTGGTCTATGCTACCGATGCGGCGGCCATTAATAATGTAGAGATTATCGCCGAGTGTCCTGACGGCCTCCTTGCAAGTCCCGTGATCTACCCTCTGGGGATAAGTTCCGCCTCAAAACATCCGGAAGAAGCAAAACTCTTTTTCGATTTTCTCGCCTCTCCCCAGGGGCTTGCGATATTCAAGGCCAACGGATTTTCCCAGGCAAATTAAAAAGAGAAAACCGTGAATCTGTCGCCCGTTCTGATTTCCCTGAAAACCGCGTCCGCGGCTATTATGGTGACCTTCCTGGCTGGATTACTGGCGGCACAATTTGTCGCCGGAATCAGGCGCAGGGAATGGAAGATGATCCTCGACGGAATCCTCACCCTGCCCCTGGTGCTGCCTCCCACGGTGGCGGGGTTTTTTCTGCTCTACATCTTTGGCGTCCGGGGACCGGCGGGGAAATTCTTTCTCGATTTTTTCAGCGTCAGGATCGCCTTTTCCTGGTTCTCCACCGTACTGGCAGCGGCGGCGATCTCCTTCCCCCTGATGTACCGTTCCGCACGGGGCGCTTTGGAACAGCTTGATCCGAATCTGATCTACGCCGCCCGAACCCTGGGCATGTCCGAGCGGGCGATCTTTTTCAAAGTGAGCCTCCCCACCGCCCTTCCGGGGATCGCCTCCGGCGCGATTCTGGCCTTTGCGCGGGGACTGGGAGAATTTGGCGCTACCGCCATGATTGCCGGCAACATCGCCGGAAAAACCCGCACCCTGCCCCTGGCGATCTACTCCGAAGTGGCGGCGGGAGATATGGAAAGCGCCTACGGCTATGTACTGATCATCCTGCTGATCTCCTTTATCATCGTCGCCCTGATGAACTTTTTTCTCGCCGCCGCTCCCGCGACCCAAAAGGGGAATTAGGGGTATTGGGTGAGTATTAAGATCCGCATCAGAAAACGGCTTTCCCGCAGTTTTACCCTGGAAATGGAATTTGAAACTTCCGGAGACAGTACCGGCGCCTGCCTGGGTATCCTGGGGGTATCGGGTTCAGGCAAGAGCATGACCCTGAAATGTATCGCCGGAATTGAAACTCCGGACGAAGGTTTTATTTCGATAAACGGCCGTACTCTTTTTGACTCGGCAAAAAAAATAAACCTCAAGCCCCAGGCGCGGCAGGTGGGCTATCTGTTTCAGAACTACGCCCTTTTCCCCCGGATGACGGCGCTGGAAAATATCATTGCCGGACTTTCCGGCAAAGGGACCGGCCCGGAGAAAAAACGGAAAGCCCTTGACCGGATACATCAATTCGGCCTTGACGGCCTGGAAAACCGTTGCCCTGCCCTGCTTTCGGGCGGGCAGCAGCAGCGGGTCGCCCTGGCGCGTATGCTGATCCGCGAACCTGAGGCTATTTTGCTGGATGAGCCGTTTTCCGCCCTGGACAGCGGCCTTCGGGAACAGATGCAGATACTGACGCTGGAACTTCTGGAAAACCGGAGCGACGTGATCCTTGTAACCCACAGCCGGGACGAGGTTTTTAAGCTCTGCGACGAACTTTTGATCATGGACGGGGGCCGCGCCCTGAAAAAGGGGAAGACCCGCGAGGTTTTTCACAGTCCCGGCACGATAGCGGCGGCCCGGCTTACGGGATGCAAGAATATCTCTCCTATCAAACGGATCGGACAGCGGGAGATTCTTGCCCTCCGCTGGGGGCTTCTTTTGCGGACTGCCGTTCCGGTGGGGGAAGGGATCGGCCATGTGGGAATCCGCGCCCACGACTTTGTCCCCGCGGAAAACGAAACGTATAACCGTATCCCCATCGCCCTTATCCGCCGTTCAGAGGAACCCTTTGAGGAGGTGGTGATCTTTACCAACGCCGCCGCGGGGCCGAAAGAAAAAAACGAACTCTGGTGGAAGTACAGCAAATACCTCAATTATCACGGCATTACAGACTTGTTTATCCCCCCCGAGTCTCTTATACTGCTTGAAGCTGATGATGCCCGCCAGGAGTTACAATGAAGCGCTTTTTGCCGGTCTTTGTTTTTTTCTTCGCGCTGTCCGCTCTTTATGGACAGGATTCCACCGATACGCTGGTACGTCTGGACAGTGAGGTTAAAAAACTCGCCGTTCAGCTTCAAAAGGCAATACCGGTACAGGCCCGGAATCTGGTTCCCGGTCAATGGTCCTACGGGGAGGCAGTTCCCGAACTTGGCTCCTTCTGGGCGGCCCAGCTTATTGAGGAATTGGTCAATATTCCGGGGAGAACCTTCGCCCTGCTTCCCGCCGGGGCAAACGACGCGGAATGGACGGTTTCAGGAGAAATTATAGACACCGGCGGCGCTATACGGGTCTATACCAGACTTCTCCGTAACTCCGACTATTCAATCCAGGGAAGTTTCCATGCGGACCTTCCTCTTGACGAAAAGCTCGCCGAAATGCTCGCCGGCGGAGAGAACGACCGCCCGCCTCCGGTTGTCCGTGATCGCTACGAGAACGATGGGTGGGAAAACCCTCTTGCGGTGGAAATAGCGCCAGACGAAGGCATAAGTGTCCTGAACCGTACGCTTCATACGTCAAATGACGAAGATTTTTTTGTGCTTGTACCGGAGAAGGACGGCTTCCTGATCGCAGAAACCACCGGGGACACCGATACCTACATGGAATTCTTCAGGGCCGATTCACGGGAGAAGCTTGCGTCGAATGACGACGGTTCTTCCGGTACCAACGCCCGAATTAGGTACAATGTACGGGCCGGCAGCCGCTATATCGTCAAAGTGAGCGGCTACGAGGGCGACAGGGGAAGTTACGGTTTTCGCGTCAGTTTCAGCGGGGAAACCCATACCGCTCCCGATGAATATGAAGACGACAACGACTTTTCTTCCGCCAGGGATATAGCCGTTGGAAGCTCCCGGCAGCATACCTTTACCAACGGAGACGATACCGACTGGCTCAAATTTCAGATTGATCAGCCGGGCCGCTATGTAATCCGGGCGGGCGGCGTCAGTTCAAACGAGCTGGACACCATCATTGAACTCTACGATTCGCACCGCAATCTTATTGACGAGGACGATGATGGCAGTGAGGGTTACTCTTCCCGTCTCTCCGTCGAGCTCCAGAGCGGCACCTATTATTTGCAGGTGAAATGCCTCGACGATGAGCCCTCCCAGCCCTACACCGTCAGAGTAAGCGCGGAATGATGCGGGGCTCCCTTCGACTACACGGTTGGTGAGCCTGTCAAACTGCAACCACGCTTAAAATTCCCCTTTTGGAACAATGAAATGCGGAATTCCGCGAAGCCCAGGAGCCTGTGGGACTTGTGGATTTTTGCGGCCTTTGACCGCAAAAACCCCCGATTTTTGGGCTCCTTTGGGAGTCTGCAAGGTAGAAAATGCACAAAATTGTGCATTTTCTTTA
>JAIROT010000124.1 GCA_031257385.1 Treponema sp.
TAAAGAAAATGCACAATTTTGTGCATTTTCTACCTTGCAGACTCCCAAAGGAGCCCAAAAATCGGGGGTTTTTGCGGTCAAAGGCCGCAAAAATCCACAAGTCCCACAGGCTCCTGGGCGCCGTGAAATAAACGCGGGGGCTTCCGCCCGCCCGCCCGCGCCGGAAGATTTGCTGTTCTTCGATCTTGAAACCACGGGGCTTTCGGGCGGGGCCGGAACAGTGGCTTTTCTTGCGGCTTTCGGCAGGCCGGTCCGCCGGGGGCGGAATATACCGCGGCGGCATGAATTGCGCATAACCCAGTATCTGCTATTGGACTATCCGGGGGAATATGATTTTCTTGAGGCGCTCCTGGGTGAATTCGTCATAAGGCCGCCGCTTGTGGTGAGCTATAACGGCAAGAGCTTTGATTCCCAAATTCTTAAAACCCGCTGCCTGATGAACGGAATACCGGCGCCGGAATACCTTCACGCGGACCTGCTGCACCCCGCGCGGCGGCTGTGGAAAAGGCCGCTCGGCGACTGCTCTCAGGCCGCGATTGAAAGGGGGGCGCTCGGCCTTGACCGGAGCGGAGATACGCCGGGCGCGCTGGCCCCTGAGATATGGTTTGCTTTTTTGAGAAGCGGGGAAACAGCCCCCCTGCTGGGTATCTGCGATCATAACCGCAGGGATATAACGGGACTGGCCGGTATTTTCACGGCGATCAATCAAATTGCGGCGGACCCCCGCGGTCTTGTTCAAAAATACAACTACGATATAGAAAATGCGGCTCTCCGCTGGCGCGAGGCCGTGCGGAATTGCCCGCGGGATACACAGGCGGATATTTTGAGGGATACCGGAAAAGAACTTCTGCGCTATACCGCGGAACAGGGATTCCCCGGGGCGGCCCTGGTATACGCGCTGGATTTGCTCCGAGAGGGCAATTATGCCGAAGGCCGGCTCAGGCTCTCGCGTATCGCCGCCGCGAATTTTCCCGTTGAAATACGGGCCCGCGCCCTGCGCCGCCTGGCTATCGATTCCGAATGGCGGCTGGAAGATCCCGCGGCCGCGCTCGGACTGACAAGCCGCGGCCTTGAACTGCCTCTTGCCGGGCAGTCTCAGCGGGAGGAATTTGAGCGCCGCGCGGAACGGCTCTGCCGGAAACTGGCGCGTTCTACATAATGAGCCCGGGGCCGTCCAATAAGCAAGGATCTCCCGTCGGGGACGATTGATGAGCCTCCGCGCGGCAAGCCGCGCGGTATCTTTAGCGTTGGGTTGTACCGGAACGGAGGCTCGTTCGAGAGGAAATTTATAATACCGTCTGGTTTAATACCAAATTTTTGTAATCGTTGCTTTATTCAGCCGAAGCAGAGCTCCGGGGTATTAAACCAGACTTTCGAATAAAAGCCCTGCAACATGAAAAACCCCTGGAGTTTTGCGCCTCTTCGGGCTGCCCGCCGATTGCTGAACAGACGCGAAGGAGCAAAACTCCAAGCCGGCCGCCGCAGGCGGACGGTTTTTCACCGGTATGATAGTCAAAATGATGCATAGCATAGTTGTAGTTTTTATGGATTTTGGATATGCTAAAATGGTTTAGTCGGGGCTGCCGTTTAGTTTGAAACGGCCTTGTTTTTCGAATGAAGGGAGTATTTTATGAAACTAAAAGTACGGCTTATGTTGATTACGTCGGCATTGCTGGTGGCAGTCGTAGCCGCGGTGTCGGTTGTTTTGCTTTTGCAGGCGCGGTCCCTGCAAACCGAAGCGGCTTTCTCCAATTTGGAGGAACTAACCGGCAGGTATTCCATCATGATGCAGAACCGCTACGAAAATTACCTGTCTGTCGCGAAGACTTTGGCGGACATAATGAATTCTTTTAAACACGTCCCCGCCGAGGAACGGCGCGCCCGTTACGACAATACCATTCTGTCCGTTATGGAATCCAATCCCAATTTTATGGGGATGTTTTCCGCCTGGAAGCCCAACGCCCTTGACGGCAGGGATGCGGACTTTATCGGTGATGCGGGCAGCGATTCGACGGGCAGATATATGCCCTGGTTTTCCCGAAACCAGGGGGATCTTGAAAAACGCTCCCTGTTGGACTACGCGCTTTACAACGATATAATTGCCAACATGGACAGTGCCGATCCGGCAATAAGTGAACCCTATTTTTCAACCCTGGACGGAAAGCGCATCATCGCTACAAGGCTCTGTTATCCTATTATCACCGATAATGAGATTGTGGGACGGGTGGGAATCATGGTGGATCTCAGCCTGTCTTCCGAGACAGTCACGCAGATTCAGCCCTATGGAACCGGACGGGCGATCATGATTTCCAACAGCGGAACCATCACGGCCCATTACGATTCAAGCAAAGTAGGCGAAAAGATAACCGACCCCTATTCGCTTAATATACTTGGCCAGCGGGCGGTAAACGATACCCTGGAGACCCTTAAAACCGGAAAACCGAATTCGGGACGAAACGACGGACGCATCTTTGAAAGCTACCCCTTTTATGTGGGAGATGTAAAAACCGCCTGGACGGTTCTCAGCTCGGTTCCGGAAGTCGATGTATTCGAGGCGGTAAATCAGCTTACCCGGATTACCATTATCATCGTCATCGCCGCCGTTATCATCGCCGCTCTGGTCGTTTTCCTGGTGGCGGGCAGTATAACCAAACCCATCATCCGTGTCGCCCTGACCCTCAAGGATATTTCCGAAGGGGAGGGTGACCTGACCAAAACCATCGCCGTTCACGGAAAAGACGAAATCGCCGAAATGTCTATGTATTTCAACAAAACCCTGGAGAAAATCAAGGCCCTGATTGTTACCATCAAAAAACAGGCGGTGGCCCTCTTTGACATCGGCAACGAGCTGGCTTCCAACATGACCGAAACCGCCGCGGCTATCAACGAAATCACCGCCAATATCCAGAGCATCAAGGGCCGGGTCATCAACCAGAGCGCCTCGGTAACGGAAACCAACGCTACCATGGAACAGATCACCGGTAACATCGATAAACTTACCGGCCACGTGAACCGCCAGAGCGAAAGCGTCGCCCAGTCCTCCAGCGCCATCGAGGAGATGCTCGCCAATATCCAGTCCGTTACCCAGACGCTGGTCAAAAACAGCGGTAACGTAAAAGAACTTATCGACGCTTCCGAAGTAGGACGCTCGGGGCTCCAGGAAGTGGCCGCGGACATTCAGGAGATCGCCCGGGAGTCCGAGGGGCTTTTGGAGATCAACGCGGTGATGGAAAACATTGCCAGCCAGACTAATTTGCTTTCCATGAACGCCGCCATAGAGGCGGCCCACGCGGGAGAGGCGGGGAAGGG
>JAIROT010000133.1 GCA_031257385.1 Treponema sp.
TAAAGAAAATGCACAATTTTGTGCATTTTCTACCTTGCAGACTCCCAAAGGAGCCCAAAAATCGGGGGTTTTTGCGGTCAAAGGCCGCAAAAATCCACAAGTCCCACAGGCTCCTAGGCTTTTGAGACAGAATGAGGTATATTGGAGACAGAAGAAACCCATGGCTGAGATTGCATACCCAAGGGGCCTTGATTTTGAGCAGGCTCGGGCGTCTATAGAGGCAAATAATGGGCAGGTGAAGGAGCAGATAAGGTACAGGAAGGTAACTACAAGCCGAAAGCGTGGTAAATTTCTCATCATCATGGCAAGGCAGCCGCTTTCGCGGTAATTTTAAGAGAGCGTAGTTGCCGGGAGGGAGAAATGTTAGAAGAAAACACAGGCGCCGAATCACCGGCTTCCGCCGTCAACTACTTTAACCGTGATCTTTCCTGGATTGATTTTAACGAGCGGGTGCTGGAAGAAGGGCTGCGGAAAGACCTGCCTTTGCTGGAGCGCTTCCGCTTTTTATCGATTGTTTCTTCCAATTTCGACGAATTTTTTATGGTCCGGGTGGCGGCGCTAAAACGGGCGCTCCGTTCCGGCGCGGCGGAACCGCCGCCCCTTGCCGACCCTTCGGGTTTGAGTCCGGCGGAGCAGCTTAAAGGGATTTCCGAAAAGGCCCACGCCATAACACGCCGTTTGTACGCCTGTTTAAAAAACGAAATTTTCCCCGGCCTGGCCGAAGGCGGGCTTGCCCTGCTGCGCCCTGATTCCTGGACTGTCCCCCAGATGGATCACCTTGAATCCGTTTTCATAGGCCAGGTATATCCCCTCATCACCCCTCTGCGCATTGAGGAGGACAAGCCTCTGCCCTTTATCGGGAGCCGAAGCATAAACGCGGTTTTTTTGCTTGTTCCCGAAACCGCCGCGCCGGAAAATCCGATGTACGCCGCCGGAGTTGTCCCGCCCGGCAAGGCGCAGCCGGAACAGAAAAACACCGCCGTACAGATCGCTGTGGCGCAGATTCCCCCGGCGCAGAGCCGTATCATCTGGCTGCCCGAAGAACATGAAAAACTGAAATGGGCCCTGCTGGATGACCTGATGCTTGTCTGGGGAGGCTACCTTTTTCCGGGTTTCCGGGTCAAGGAGAGCATGCTGTTCAAGGTAAACCGGAACGCCGATTTTTCCGTGGACGAGCGCCGGGACGAGGATTTTATCGAAGCCATGGAAGAAGTTCTGGAGGGCAGGGAAAAATCCGAGGCGGTACGCATGGTCTATTCCCCCGGAAGCGCAGGTCTCAGGGATGAACTGGCAAAGCGGTTTTCTCTGGACGGCGGTGATCTGTATGAAGTTGACGGGCCTTTCAATACCGGTGACTTGCTGGAACTGACCAATGTTGCCGGTTCTGAGGAACTGCAGGAAAAGGCATGGAAGATACACCCCGTCCCGGGTTTCAGTGAGGATGTGCCGGTTTGGGACCGGATCAGTCAGGGGGATGTAATGCTCCATCTGCCCTACCAGTCCTTTGATCCGGTGATCCGCTTCTTTCAGGAGGCTGCGGCGGATCCTCATGTTATCGCCATCAAGACCGCCCTGTACCGGACAGGCGGCGCCGGTTTTGCCGGCGGGGGAAGTTCCTCGGCGGTTTCGCCGGTGGTGCGGGCACTGGAACAGGCCGCGCTGAACGGCAAGCAGGTAACCGCCCTCGTGGAACTCAAGGCCCGTTTTGACGAGGAACGGAACATCTCCTGGGCAAACCGGCTTGAAAAGGCAGGGGTGATTGTGGTCTATGGCCTCTCGCGACTCAAGGTACACGCAAAAATCACCATGGTGTTCCGCCGTGAGCATGAGCGCATAAAGCGTTATGTACATCTTTCCACCGGCAATTACAACGATAAAACGGCGAAACTCTACGAAGACATCTGCATCTTTACCTGCCGGGATGATATCGCCTACGACGCAGGGCTTCTCTTCAATATGCTCACCGGCTATTCGGATATACAAACCATGACGCGGCTGGTAATTGCCCCGACGGGTTTGAAAGACCGCCTTCTGGAACTAATCGACCGGGAAGCCAAACGCTCAAGTCAAAAGTACCCCGGAAAGATCATGGTGAAACTCAACGCCCTTACCGATACGGATATGATCAATGCCCTGTACAGGGCTTCGCGGGCCGGGGTAAAAATATTTCTCTGTGTCCGGGGAATCTGTACACTGATTCCCGGCCTGCCGGAGCTTTCGGAAAATATACGGGTGATAAGCGTCATCGATCATTATCTGGAACATTCCCGAATTTATTTTTTTGCTAACGGGGGAGCGGAGGAACTGTACCTTTCCAGTGCGGACTGGATGCCCCGCAATCTCCGGCGGCGGGTGGAACTGATGTTTCCGGTTCTGGATGAAAAAATCAGGGCGGAACTTCGTGAGGCGCTCAACGCATATTTTCGGGACAACTGCCAGGCGAGGTCCCTCAAGGCCGACGGGACATGGACTCGGCTTAGTCCGCCGGCCGGGGAAAAACCGCTGAGGGCACAGAAGGATATGCTTTCCCGCGCGGCGCGGAAATCGGGGAATCCCTGGCCGGTGAAAAAGGAATTTATCGTCCGCCGCGGCCCCCCTGTCGAGCGATGAACGGGCGATGGGCCTCCGCGGGGCAAGGTCCGCGGTATCCGGAACGTAGAGCAATTTCCTGATTGGAAGGTCTTACCGGGTTCCGTAGATTTTGAATGAACCTCCGCACGGCAAGCCGCACGGAGGATACACAGCGCGAGGATTACTCGACAACCGCGATGATATCGGCCATTTTGAGGATCAGGTGTTCTACACCGTCAATTTTGATCTGCGCGCCGGCGTATTTGTCATACATCACTTTTTGTCCGGCCTTCACCTTGATCACCTCTTTGTCATCTCCCACTTCCACCACTACGCCCTGCTGGGTTTTTTCCTGGGCGGTATCAGGAATGATGATGCCTCCGGCGGTTTTCGCCTCGTTTTTGTCCAGCTTGACCATTACCCGGTCTGCCAAGGGTTTTACTTTCATTTTATCTCCTCCGTTATGTTGAAATTATATGGGTGTGGAACCTTCAGCAAATCGAAGATTCCCCTCTGGCGTTTACAATATACAAAAATTTAACCCCAAGGTCAAGAATAATCGCGGCGAATTGCGTTAATTTCAAGAGACACCCTTCAAATTCGCGGCCGACGGACTTGTCGAACCACAAGGCAGGCGCTCAGAAACCATCCAGGCGGCTGAGTTCCAGGCGGGCGCTGAGGTTGCCGGGGTTGAGGTCCAGGGCGTATTCAAGCACACGGCGGCTTTCTCCGGTCCTGCCCAGGGTTTTGAGGCATTGGGCGATGCGGAACTGGATTCTGGAGGCGGTTTCACGGCGGAGCGCTTCGTCCGCCTTATCCCGGAACCGGACCGCCGCTTTTTCGGGACCGGACGCTTCAATTCCGAAGATTTCGTTTCCCAGGAGGCCGGCGGCGATTTCGTAGTATTCCAGCGCCCGTGCGGGCGCGCGGCGGGCCTCAAGAAGGCGGCCCAGGTTTGCCGCTGCCGGCCAGTCCGCGCTTCTCTCTAAAAGCGGAATGAGAACATCCTCCGCGCCGTCCGGGTTTCCCGCCCTGAACAGCTGAAGCGCCCCGTGCAGGCCGGCCCAGTCACCGGTAAACTGATGCCGGCCGGCGGCTTTTAAGAGTATGGCCGTTTCACCGTAGTTCCGGCGGCTGTCAAAAAACCAGGCCCCCCAGCGGTACAGCCTCTCCTCTTCAGGGTAGCGTCCCAAAAGCAGCCAGGTTTCGGCCGTGAGCCGGCCGGTTTCCTCCAGTTCCATCCGCCGTTTGAGTATTTCCAGTTCCAGCAGAGCCCCTGTCCCGGCGGCATCCAGAAGCGCGACGGCCCGCCGGGCGTCCAGAAACCGGCTGTACCAGATAAGGCCGTATTCACGGCCGGGGTATCCTTCCTCCCCTGCGCCGGAGGGCAAAACGACAAGGCGTTCCAGCAGGGCGGCGGCCTCATCGGGATTTTCCGCGCTGAGGGCCAGGTTGTACAGGCTGCGGGAAACAGCCCCGGCATCAGCCCTGCCGCGGCCTTCACCGCCATCAAGGGCGGAAGAAGCGAGCAGCGACCAGATGTTACGCGCGCCGGCGGCGTAGCCCCCCAGCCAGAGGGCGTCCGCCTGACGGAGCAGGGCCGCCTCGTCGTTCAGGCGGGAGAACAGTTCCGCCGAGCGGAGAATGTCGCCGAAATCGTAGTAGTACTCCGCGGCAAAACGCAAAAATTCACCGGAAGAGGCGGCAAGAAGACCCTGAATTTCAGCGGCGGCCCCGGCGGGATCAGCTTTCAGGAGTTTGAGCATCGCCAAATCCGCGGCCAGGGCCTCTTTTTCGGAAGTGTAAAAAGAGCCGTTTAATCCGGCGGAACTCAGGGCGGCCGGCAGGGAATTCATTGCCGTTTCGGGGTTTTTCAGATCGCCCAGGAGGACATGGAGGCTTAAACGAAAGGTGTCGAAACGGATATCGGAAAACAGGGGAAGACAGGCCCTTAACTCCTCTTCCTGTTCCGGGCCAATGGCCGTGTCCTGGATAATGGCCGCCGCCGCAAGCAGCGCCAGCGGTTCCGAATAGGGGAAGTCCTGCCGCGCCCGCCTGACGGATTGCCGGTAGGCCGGAACGTACCGGGAATTGAGAAGGGCCAGGCGGCGCCGGCGTTTCAGTATTGAAAGCCGGGACTCCACAGCCCCGGCTTTTGTTTCAAGTTTGTCAAGCTCCCGATCGAAGTTTTCGATGATCGCCGCCATATCCGCCGCGCCCGGGACGCCGGCGCTTTCCGCGGCCCGGTCGTATTCACGGAGCAGACGGTAAAAACTGTCGCCTTTTTCCGCGACAGGGCGGCCGCCCAAAAGATAAACGGCGGCGAGGCTCCCGCCAATCAAAAGCGAGAGTATCAGACCGGAAAAGCACAGTATCCGCGGCAGATTCCCCCTGAAAAGGCAGTTCCATTTTTCGTCGATGAACCGGCCGACGTTCGACAGGAGCGATTCCGGCCCGCCGGTATTCAGCCCTGGGAGCCTGTGGGACATTCGTTTTGAATGGTCTTGCGGATACTGTCAAGAACCCCATTGACAAAGCGGAAGGACTCATCAGTACCGAATTCTTTTGATATGCCGATAGCCTCGTCGATTACTATAGAAGGAGAAATATCGGCTTGAAACATCAGGGTATAGGTACTCATTCTAAGAACGGCGAGATCAACACGGTTGAGCCGTGAGATATCCCAATTTTGCAGATGTTTTTTGATCATGGTATCCACAGCCTTGATGTTCTCAATGGTACCGGCAATCAAAGTCCTGGAAAAAACGGCAATAGCCTCGTCAAGCGAGGCCCGCTTTTCACTTTCCAGCCAGGAGAAATTCATCAATTCACCGGCGGAAACACGGTTTGAGTCCCAGCAGTACAGAGCCTGAAACGCCAGAATACGGCCTTTTCTGCGGGACGCCATGCTTATCCGGCCGGATTACCAGGACAGGTTACTTTCAACAATTTGAAAAGTGTTTCCGGCCCTCAGTTCGTTAACCAATTCCTGGGAAGCCTGGGCAAGAACCGCCTGCTGCCGCTGCTGGAGCATTGAACCGCTGATAAAATCCCTTACGGTCATGCGGGTTCCCAATTGATAAATATCTCCCAGTTCAAGATTTTTCATCTGAAAGGTTTCGGTAATTTTGATGATTTGATAGGCGCGGGGTCCTTCAATCAGTTTTGAAACCTCCCCCTGCCTGAGGGAGAAGGCGGCATCCATAAAATCCGGGCCTACAATCTGCTGGGCGTTCGGGGTTTTGGGAAGATAACCCCCGTCCCCCGCCTGGTAGCCCGAATTGGGAGACTGACCCCGCGCGGCCACTTCGTCGAATTTCGAAGCGGTGGAACCGATTTCCCTGAACAGGCGGTCCGCCAGTTCTTTCGCCCTGGTTTTGGCGGCGGCGTCCGCGCCGTAGGGAACCTGGATCATGGAAAAACGGACCGTATCGGGGCGGACAAACTGGGTCTTTGCCAGATTGTACGCATTGGTGATTTCCTGCACGGTAGGAGCCTTGATCGATTCAAAAAGGGGCTGTTTCTTAAACTGCAGGTACTTTTGAACGATCAACTGTCTGCGAAGCTGATCCCTGAACATCTGCAGATCAAGGCCGGTTTCATTTTTTATCGCCTGGGCAAATTCCGCATCCGTGGGCTGGCGGCCGATGGACTGCACCATACCGGCGCGGAGCTGCTGAATCTGCTGGTTTATCTCATTTTCGGAAACGACAACCCTGTCCCGCTCCGCGGCCTGGACCGCGAGCCGCTCGTTGATCATTACGTCCAGCACCTGGCGCCTTTCCGCGTCTGTGAGCGGCCGCCGGGCGCTTTTTTCCATACGATCCACCTCGCTTTTAAGCTGGCCGCGGAAAATAGTCTCCCTGGCGATACTCGGCGCGACCTGAATCGTGGCCACCACCTGCGTGTCCTGCAGGCTCGTCTCGGCGGGAGCGGCGCTTACCGGCGCCGAACTCGCGGTATTCTCCTTTGAGTCGGCGTTTTTATCGGCGTTTTTATCGGATTTTCCCCCGCAAAATACCATTCCGGGAAAAAAAAGACCTGTAACAACAGCGCACAACAGCGCAATACATAATCGCTTCATATACATCTACGTTCCTGCCTTTAATATATCATAAAACAAAAAAACAGGGAATAGGTTAAAACCTATTCCAGCACCGCCCGGATTCGCCTGACACCGGCTGAGGAAGACTGCTCTTTCTGTATCCTGAATTTTCCCATGCCTCCGGTGCGCTCCAGATGGGGGCCGCCGCAGACCTCTTTCGAGAAAAAATCCTCGGGCGAATTTCCGATGGTGTAAACTTTTACCCGTGTTTCGTACTTTTCCCCGAAGAGGGCGATTGCCCCGGCGGCCTTCGCCTCGTCAATACTCATCACTTCCACGCTCACCGGAAGGTCCCGCCGTATCTGCTCGTTGACAATATCCTCGGCCTTTTTGATTTCTTCCCCTGTCATGGGCGCTCCGTGGGAAAAATCGAAGCGCATGCGCTCGGCTGTGATGTTAGAGCCTTTCTGCGCCACATGATCCCCCAGGATCATCCGCAGGGCCCTGTGCAAAAGATGCGTCGCGGTGTGGTACGCCACGGCCTTTTCACCCTGATCGCCCAGTCCGCCCTTGAAGACCTGCCCGCTTTGCGAACGGGAAAGCTCCTGGTGTTTTTTGAAGGCGTCGTCAAATTCCCCGCGGTTCACCTTCATTCCCTGTTCCCGCGCCAGTTCCTCGGTAAGCTCAATGGGAAAACCGTAGGTGTCGTAGAGTTTGAAGGCCAGTCTGCCCGGCATGATCCTGCGGGGATCCTTGAGGAGATTGGGGAGGAGTTTTTCGAATTCACGCTCGCCCTTTTGAAGCGTCTCCAGGAATTTCGCCTCTTCCCTGTCCAGCTCGTTTATTATGAAGGCGCGGTTTTCCTCAAGTTCAGGATAGGGGCCCTTGAGCTGATCCACAATGACCTCGGCGACAGGCGAAAGGAAGAGGCCGTTTTCACCGCCCGCCGTGGCGCGGGTCAATTTGCGCCCGTGACGCACCGCCCGGCGGATAAGGCGGCGCAGCACATAGCCCGCCCCCACATTGGAAGGACTCACCGCCCTGGGGTCGCCGAGTATAAAAGCCGCCGAGCGCACATGGTCGGCGATGATCCGCATTGAACGGTCTTTTTCGGGATCTTCGCCGTACTGGCAGCCGCCGGAGGCCGCCCCTATCGCGGCGATGATCGGCGCGAAAATACCGGTGTCGTATACCGACTGCCGGCCGTTGAGGATCGTTACGGTTCGTTCAATGCCCATACCGGTATCAACGCACTTGCGGGCCAGCGGCTCGTATACCCCCCCGGCGTTTTTGTTGTACTGCATGAACACGTCGTTCCAGATTTCAAGCCATTTGCCGCAGGAACATCCGGGTTTGCAGTCCGGGCCGCAGGGCTCTTCGCCCACATAATAGAACATTTCGGAGTCCGGGCCGCAGGGGCCGGTGCTTCCGGCGGGCCCCCACCAGTTATCCTCCCTGGGGAGATACGCGATACGGTTTTCGGGGATACCCAGCCGCTTCCACACCCCGGCGGATTCATCGTCACAGGGCACTTCCCCCTCGCCCGCGAAAACCGTTACCCCCAGCTTTTCAAGGGGGATGCCAAGCCATTCCGGGGAAGTGAGGAATTCAAAGCTCATCTCAATGGCCCCTTCCTTGAAGTAATCCCCCAGGGACCAGTTGCCCAGCATCTCAAAAAAAGTGAGATGGCTCGCGTCTCCCACGCTGTCGATATCCCCGGTACGTATGCACTTCTGGTAATTCACGAGGCGCCTGCCCGCGGGATGTTCCTCCCCCAAAAGATAGGGAACCAGGGGGTGCATACCCGCGGTGGTAAAAAGCACCGTGGGGTCGTTGTCGGGCAGCAGGGACTTGCCCTCAATCCGTGCGTGGCCTTTGGACACAAAGAATTTGATGTATTTTTCACGAAGCTCATCGGCGGTCATGGGGGGATTGTAGCATAAAAAGGGAACGTTGGGAATTCCCCAGGCGCCAGATATCGGGGCCGCCTCTCCCTGCCCCGTGATTTTTTACCGGTTTTGTCACCGAGGCTAAAGCAAAACAGCTCCTTGCTCCCATATAGGGAGTATGAGGAAAACACGTACATTAGCGCAGGGGGTGTGGTATGAGATACGCTCCCACATCAACAACCGGGAGCGCATCCTCAGCCTGCCAACGGCCGCTTCCCTCTTTGCCGGGGTTTTCCGGGAAACCA
>JAIROT010000154.1 GCA_031257385.1 Treponema sp.
TAAAGAAAATGCACAATTTTGTGCATTTTCTACCTTGCAGACTCCCAAAGGAGCCCAAAAATCGGGGGTTTTTGCGGTCAAAGGCCGCAAAAATCCACAAGTCCCACAGGCTCCCAGGGCCGCGAAACATGCATTTTAAACGGCAGGAGCCGCAAAACTGAAGTTTTACGGCTTCCCCGTTAGACGATTTTTTATGGAGAACAGCAATGACCCAGTCACATCATGAAAAGGAAAACCACGTATCCGGCAAGGACACACTCAATAAGCACGCGCTCAGTGAGCACGCCCTCAGTGAACAGGAAATCGAGGCGCTGGTCACCCAATTTGACCGGGAATCCAATGTGCGCCGGTTTTCGGGTATCCCTGCTTATTTCGTAAAGGGGTTCCTGCTCCTGTTTACCGCCTATGTGTTCTGGGTAACGCTGATAGGAAATCTGCCTGAACAGGTCAGGCGGACTTCCTTTTTGGGGCTTTTGGTGTTTTCCGGTTATCTGCTTTATCCCATCCGTCAGGGGATGACCAGGCGGGAAAACCATATCCCCTGGTACGACTTTGTCCTGGCTGTTTTGGGGGCAATGGCCTTTTTCTATTACTCGGTTAATTTTCAGGTTATCATCGTCCGCGCGGTGCGGCTTACTCCCCTGGACATCGTCATGGGCATTATCGGAATCCTGGTCCTTGCCGAACTCTGCCGCAGGGTGGTAGGCGTTCCCATTCTGGTAGTAGCCGGCGGATTCATCTTCTATGCCTTTGCCGCCGGTTTTTCCCTGCGGCGGGTGATACACCATCTCTTTTATACTACCGACGGAATTATCGGTACACCCATCGGGGTCTGTTCTACCTTTATCGTGCTCTTTATCTTCCTCGCTTCTTTTCTGGAGAAATCCGGTATCGCCGGTTTTTTTATTGATTTGGCCAATTCCGTAGCGGGCTTTGCATCGGGGGGGCCGGCGAAGGTGGCGGTAATAGCCAGCGCCCTTGAAGGCATGTATTCGGGGAGTTCTGTAGCCAACACGGTGGGTTCGGGGAGCGTTACTATTCCGGTGATGAAAAAAACCGGCTACAAGCCGGAGTTCGCCGCCGCGGTGGAAGCCGCCGCCTCCACCGGGGGACAAATCATGCCTCCCATCATGGGCGCGGCCGCTTTCCTCATGGCCGAATTGACCGGCATCTCATACCCGACAATCGCCGTTGCCGCCATTCTGCCGGCGGCGCTTTACTTTACCGGTATATTTCTTATGGTCCACTTTGAGGCCAAAAAACTGGGCCTTCGGGGTCTGCCCAGGGAATCGATCCCCCGTTTCGGAAAACTTCTTTTTGGCAAAGGCTATCTCTTTCTGCCGGTGATTATCCTCGTGGTTCTGATGAGCCTTGGCTTTACCCCGGCTTATGCCGCCTGTTTTGCGATTCTCTCCGCCTTTCTGGTGAGTTTTTTCCGCAAGGACACCCGCTTCAGCCCCTCAGGCCTCGTGGACGCCCTGGTCAATGGTTCCCAAAACACCATCGGGGTCGCCATGGCCTGCGCCATCGCCGGTGTTGTGGTGGGGATCGTTTCCCTTACCGGGCTTGGTCAGATACTCATCGGCCGGCTTACCGCCATTGTGAATATTCCCTTTCTTGTAATGACCGGGACCAACCTGTTCGCAGCCCTTTTCATCACCATGATCGCCTGCCTTATTCTGGGAATGGGGGTTCCCACCACGGCGAACTACGTGATCATGGCCACCATCACCGCTCCAATGGTGATTCGCGCCGGCAGCGCCGCCGGTATTGAAGTCCCGCTCATGGCGGCCCACATGTTTGTTTTTTACTTTGGGATTGTGGCGGATATTACGCCGCCGGTGGCCCTGGCGGCCTATGCCGGCGCCGCTATCGCCAAGTCAAACCCCATCAAGACCGGGGTAAACGCCACGCGGCTTGCGATCACCGCCTTTGTCATTCCCTATATTTTTGTCTTTAATCCGGCTATGCTTTTCATCAATACTACGCCCCTCGGTGTGGTTCAGATCGTGTTGAGTTCCTGCGTTGGTATGTTCGGACTTGCATCCGGAATCGCGGGCTACATGTTCCGAAAAGTAGCCCTTCCCTGGCGGTTTGCCGCCATCGCCGGCGGTCTCCTCCTGATCAACCCCGGTCTTGTAAGCGACCTCATCGGCTTCGGCCTTGTCGCGGCGGTAACGGCGGTACAGGTTATCTTATCCAGGCGGGATGAGCTTTCCGCTGATTCACGGGCGAATTGATTTAGCAATGCTCATCACGGCGCGGACAGACACAAACTTTTGCAATTACGGAATGATGAAAATCACCACACCCGGGGCTATCGACTTTTTCTTTTATACGGTTTAATGTAATTACATTTATGGGGAACTCTAAAAACCGGTTGTTTTTCGGTTCCCCCGCGGTTTCTCACCCTGCGGGCTGCGAAACATGCATTTTCAAGCGGGAAATTTCTAAAAACTGAAGTTTTGGAAGTTCCCTTATGGAGGAAAACCCATGAAACTGGAAATTCGGTATGCCGAACATCCCTGTGATATGAAACTCTATGACACCCAAAAAATGCGGGAGCGTTTTCACTTTGAACATGTTTTTGTGAAGGACGAGATCAGCCTCTGTTATACTCATTCAGACCGGGTTGTTTTCGGCGGCGCTTATCCGGTTGACAAGGAGCTGCGCCTGGAAGGGGGCAAGGACTTTGGGACCGATGTGTTTCTGGAACGCCGGGAACTGGGGCTCATTTGTACCGCCGGAACGGGAATCGTATCCGCGGACGGCGCGGAATATGTAATGAAAAAAGGGGACGGCCTGTATATCGGCAAGGGCGTGAAGGATCTGCTGTTTTCCGCCGGGGACAGGGAGAATCCTCCGAAATTCTACCTGGCCAGTGCGCCGGCCCATACAGCGTATCCGGCGGTGTTTATTCCCATTGAAAAGGCCAATCCCCGCAAACTGGGAGAGGCGGCAGCGGTGAATGTCCGTACCATTTACCAGTACGTCCACCCCGCGGTCTGCAAGAGCTGCCAGCTCGTCATGGGCATGACGGTTCTGGAAGAAGGCTCGGTATGGAATACCATGCCCTGCCATACCCACGAGCGACGGATGGAAATTTATTTTTATTTCGATATGAAGCCCGGCGGAGTGGTGTTCCACCTTCACGGCCGGCCGGGGGAAACGCGGCATATTGTGATGAACAACGAGGAGGCGGTTATCTCCCCGTCCTGGTCAATCCACGCCGGGGCGGGAACCGCGGCCTATACCTTTATCTGGGCCATGGCTGGGGAAAATCAAAATTTCGACGATATGGATACGGTTCCCGCTTCGGAATTAAAATGAGTCTCCGAGGAGCCTGTGGGACTTGTGGATTTTTGGGCTAAAGCCCCACAGACTCCGGGCGGCAAGCCGGGGTATCCAAAAGAACAGCGCTAATTTTGTAACAGGGGAGGCGGCTGCAAAACCCGGTTGGTTTTGTACCGGCTCTTGCGGTTTCCCGCCCAATGGCTGCGAAACATGCATTTTTAAGCGGTAAAAGCCGTAAAACTGAGGTTTTGCAGCTTCTACAAGGGAGAAATATGAGTGCGATTGATTTTTCGTTAAAGGGAAAAACGGCCTGGATTACCGGGGCTTCCTACGGCATCGGTTTTGCCATCGCCCAGGCTTACGCCGAGGCGGGAGCCGTTGTGGTATTCAATGACATCGGCCAGGTCCAGGTTGACAGGGGGCTGGCCGCTTACCGGGAGGCGAATATTCCCGTTCACGGCTACGTCTGCGATGTTACCGATGAAAAGGCCGTCAATGAAACGGCGGCAAGAATTGAAAGGGAAGTCGGCGTTATTGATATACTGGTCAACAACGCGGGGATCATCAAACGGATACCCATGACGGAGATGAGCGCCGGGGATTTCCGTGCCGTCATCGACGTAGATCTCAACGCTCCATTCATTGTTTCCAGGGCGGTGATTCCCTCAATGATAAAAAAAGGCGGGGGAAAGATCATCAATATGTGCAGCATGATGAGCGAGCTGGGCCGCGAGACGGTCAGCGCTTATGCCGCCGCCAAGGGGGGGCTTAAAATGCTCACCAGGAATATCGCCAGTGAATACGGCGGCTTTAACATCCAGTGCAACGGCATCGGGCCCGGCTATATCGAAACCCCCCAGACCGCCCCCCTGCGTGAAAGGCAGGAAGACGGCAGCCGCCATCCCTTTGACCAGTTTATCATAGCCAAAACCCCGGCGGCCCGCTGGGGAACTACCGAGGACCTCAAAGGCCCCGCGGTATTCCTCGCCTCCCGCGCATCGGATTTTATCAACGGCCATATTTTATATGTGGATGGCGGCATCCTCGCCTATATCGGAAAACAGCCCTGAGCAGGGAGGGGAGGAGGAGCCCCCCCCTTGCTCCGGGCCACAGGTTCTTTGCTTAAGCCTCGACAAACAATACCATCTCATGGGGCGTAATCCATTCCGTTATTTCCCCGAATTCGCCCTTTTCAATCTGCTCCCTAATCCAGGGCAGCAGATCCGCTTCGTATTGGTAACAGTACTCTTCGAGTGTTTTCATTACGCTGTCCATGGCGCTTATATCGTCATTTTTCGCGGTGTCAAAAATCTCTTCGAGTGCCGCAGGATCAGGGGCGGTCTTGCGGTGCTTTTGCCGTTGTTTTTCCATGCTGTCAAGAAGCGCCGTAAGTTCCATAATAAATTCTTCCGCCGCGGCGATAAACCATCTGTTGGTTTTTTCGATAAAGTCAAACTTCCCCGCTATGGCGGCGTGTTCAAGCCGTTCGGCCATGTGACCGATACCCTCCGCCGATATGGCGTAGCTCGATTTCTTGATCCCGTGTATGGTAACCGCGTAATCCGCGATAGCCCCCAGGTTCCGCAGCGCCTCAATCAGCGGCGGCGTATGCATCACATAGGAGCGCAGGGAATCCATGTAGGCCTTGCCGTCCCAGCCTAAACGCTCAAGGCCTTTCTCCGCGTTAAGGCCCTCTATTTTCGCGGACAGGACCATCTCCGCAAGTAACTTGCCGGTAAATTCATCACCCGCATAGCCCTGAAGAAAACGGGCGCTAAATCCTGTTCTCTTGACGTACTCGCTTTCCATCAAAATTGTTCCATTCATCATTTGCCTTCCTTTCCCTAATTGGGTTTTTCTTATGAAACCATAGAACCATTCTATTGAACGAAATACACCCTAAAATCAAAAAACGTCTTTTTTTCGAAAAAATGGGTTATATGTCAAAAAGATGGGTTATTGACAGACTATAACTGTTGGGATTATAATTATAACGATTGAGGAGTTGTAACTATTCAGTCGGGTTATGATCTGATTGAAATTTATGCGGTAAAAAGCATTTTTTTCTATCAAACCGTAACGATTGCGATTTTTTTTGTGCGTAGACCACCCCAAAAACAGGAGTCGCCTGAATAGTTAAGAGGAGCTTTCAAAACCCGGTTAGTTTTGACGCGGCTCTTGGGTTTTCTCAGGCAAAGCCTTGCGAAATACGTGTTTTTTTGAACTTGTTCTTTCAAAACTGAGGTTTTGAAAGATACTCAACTTATTGGTGAAAAACAGGGAGCAGGGCAAAAAAGGGGATGGTACAATGTCAGCAAGTTAAAAAAATTTGTCCACAGATTACCCTGATTTTCACAGATTAAGAGGCTTTTTGGTACAAAATCCGGATAATCTGAGTAATCAGCGGGCCTTTTTGGGTCTCACTTGCTTAACTTGTTGACATTGGGATAACAGGAAAAACCATATTATAAATGTCGGAACAACAGTTTCAGAGTAATGTTCGCCTGTCGCTGGGAAATCAGGTATATCTCGAAAGGAATCGGATAGATGTCCTTTTGGAAAAAGCCGTACAGAACCCCGTGGTTGTTGTCATCGCGGGCGCGGGATATGGCAAGACCCACGCGGTCTATTCATTTGTCTGCAAATACGGTGTTCATACAAGCTGGCTGCAGCTTTCCGAGCGGGACAATTTTACCGGCCGTTTTTGGGAAAATTTTGTCACGGGAGTTGCCCTGTCCAACAAAAGGGCCGCCGAACGTCTTGATAAAATCTCCTTCCCCGAGACGGAACGTCAGTTTGAACGCTACATGACTATCCCCCTGGAGGAGATAGACACCACCGTCCGTACCATCCTTGTCTACGATGATTTTCACCTGGTCAATAACCCGGAAGTTCTGCGCTTCATGGAAAAGTCCATCAGCTCCCCCTTTCCCAATATCACCTCAATTCTTATAAGCAGATCCGAGCCTTTGATTAACACCACAAAATTCCTTTCCAAGGGCCTTTTGGGAAGAATTACCGAAGAAGAACTGCGCTTTAGCCGGGAAGAAATGAACGAATATTTTGGCCTACAGAACATCAATCTTTCAGCTCAAACGCTTTCATCAATATACCACGATACCGAGGGCTGGGCCTTTGCCATACACCTTGCCGGCCTTTCCCTTAAAAACGCCCCTCCGGGCGCGCCGTACATTCCCCAGGCAATGCGGGCGAATATTTTTAAGCTGATAGAAAGCGAGATTATGGGTACCGTATCCAAAGCCATGCAGACTTTCCTTATTAAAGTATCCCTCATTGAGCATTTGTTTCCGGAATTGCTGAAGGATCTTGCCGGCAGCCCTGATCTTATCGAGGAAATAGGCAACATCGATTCTTTTATCAGATTTGACACCTATCAAAACGAGTATCATATCCATCATCTTTTTCTTGATTATCTTAAAACCAGGCAGAATGAAATACCGGAGGATGAAAAAAAAGAGGTGTGGAACAAAACCGCCGCCTGGTGTGAAGCAAACAACCAAAAAATGGACGCCATTAGCTATTATGAAAAAGCGGGGAACTATGATCGGCTGATTGCCGTGTGTGGTAACCTTACCATGATGCTTCCAAACCGCACCGCCTGGATGCTGCTGGAAATCCTCGACAAAGTGCCGCCGGAGATTTATGAAAATAACCCCTTTATCTATACCCACCGGCTCCGCATTACCTTGAGCCTTGGCATGTTGGACCAGGCGGAAAGGGAAACGCTGGAAGCAATTGCCCGCTTTGAAGCCCTGCCCCCTTCGCCTATGTTCCACAAGATCCTTGCGGTTTGCTACGGGAACAAGGGCTTTATCCGCCTGCTGCTTGCCCCCTATACCGGAGATTATGATTTTATCGCTGATTTTGAACGCTGCGCCTGGCACGGCAGACAAAGCGGCGGCCGGGTGGTCCCCTTTCCCCTGTCGGTGCTCGCTATAGGGTCCTTCTTGTGCCGGGTAAACAAACCTGAGAAGGGGGAAATAGAACGCTACATAAACGCCCTGGAAGCCGTTGCGTCTTTGAGCGTCGAACCCCTGGGGGGCATGGAATGGGGGGCGGATGTCCTTGCCCGAACGGAACTGGCGTTTTATAAGGGAAACCTGGCGGAGGCTGAACAATTTGCCCTGGAGACCGTCAAACGGGCACGGGAATGGGATCAATACGAAGTTGAAAACCGCGCCCTGACATATCTTTTGAGGATATACCTTGCCCGGGGAAATTGGGAGGCCATCCAGGATATCTTTAAGCAGCTGGAAGCCCAGCTCGACAAGGCCTACTATGTCAACCGCTTTACCTTCCATGACGTTATTTGCGGCTGGTATTATTCCCGGGTCGGGCAGACGGAAAGGGTGCCCCACTGGCTAAAAAACGATTTTGAGGGCAGTGATCTTAATTCCATGAATCTGGGGCTGGAAATACTGGTCAAGGCAAGATACCACATGGCCGAAGGGCGGTACCCCGAGGCGCTGGCAACGCTGAACCTCATTGAAAACCGGAGCAACACCTACGATGCCGGGGATTTTTTGTTCGGTATGATTATCCTGAAGGCCCTGGGAGCGGTATGCCGCTACCATAACCGCGACAAAAGCGGCGCCTTTGCCGCGCTGGAAACGGCTTACCATCTGGCCGCTCCCAACGAACTGGATATGCCGTTTATTGAATTGGGAAAGGATATGCGCGCCCTTGCCGGGGCGGCGTTAAAAGAAAACACGTCCATTCCTCCCGAATGGCTTAAAAAAATCCGCCTGGGCGCTTCCTCCTACGCAAAAAAACTCTTTAGCGTGGCCGCGCAATACCGGACGGGGGACGGGAAAACAGTTAAAACGGGGACCGCCGCTAAAGCGGCCCCTTATCAAACAGGCGTGGAACTTTCCCGCCGCGAGAAACAGGTTCTTACCGCCCTCTCACAGGGAATGACGCGCGCGGAAATTGCCGTGCAAACTTCGCTTTCGGAAAATACGATAAAGAGCATAACCCGCAGCGTTTACAATAAACTCGGGGCGCTTAACAAGGCTGACGCGGTACGGATTGCCGCCTCAATAGGCCTGGTATGAAAAGCATATTGCTGGAACGGAAACGGGTAGACACGCTGCTTGAGAAAGCTATTAAGAGCCGTGTGGTTACCGTGATAGCGGGGGAAGGAACCGGCAAAACCCAGGCGGTATCTTCATTTTTGCAGAAAGATATGCAGCGCGTTGTTTGGATGCAACTTTCCGAACGGGATAATCAACCCTGGCATTTTTGGGAGAATTATGCGAGGGGAATTGCCCGTATCAGCCCCGATGCGGGAAAAAAAATGAGGGAGATCGGGTTTCCAGAGACCCCGCGCCAGGTGGACCGCCACACGGCGCTTATAAAAAGCGGCGTTATGTCGAAAGAACCCCTTGTTACTGTGATGGACGATCTGAACCTGCTTACCAATTTCGTGGTCCTTAATTACATTGAAAATCTTCTTAGATCTTCTCTTTCCCAAAATTGCTGCATGCTTATTTCCCGCTTTGAACCGGCGCCCGGGTTGAATACCCTTAACTTTTTGGCCAAGGGAATCCTTTCCACCATCACTGTCGACGATCTCCGCTTTACCGAAGAAGAGACCTATGAGTATTTCCGTCTGAATAATGTCCATCTTCAGAAAGAAGAAATTAAGCGGATTTGGCGCAAGACCGAAGGCTGGGCCATGGCCCTTGGCTTGATAGTGCGGGAAATAAAAGCAGAGAATGATGAAAACCGCGGCTGGGACAGGGTAATGTTCTCTTTAAAAAAAATGGAAGAAAATATTTTTTCCACTATGAGCGGGGAACTCCAGAAATTTCTTGTCAAACTTTCCCTGATTGAACATTGGCCCCGGATTCTCCTTGAACAGCTTGAAGGCGGGAAGAAGAGTATTTCTGCGCTGGAAAAATTCAGTTCGGTAATCCGCTTTGATATATACCTTAACGGTTTCAGGATACACCACCTCTTTCTTGACTTCCTCAAGGAAAAACAGCAGATTTTATCCCGCGAAGAGATTAAGGAAGTATACAGCAAAGCCGCCCGGTGGTGCCTTGAGAACAACCTCTTTACCGACGCCGCGGTGGATTATGAACGGGCGCTTGATTACGGGGGCTTTATCCGGCTTATCGAATCGCTCCCCCGGATGCTCCCCAAGGTAGCGGCGGTTTTTTTTCTGGAAGCAGTGGACCGTCTTTGCGCGGAACCGGATGCGGACAACAATGAAAACGGCGGGGATAATTATGACCGCCTCTATTTGCTCTTTATTGTCCGGCCCCGTCTTTTGATGCTTCTTGACCGCTTTGATGAAGCTGTCAGGAAATGCCATGAAGCCATTGCCCGTTTCGGGGCGGAATCTCCGGGAAAGCGGCGTTCCCGTTTCCTTTCTGCGGCGTACAATAATTTGGGAACCCTGGGGCTTCTTGCCTGTAGACAAACAAGAGACTATACCTTTGACCGCTGGTTTGAAAAAGGCCTCCGTTATTATCTGGAAAATCCCGAACCGGTTTCGGGGCAGCTCAGCCAGACCAATATCGGCTCTTATGTAATTCAGGTGGGCTTTCCCGTGGAATCGGGGGAAATAGACTTGTTTCTCAATTGTTACGCCGCCTCGGTACAGTATGTGTCCGTTTCAATGAACGGGTACCTTTACGGCGCCGACACACTGGCCAGGGCGGAGCTTGCCTATTACCAGGGGGACTTAAACAAGGCCGAACAATTTTCCCGGCAGGCCGTGTATCAGGGCCGGAAAGAAAAGCAGTACGAAGTGGAAAGCCGCGCTCTTTTGTTTCTTATGCGGATTAGTATTCATACCGGCAACATCGCCGGTATTCAGGACTTACAGAAACGCATGGAAGCCCAGCTTGAAATAAAAGAATACCTTAACCGTTATACGATACATGATATTATCATGGGCCGCTTTTATATACGGCTCGGCTTAATCGAAAAAATCGCCCCCTGGCTCAGAACGGAACACAAAGCGGAAATGAACGTCCTGTTCCGGAACCTCGATACCCTGATAGAGGCCCTCTGCCTGTTTTCGGAAAAAAAGTACCCCGCCGTTTTGAAAGCCCTGGAAGAAGAGAAGGAGCGCCCGGATACGGGGCGTTTTCTGCTGGGCCTTCTGGAAATGACCGCGCTGGAAGCCGTAACCCGCTTTAAGCTGGGCGACAGGGAAGGGGCGTTTATCGCGCTGGAACAGGCGTATAATGCCGCCGCTCCCTATAAGCTGGAAATGCCTTTTATCGATCTTGGCGAAAATATGTACAATTTGATTAATGCCGTTCTTAAAAGCGGAAGCGGCGAAAAAACGGAGTGCGCGGGGATCGGGCGGGACTGGCTCCGCGTCATACGGGAAAAAACCTCGGCCTACGCGAAAAAACTTTCCTTTGTCGCGGACCGTTACTCCGGCCGGGATGCGCCGGCTATTGCGGAGGACCGGAGCGATTCTGACATAAGCGGCCATGAAAAGGCAATACTAAGCCTTCTTTCCCAGGGCCGCACCGAAAAAGAAATCGCCGGGGAAATGAAGATTTCCCCTCAAATGGTTAAAAGCGCCATACGCAGCCTTTACGTCAAACTTGGAGCGGCCAACCGCGCCGGCGCCGTGCGCATTGCCGCGGAAAAAGGTCTGCTGGATTAGGAGCCCTGCCCAAAATACCGGAGGCCTGCCTCGAAGATACGCTGTCCGTTTTAATACCGGGGTGTTATGCTTCCGGAGGCTCATTGGCGCTTTCGCTTCCATCTGATGTACACCTGCCTGCCGGTGCCGTTGGCCTGGGGCCGCTCCTCGGTTTCAATCTGGGGAATTGCCCTGAACATGTCACCCAGCTTTTTGAAACCGTAATTGCGGGGATCAAAATCGGCGGAGCGGTTGTTGATCTTCTGGCCTACGCCGCCGAGGTAAGCCCAGCCTGATTCTTCGGCCAGATCATCTACCGCGTCACGGAGCAGCTTGAGGAGTTTCCGATCTACCTTGAAATCCTTTTTGGGTTTGGCGGCCGGACGGGCATCCTCATCGTCGGATTCTTCCTGATTATCCTTCAAAATTTCGGTGTAGATAAATTTATCGCAGACCGAGACAAAGGCGCGAGGGGTTTTCTTTTCCCCAAAACCGTAGACAATGCGGCCGCTTTCGCGCAGGCGCGCGGCGAGGCGGGTAAAATCAGAATCGCTTGAAACGATACAGAAGCCGTCGAGTTTTTCGCTGTAAAGCAGATCCATGGCGTCGATGATCATTGCCGAATCGGTGGCGTTTTTTCCCGTTGTGTAGGAAAATTGCTGAATGGGCTGAATGGCATATTCCAGCAGCCGGTCCTTCCATGAGCGGAGGTTGTTGCTGGTCCAGTCGCCGTAGATACGCTTGACGCTGGCGACGCCGTATTTGGCTACTTCGTTGAGGAGACCCTCAATGATGGCGGGCTGAGTGTTGTCGGCGTCGATGAGAACGGCGAGCTTGGCCTGGGCCGCTTCCGCCGGCTGGCTTCCGGCGACGGAGAAATTAGAAAATGGCAATAAAGGCATATTCACTCCTGGTTTTGGTTTTTCCCATAAAGAACCTCAGGGCGGGCATTGCCCTATAAGACCGCGCGAGGTTACATTCAGCAGACGGGCGTTTTTTCCATCCATATTCTTTCAGAACTCGAAATTCGGCCTAAAATTTAACCGTATCTCCCGGCTTGATGCCGGCCCTTTCGAACCAGCCCTGGGGGACTTCCAGGGCGTAGCGGACCGAGCGGCTGGATTTTACCGGGTTAAGGTCCAGGGGCCGCATGTCCCTGATTTCGACGATTCTGCCGTCCGAGGCGATAAAAGCTATGGAAAGGGGGATAAGGGTATCTTTCATCCAAAAAGACAGCGCCTGGTCCCGCTCAAAGATGAAGAGCATCCCCTCCCCATCCGCGAGGTTCTTCCGGTGCATCAACCCCCGGCTGCGCTCCTCCGGTGTACGGGCCAGTTCCACCTTTAAGAGCGCCGCCTCCGTTCCGGCGCGTTCCACGCGGATCTCCGCGCCGGCAAGTTTCCCGGGCGCGCAGCCGGCAAGGCCGCAGACAAACAAAAAAACAAGGCAAAAATACAAAGGCACAGGGAAGGGAACGGTCAGGCGCCGGCAAGCTTCCTGGCAGCCTCTGCGGAAAAGCGGGGGCGGGATGAAACGCGACAGACTGCCAGGAGCCTGTGGGACTTGTGGATTTTTGCGGCCTTTGACCGCAAAAATCCCCGATTTTTGGGCTCCTTTGGGAGTCTGCAAGGTAGAAAATGCACAAAATTGTGCATTTTCTTTATC
>JAIROT010000166.1 GCA_031257385.1 Treponema sp.
TAAAGAAAATGCACAATTTTGTGCATTTTCTACCTTGCAGACTCCCAAAGGAGCCCAAAAATCGGGGGTTTTTGCGGTCAAAGGCCGCAAAAATCCACAAGTCCCACAGGCTCCCAGGGATGGCGGCGAAAAACTGCCCCGGCGAGTTTGAGGGGAACGGGGAAACGCCGGTTGGGTTCCCGTAACGTAAAATGCGCCGCCGGCAAGGATGCTGCCGGCGCCCCTGACACAGTAAGATGAATGGAGTAAAGGAATGCACGAACTGGGGGTAGTTATAGAAGCAGTAAAAACCGTTGAGCGCTTTGCGGCGGAAAACGGCGTTACCAAAATTGATACCATTGTGCTGCAGATAGGCGAGCTGTCTTCAATAATTCCCCGGTATGTATACGCCGTGTATCCCGCCGCGGTTGACGGTACGCCGATGCAGGATACCAAACTCGAAATTGAAATACTGCCGGGAAATGCCCTGTGCCGGGACTGCTCCAGGGTGTTCAATGTACGCGAAAACAACGGCCGGTGTCCCGTATGCGGCGGTAAAAAAATGGAAGTACTCGGCGGCAGGGGTTTTTTTATTAAGGAGATAATCGCCTGTTAAGGCCATCAACAACCTCGCTCCGGCAGTACCGCTGCACGCAGGGCTTAAAGGATTCCCGCGTCAGCGCCCGTGAAAAGTGTTCCATGCCGCAGGGCAGATCGACGCTTACGCGGGAGACCTGGGCGCCGTCGGCTTTTTCCAGCAGGCGGGCAAGCAGGGCGCTTCCCAGGCCCAGGCCCCGGTATTCGGGCCTGACTTCCAGCGCGTGAATATGCAGGCGGGCAGGCGAAGTGAACACGGCGGAAATATAGGCGGCGAATTCGCCGCCCGCGGTTTCCGCCGCAATGCAGAGGTCGCCGGGGAAGACCCGCCCGTTCATTTCATCCAACATTTCGGCGGCAGGGGCAAAAACGCCGGGGGAGCCCCCGCGGTCCGCTTCGGCCAGGAGGCGGTGCAGTTCCCCGGCGGCTTCCCGGTCCGCCTCATCTCCTTCGCGGAAACGGAAATCCTCAAGCACGAGGCATTCGGTATCCTCAGGCTCGCTTCCGATAAGCTCCATGCCCCAGCTTTCCCTCAGGGCGTTGTACCAGCGGATCACTTCCCGCTTCATTTCCCGTTCCTTAAAGGCGAACCAGCGCTTTTCGGTTTCAGGATGCCGGGCTATCGCATCCTTGAAGCTCCGGAAAACCCCCCTGCCCCGGCCGAGGGCGTCGGAAAGCTCCTCCCTGGCCGGGGGATTGCGCAGGGCCGCGGTGAAATGTTCCATGAGCCTATATCCATCGGAGGGCCCCCATTCGGGAAGCGAAAGATACCGCCCCTCTTCCGCCTCTTCTTCAAATTCCTCGTCTTCGGCGCCGATTACTATGCCGTCCACGGTGTCAAGGAAAAATTCGCCGCTCTGGTCTTCCATAAAAAAAAGGATGTCTTCAACCAGCGCTTCGCTTAACTCAAATCGCATAGCCTGCATTATAGGCAAAACCAAAAAAAAAGAATAGTATTTTCCCATGCAACTGATGAAAAGGAATGTTGACTGCGGTTCTTTGCGCAAGGACGACGCGGGCAGGACGGTAGTATTAAACGGCTGGGTGCACCGCAAGCGGGATCACGGGGGTATTTTCTTTATCAACCTGCGGGACCGTTACGGCATTACCCAGGTAGTGGTGGATACCGAAGCCGAAGCCGGCGGGGGCCGCGCGGCGGAACTGGCAGCGGCCTGCGCGGAGCTGCACAATGAGTTCTGCATAGCTGTGGAAGGAACAGTGCGTCCCCGCCCCGGCGATATGGTGAACCCATCGATGCCCACCGGCGAGATAGAGGTACTTGCCTCCCGGATCCTGGTGCTGAACCGCTCCGAGACGCTGCCTTTTCAGATCGACGGGGAGAGCGGCGCCGGCGAGGATCTGCGCCTCAAGTACCGTTACCTGGACCTCCGTTCCGCGGCCATGCAGCACCGTATCAGGCTGCGCAGTGAGGTAACGTTCGCGGTGCGCGAATGGATGACAAGCCGGGGCTTCCTTGAAATTGAAACCCCTACCTTTATCAAACCCACCCCCGAAGGGGCGCGGGATTACCTTGTGCCTTCGCGGCTGTATCCGGGAAAATGCTACGCCCTGCCCCAGTCGCCGCAGCTGTACAAGCAGCTGCTCATGGCGGCGGGCTTCGACAAATACTTTCAGATTGCCCGCTGTTACCGCGACGAGGACTCAAGGGGAGACCGGCAGCCGGAATTCACCCAGATCGATATTGAGATGTCCTTTGTGGACAGGGACGACGTGCTCTCCATGACCGAGGGGCTGTTTGGCCATGTGTTCAGGAAGATACTTGGTGTCGATCTTCCCGCCCAATTCAGGCGGCTGACCTATGAGGAATCCATGGAACGTTACGGCAGCGACAAACCGGACCTGCGTTTTGACATGCCCCTGCAGGATTTCGCCCCCTTTGTGGAAGCGGGCGGTTTTCAGGCTTTCAAGGACGCCCTGTCCGGGGGCGGGGAAACAAAAGAGCCCGCGGCCGGCTTGGGCGCTGCCGGCGGCGGCGTGAAAGCCCTGGTGGTAAAAGGCGGGGCCGCTTATTCCCGCAGGCAAATTGAGGAACTGGAAGCCCACGCGAAGATTTACAAGGCCGGGGGCCTGGCCTGGATGAAGGCCGCGTCAGACGGGACGATCCAGGGCGGGGTGGCCAGGTTCTTTGCGGATAACGCCGCGCAGATACTGGACGGCCTCGGCGCGGAAGCGGGAGACCTTATCCTCATTGTGGCGGATCCGAAACGCGCCGTTGCGAATACCGCCCTCGGGGCGGTAAGGAGCAGACTCGGCAAAGACCTGAAGCTCTGCGATCCGGCCCGCTTTGAGTTTGTCTGGATCGTGGACTTCCCCATGTTTGAATTTAACGGGGAAGAGAACCGCTGGGAGGCGGCCCATCACATGTTCACCCGGCCGCAGGAAAAATACCACGAGACGCTGGAAAAAGATCCCGGAGAAGTCAAGGGCGATCTCTACGATCTGGTGCTCAACGGCTGCGAGCTTGCCTCAGGCTCGATCCGTATCCACGACAGCGAGTTACAGAAGCGGATATTCAATATTGTGGGCCTTGATCCCGGCGAGGCGGAAAAGCGTTTCGGTTTCCTCACCGGCGCTTTCAAATACGGCGCGCCTCCCCACGGCGGCATCGCGCCGGGCCTTGACCGGCTCGTGATGCTCATGGCAGGACAGACTTCAATCAAGGAAGTGATCGCCTTCCCGAAAAATTCTTTCGCCGTCAGCCCCATGGACGGCAGCCCCGGCGATGCGGACCAAAAGCAGCTTGACGAGCTGCACATAACAATCACCGGGGAAGAGCGGCAGTGATCCCCGGATTACACTGATTTTCAGGATCACAGACAAGATACCGCCCGGAAAATCCGTGACAACCGGCGTAATCCGCGGACCGTGCGGCCCGTACTTAAAAACACTATGAAGTGAGCGTATATGGAGTTCCTGTCTTGAAAGAGTGCCTCTCCGTTTTGCGGGCCTTTATCGTGATCGGCGCCTCGGTATTTGGCGGCGGTTATGCCATGATGCCGGCGCTTGAGCGGGAATTGATAAAGAAACGGGGCTGGGTGAACATGGACGAACTGCTGGATTATTTCACCATCGCCCAGATTACGCCGGGGATCATCGCCGTCAATGTGGCGACCTTTGTGGGATACAAACGCAAAGGCATCGCCGGCGGCATCATAGCCACCATCGGTCTCATACTGCCCGGCGTATGCCTGATGCTCCTCATCTCCCTTTTTATCAGACGCTTCGCCGAATATCCTGCGGTGCGCCGCGCCTTCACCGGAATCAGAATCGCCGTGGGCGCGCTCGTGCTTGACACCGCGCTGAAACTGTTCAGGGGCGTTTTCAAAAATTACAAAGCGGTAATTATCTGCGCCGCCGCTTTCGCGCTTTCGGCGGTTCTGAGCCTTTCCCCGGTGTATATTATCCTTGGCGCGGGCATGGCGGGCTTTTTGTTTTTTCCGGCCCGTCCGGGAAAAACCGCAGGGAAGGGGGGCGGGCCTCATGCAGATGCCAAAGACGGGGAGGGAAGGCCGTGAGCCTGCTGCTCCTGTACGCCGAGTTTTTCAAGATCGGCCTTTTCGCCGTGGGCGGCGGCTTTGCCACCCTGCCGTTTCTGTTTCAAATGGCGGACAAATACGAATGGCTGAACCGGGAAACGGTGGGGAATTTTCTCGCCATTGCCCAGTCGTCGCCCGGCGCCGTTGGGGTGAACATGGCCGCCCAGACCGGCTTTCAATACGGCGGCGCCGCCGGCGCTTTTATCGCGGCCCTGGGCCTGGTCAGCCCGGCCGTCCTGATTATCAGCGTCATCGCCCGTATGCTGCGCTCCTTCAGGGAAAGCAAAACCGCCGTTTCCGTTTTCGCCGGCCTCCGCCCCGCCGCCTGCGGTCTGCTCGCGGCCGCCGGCCTTGGCGTCTGGAAACTCGCCCTCTATAAGCCGGACGCCGCCGCCTGGTACGATCTGCTCCGCTGGAAAGAACTCGCCGTCTTCGCCGCCCTGTTTTTCGCGGTACGGAAGTTCAAACGCCACCCGGTACTGTATATCGCCGCCGGCGCAATCCTGGGGATAGCGCTGGGCCTGTAGCCGGGGCCTCAGGCCCCTTCCCGCAGGTGTTCGGCCAGAAGCCGCTTTTTATCCTCCGGAATGGGGGTGGTTTTTTCGGTATTGAAATCGTAATGGACCACCACCGCGTGCCCGGTTACGCAGAGCCGCCCCTGCTGCCAGGCCTCGTGGTACACCGTGAAGGACTTGGTCCCGATGCGGGTAATCCAGGTGCGGATATCCACATCGTGCTGGAAATAAAGCTGGTCCACGTAATCGTAATCGGTGTGGGCCATGATGAGGGGGAAGGTTTTCCGCGACAGCCGCAGCTCCACGTCAAAAATTTTGAACAGGGGATTGCGCGCCAGCTCGAACCAAACGACAGGCACGGTGTTGTTGATGTGCCCCAGAATGTCCATATCCCCGAATCGGGGCGTCACGGTACAGGTAAACATGCCTAACCGTATACCAAAACGGGATAAATAGCAATCATCGCATTGCGCCATGTAAAAACCGGCCGAAGCTCATCTGTCATCTTGCAAAAATACCGTATAAATGGCCTAATGAATAATGAAGCTTTCCCAAAGCCCGGTTAGTTTGAAAAAACCCTTGCGGCTAAGAATATTATCGCTTAATCTTTTTGTTTTTTTAATCAGTTCCTGTGCGACATTTAATCATAAAGATCCTTATCCAAATATGGAAATTGTCCGTTATGGCGGCAGCCATGCCTATGTTTTCAAAAACATTTCGTCAAACAAATTAATTATTAATATTGAGGGGAGCGGAGGGGATTCCGTACTGGGGACAAGAAATGATAAAAGATGGTTAACAACCCATCTGGGCGCTCAATTACTCCAGGTCTTGAATGACCGGTATACGTTCTTTATACCTGAAAAACTTAACCGGCAGCCTGGCCTGGATTATTCAGGCGAGATAGACGATCGCTCAAATTATACCAGTAATAAAATACTGGATTGTTATGTGGAAAGCATTAACGGTTATCTTGCTGAACATTTCTATTCTTCAATAATATTGATTGGAACTTCTGAAGGCGCCATATTATTGCCTCTCATTTATGAAAAAATGGATGCAAAGGATTCTGTTAAGGCTATGGTATCAATTGGTTTAGGGGGCCTTTCATTGTATGAATCCTATAAAATATTAAGCGCTTCCCCCCGGGTGTCCCGGAATTATAAGAAAATGTATAATCATATTATTGAAGTATTTGATTTTGTGGAAGATTATAAAAGCAAAAATGAAAATGTAACCATAACACCCGAAGAAGACTTTTATGGTTTTAACTACCGCTGGTTTGACAGTTTTATGAAAATACGGCCGTTTGATTATTACAGGGGTATAAATATACCGGTGTTTTTTACCCACGGCGAAAAAGATCAAAATGTCCCTGTTGAGTCAACGAGGTACATACAGGAAAATCTGCCGGAAAAACCGTTTGAATATAAATACTACAAATGGGCGCATCAGGCAAATAATTATTTTGATACTATTGATTTTAGAAACGATATATCGGAATGGATTACAGATATAGATGAGTCTGTTCCAAAAACCCTGAATAAATAACCGGAGATACTTTAAAGCAGTCAGGCATATTACCGCTGAATAGATCGGCTGTTGCGGATGGACCGGGTACTTTGAGCGCCTGTTTTGTAAGGCTATTACGCTGTGTGTAATAATTTGAAGAGCTGTATTCACCGGCGTTTTAGGTTTTGTTCTCCGGCGCGTTCAGCGTTTGCCGCCTTACACTGCGGCTGGGGCTTCATGGACAGGGTATGCTATCCCGGCTATAGTAAAGGCATGAAACCAACCGCCGAAATGAGCTGCGGCCAGGCAGCCGGTATCCGTTATGTACTCATGGACATTGACGATACGATCACCAGGCGGGGAAAACTCCTCGCCTCGTCTTACGCCGCGCTCTGGAATCTGAAAGAGGCCGGCTTCAGGGTGATTCCCGTAACGGGGCGGCCTGCGGGCTGGTGCGACTGCATTGCGCGGGAATGGCCGGTGGACGCGGTAATCGGCGAGAACGGCGCCCTGGCCTTCTGGGAAGAGAGCGCGCCGGGGAGCGCGGTACATCCCGATACGGAGCGGCTGCCCGTCCTCAGGGCGATGTACCATCCGAACGCGGTGCGAAACGATCACCCCGTGCTGGCCCGCATTCGCAGGAGGGCCTTCGCCGAAACGCCGGGCTTGAGAGACGCAAAGGATCAGTTTGCCCGCCTTTTTGACATCGCCCTGGATTTTGCCGAAGAGGAGCCGGCGCTTCCCCTCAGCGCCGCCGAACGGGTCAGGGCAATTGCCGCAGGAGAAGGGGCCAGGGCAAAGGTTTCTTCCATCCACGTCAATATCTGGATGGGGGACTACGATAAACTCAGCATGACCGACATGTTCCTAAGGGAACGCTTCGGCTGGCAGGGCGATCCGGCCGAAATTATGTTTGTGGGAGATTCCCCCAACGACGAGCCTATGTTCGCCCGCTTTCCCCTGGCCTGTGCGGTGGCCAATATCCGCCGTTACGAGGGGCTTATCAAAAACCCGCCGGCCTTTGTCGCCGGAGCGGAATACGGCGAAGGATTCGCCGAAATTGTCAAAACCCTGTTGGAAAAATCCGCGGGCACAGCCCGCTCCTAAGGCAACGCTGATTAACTTGACGCTAATCAGCATTGAATAAATCAGTGCTTCCCTAAGGATTCTCGTAGTTCTTGTATAAAAAGCGCTGTATTTTCTGCTGGGCGTTTTTCTTAAACGGCTCCCTGCGCAGCGTAAAGCCGTTGATCTTTTTGTAGCCCGGCAGGGAACGGTTCACTTCCTCAATTTCCTTTTTGATAAGCTCCCTGATGAAAACATCGTCGTTTTCCCTGCCGGGATAATCTTCTTTGAGCAGTTCAACATTGGGTACCGTTACGGCGAATATCTGCTCTCCGCCGAAAGAGGGCTCCCTGCGGCCTACCACGAGAATATCGGCGACTACCCGCGAGCCGCTAAAATGGGCTTCAAGTTCTTCGGGGTAGACGTTCTTGCCGCCGGAGCCAACGATGAGGTTTTTCTTTCGGCCCTTGATAAAGAGAAAGCCGTCCTCATCGCGGTAGCCCAGGTCACCGGTCAGGAGATAACCGTCTTCAGTAAAGATTTCCCTGGTGGCTTCCTCGTTCTCAAAATAACCGAGCATAAGGGAGGGAGACTTGACGGCGATTTCGCCTATCCCTTCGGGGCCTGCGTCAATGATTTTTACGTCGGTGTAACTGACAGGAAGGCCCACCGACACGTTTCGCCGGTGCCGGGGGGTGTTTACGCTGATAAGGGGGCCGTTCTCGCTCATGCCGTAACCGTGGACAATGTTGAATCCCAGGGAATCGAAAAAATCCGCCGTCTTGGGATTGAGCGGCCCGCCGCCCGCGACCATTATCCTGACCGAATGCAGGCCGGTCTTTTTTCGGATAAAGCGGAATACCTTCATGCCGAATTCGGGCCGCCCCTTGTTCGCCTCAGCCAGGGAAATTGCCCGTAACACGTTCAGGGGCCCGCGGATAATCCCCGGCAGCTTGTTATAGCCCGCCTCAATCGCGGCCATCACCTTGTCGAAGAGCAGGGGCACCGCGATAAGATAAGTGACGCCCGCGTCCCTGACATCGTCGATTACCACCCTGCCCACGATCTTTTCGGCGATTACCACCGGAACGCCCTGGGAGATAGGCACTATAAAAGTACAGGTCGTAGGATATGTGTGATGAAGGGGCAGCACATCCAGAAACACATCTTTCAAATTGGGTTCCAGCATCCGGATGGCGGCGCTGACGTTGGAGATAATACCCTTATGGGTAAGAACAACGCCCTTGGCAAAGCCGGTAGTTCCGGAAGTGAACACGATGGACGCCGCATCCTGCGGCCCGATACTGTCCGGCGGGGGCAGGGCCTGAGCGCCGGCTTCAGCGCCGAAGCGCTCAAAGTCGGTCCCTTCCCCGGCGGCATCCCCGCCTTCGGGGCTGATGCATACCAGCGCCCGCAGCCTTACTCCCTTCCCCGGCAGAGACGCGGCGAAATCCCGCTTTCTGCCGGAGTAGAAAAGGGCCCTGACCCCCGTCATTTTGATAATATTGATACATTCCTTCTCTGAAAGGAGGAAGTCCACCGGCACAATGCAAATACCGGCAATTACCGCTCCCATCCAGACCGCCATCCATTCGGGCCTGTTTTCAGCCCAAAGCGCCACCCGGTCCCCCTTGGAAATCCCCGCGGCAAGCAGCCCGCGGGCGACTTTGCGGCACTCCTCAGCATAGCGCCGGTAAGTCCAGAGAGTAAATTCCCGCTGTTTGCCGGAACGGTACATAATGGCGGCATTATCGGGATGGTCCCTCGATACCTGGTCAAGCAGCTGGGCGAAATTCTGATGGGGAATATCCGGAAGATCGGAGACATAATCGCTGTAATCTAACATAACACACCTCTATATGCAGGGATATACATTGAGCTTTCCCAAAACTTCAATTTTGGGAAAGCGGCCGATAAAAAAAGCGTGTTTCGCAGCCCAAAGGCCGGGAACCGCAATTATAATAAACATTTTCTTAAATTTTGTCGAGATAGATTTTACGGATTTGTACTCCTCCTTTCCGGGGACAGACCCCGTGGGCGGGGTCTGTCCCCAAGCCGCCCGGTATTAAACCGGGCTTTCAAAAAAGATAACCCGAAACCCTTGACAACTCTATACCGGTGAATTATGCTTACAAATGTGCATACTTTAAGCAGGAGCCTGAAAGCATTGTGACTTTTACACGTAATACCGCCATAAACCCGATGGTTTCATCCCCCCCCCCCCCCCCCCCCCGTCAGCGGTTTTACCGCCTGAATTCCGTTTTTCCCTTTCCCTGTTAC
>JAIROT010000220.1 GCA_031257385.1 Treponema sp.
ACAAATGCCTTCACCGCTTCCCATAGTTCATCGGTTAGTTCCCATGACCTAATCCCGGTCCCTTCTACTCGTTTCATACTTCCTTTTCGGCTGTTTTTTATTCCCGGATAAATTCTAAATTAACCGGGAGGAAGGGAAGAGAGTAAAGAAGGGAGGAAGCGCCGTACCGGAGCTTTACGCGACCGAACCGGCGGCCTCCGAAGCGGCGTGCTCATAGATATAGCCGGTTTTGAGGCAGATGTTAAAAAGGTGCCGTGTCATGGTTTCTTCGCTGATTTTTTCGTTTCCGTCGCTCAGCCGGGTCAGGCGGATAAGATAACCGTCTTCAATCTCTTTGATGATCTCAATGTACTCTATGCGGCCGGCCTGGCATTTTATACCGTAGCGTTTCATCTACCCCGATCCTCCGTGAAAATATCCCGCTCCTCTTCCAGTATCGGCTGCCATAACGCGCCCCTTGAGGTTTTTATTGCGGTATTTTAGACTGAAAACATGAAGATTCGCCTGAAATTTTTTCTCGTCATTCTGCCCCTGATTATCGTAACGCTTAGCCTCGCGGAAACCGCCTCGTATTTTAACGCGGTAAACGGGGTAAGCCGCCTTGCGAGGCAGCTTTTGGGTTTCAAGCTGGGGGAACTGGAAAAATACGCGGACAACCAGTGGTCGCTGCTCGTGGAAAACAATTACGCGGGGAGGCCGGACATGGTGGAGGCCGCGAAAAAAGCGGTGGAAATGTACGGGCGCAGCATCATTTTAAGCGACAGCGAAATTATTTTCGCCCTTGACGGGGACGGCAATATCGCCATGGCGACTTCCCCGCTGGAATTACGGGAAGGGGAACTGGCCTTTCTCTCGGCGCTTCTTTCCGCGGAAAATCCCGGCCTGCAAAACGCCGTCATCGGCGGGGAGAAGCGGGTCTTTCAGGCTTTTTACTTTACCCCCTTCGAATGGCACGTTCTCATCAGTGAAGAGAGCGGCGTGTTTTATCAGGACGCCAACCGCATCGCCGCGCAAACCCTCGTAACGCTGGGCCTTGCGGTCACGGCGGCGGTGGCGCTGCTTATCATGATCGCTTCCCATCTTACCAACCCGCTGGGCCGGATTGTCAAGGCCATGAACAATATCATCAATTCGGCGGACCTTTCCTCCCGTGTGGAAGTGGAATACCGCGATGAAACCGGCAGGCTGGCCTATACCTTTAACCGGATGATCGGCGAACTGGACAATGCGTACGCCCAGATCAAACGCTACGCTTTTGACGCGGTGCTGGCGGGGAAAAAAGAAGAGCGTATCCGGCAGATTTTCCAGAAATACGTTCCCAAGGACGTGATCGAACGGTTTTTCGCTTCGCCCGAAAAAATGCTGGTGGGGGACAAGCGCCGCCTTTCGATTCTTTTTTCCGACATCCGCAGCTTCACCACCATTTCCGAAGGCATGGCCCCCGACGATCTGGTGAATTCGCTGAACCGGTATTTCTCCGGGCAGGTGGACATCATCTACAACCGCAGGGGAATTGTGGACAAGTACATCGGAGACGCGATCATGGCCTTCTGGGGCGCGCCTGAAAAGCACGATGACGACGCGCTGCAGTCCGTGCTGTCCGGTCTTGACATGATAGACGCGCTGGCGGGCTTTAACGAAACCCAGAGGCGGCTCGGAAAGCCTGAATTTCATATCGGGGTGGGCATTAACTACGGCGAAGTGACCGTCGGCAATATAGGCAGCGAGCGGAAAATGGATTATACGGTAATCGGCGACGCGGTAAATCTTGCCTCCCGCATGGAAGGGCTTACCAAAACCTGCCGGCAGGATATTCTTATATCGGGGAGCGTATATGAGGAGCTGCGAAAACAGCGGACGCTTTCAGCCGACTATCCCGCGCTCTATTTCAGGCTCCTTGACACGGTGGCGGTCAAGGGCAAGACCAAAGGGGTAAAAATCTACACCATAAAACGAAGCCTCTCCCCGGCGGAAAGTGCGGCCTGGCCCATTCACAACGAGGGGATGGAACTCTACTACCGCCGCTCCTTCCGCGAAGCGGCGGAAAAATTCAAGGAAGTGTACCGCCTCCTCTCCAAAGACTTCAACGCGGAAATCATCTACCGTAGATGCGTCGACTATGCCTCAAATCCCCCGCCCGAAGGCTGGGACGGGGTGGAAGTGATGAAGACAAAGTAGCCTGCCGGCCGCCTGCGGCGGCCGGCTTTCTTATAACGTATGCCGCGGGTCAAGAATAGCGCGGAGCGCTAAAAGAACATGGTCAGATATGTGGACAGCCAGGGTACATAGGTCATCAGGAGGACTACCGCAAGATGTATGAGCAGGAATGGAAACACGTAACGGCAGATCTGCACAAACGGTTTTTTGAAGCGGTACGAGGCCAAAAAAAGATTCAGCCCTACCGGAGGGGTTAAAAAGCCCACTTCCAGGTTGGTGATGAATATTATCCCCAGATGTACCGGATCAACGCCGTAGGCCTGGCCCAGGGGGACAATCAGGGGCAGCACAATGAGGATAGCCGAAAAAATGTCCATTAGACAGCCCACCACGAGCAGGCTCAGATTGAGGAGCAGCAGGAAAACGAACTTTGATGAAACGGCGCTTTGCATCCACTTTGCCAGATTCGACGGCGCCTGGGTGTCCACAATGTAGTACGAGAGGGCCTTGGACATGGCCAGGATCGAAAGCACCCCGCCGATTATGGGAATGGCCTTGCTAAACACCTGCCTGACACCGGCAAGTGTAATGTCCCGGTGGATCAGCACTTCGACCACAAAAATGTACAGGACGGCGGCGGCGCCGATTTCCACGAGGGAAAGCAGGCCGGTAAAGTAGCCCGCGATCAGAAACACCGGCAGCAGAATCTCGAAGGCCGATTCCCGCAGGCCCGCCAGAGCCTTCCTGCCGTTAAAAGGTTCCACCGGTATCTTGACCCGTACCGAGGCGACAATGCCAAAAATGATCATCGCCCCCACGAGGATCAATCCCGGAATTATCCCTCCCAAAAACAGGTGAAAGATATTTGTTTGAGTGGCGGCCCCCACCAGGATCAGCGGGAGGCTGGGAGGAAAGAGGAGGCCGATGCTTCCCACCGAGGTTAAAAGACCTATGGAGAATTTTTCGGGGTACCGCATGTGCCCGCTGAGAATCGTATAGAGGATTCCCCCCAGGGCGAGAATGGTAACTCCGGACGCGCCGGTAAAAGAGGTAAAAAAAGCACAGATGACCACCGCGGCGATGATGATGCCTCCGGGAAGCCAGCTAAAGAGGCTGCGGAAGGTATTGACCAGCCGCTCCCCTGCCCTGCTCTCCGAGAGGAAAAAGCCCACCATGGTAAAAAGCGGTATGGCGATAATATTGGTACTGGTCAGGGAAGAATAAATATCCGCCGCTACCGAATCCATTTCACCCCCCGCAGCGTGGAGCAGGAGCAGGGCCAGGGCCCCCATGATCACAAAGAGCGGCGCCCCTCCCAGAGCCGCAAAGAGGAGCAGGACCGTCAGGGGAACTTTGCTGAAATAGGCGAGCAAAAAGAAGCGGTCACAAATATCAAAAACAAGGTCGGGCAGGTCAAAGCCCCAGATAAATTTGGCGATTACCGGAAACGAGGCAAGAGTCCCCAGGACTATGGCCAGTATGGGGAACAGTACATGCCATCCCGTATAGCCGCTTCTGCGGGCAAAGCGGATTGCCATCACACCGTAGCCGACAGGGAGGATCAGCGCGAAGACCCGGTCCGGAATAAAGCCGATGATCCTTCCCTCAAGCCCGATTTTAATAAACGGGAGGGAAGTCCAGGCGATAACCGTTACCACCAGGGCGGAGATAAGGCTGGTGACTTTTTGCAGCCCTTCCTTGAGGCGGTCGCCTGAGAAATGCTGTACCAGGGCAATCGACAGGTGATCGCCGTTTCTCGTGGCGATCATCCCCGCGAGGAGGCCTGCCAGCAGCAATTGCTGGGCCATCAGCCCCGACGAAGCGGGCACCCCGGTTCTGAAAAAAATCCGCGCTGCCACTTCCGACACGGGAAGCAGGGTCAAAATGCTTATACACGCAAGACAGAGTATATCTTCGAGCCGGTACAGCCAGGCTGTTACGGTCCCGGCGTCTTTCCCGCTTATACGATCTTCAGGCATGATTTAGCGCCCTCTCCGGTGATCCTCTAGTATGGCCTTGATTTTATGATACAGTTCCCGGTTAAAAACGGGCCCCGCGAGATTACTCTCATAGCGGCCCATATCCTCGTACCATTCCTGAGTCTGCCGGGGACTAAGCTCGCAGACCGTAAGGCCGTATTTTTTCATGGTGGAAATAGCTTCGGCCTCAAGTTTGGAAATGGAACCCTCAATTTCAGTTTCAATCCGTTTGCAGATCGCCATAAGCCGGCTTTTATGCCGGTCCGGAATACGCCGCCAGGCGGTGTTGTTCATCAAAATACCCCCCATAAAAGGGGCGACGTTTATCGAACTCATGTTTTTTGCCACGCCGAAAATCTGATATCCGGCGACAGCGATGGGACTCTGCCATACCACATCAACCATACCGCTGTTCAAAGAAACCAGTATATCATTCAGATTGAGCGGGACTATTTGATAACCCATGGTCTTAAAGGCCTGTATCATTTCCAGTTCAGACGGGCTGGCGCTTACTTTCAGTTTCCGCATATCACTGGGAACATACACCGGGGACCTGGAAAAAACCTTGATCCAGCCCGCCCTGGCCCAGGCCAGGGTAACAAATCCGTTTTGCTGCATTTTCGCGTCCAGCTCAGGCTTGAGCTTGCCCAGCACCGCGTTAAGTTCCTGGTCGGTACGGATCAGAAAGGGATAACTCAGGGTCAGTATCTCAGGGGTTACCGAATTAAGGCCGATGCTGGTAAAAACCGCCGCCTGAATTTGATTCATCCTCAGTTTGCGTAACACCTCGGTCTCGTCCCCGGCAACGCCGTTATGGTACACCGCTAGTTCCACCTCGCCGCCGGTCGCCTGCGACCACTCGGTGGACATGCGGTTGATGACCATCCCCCAGGGGGTGTTTTCGGGAACCAATGAGGCGAGTTTTATAGTGATCTTACGCTGCGCAAACAGGGGAGACACAGCAAAAATCAACGCCATGGCCGCTACAAACGCCGCAAAACGGAGGAAGCTACGGATTTGCATAAGACACTCCTTTAGTCAGTCCGGCAAAGCCGGGCGATTCTCTATTTAGAAATCCTCTTCATCCCAGTCTTCACCGGTATCAAAATCTATAAAAAACAGGGAGGCGGAATCCAGCAGAAAACGCGCCTTCCGCTGTGAAATAATATTGAGCAGACGGTTGGAAGGGTCGGCGCCGGGATCGACGGCAAGAGCGGCGTCGAGACAGGTCTTAAAAGTATCATAATCCTGGGCGGGAATAGAGACAACCTGGGCATAGGAGACATAGGGGCCGGCCGAGAGACCTCTCGACTTTTCCAGCGCCCGGCTGTAATGAATTTCCACCCTGGTCTTATCGCCCCCCATGGTTTCCGGAACAGAGGCGTGGAACAGGACATAAAAATCGTCCAAAGCGCCGCTGTTAAAGTCCGGGTCCAGCTCATAAGCCCGGTTAACCAGAGCGAGAAATTCCGGTACCCGCACCCCCAGGTCCATATCAAAGGGATTGAGGGAATAGGCCGAAAGGCCCCCCGCCGCCGCCCAGTAAAGGTCCGGCACGTCAACCTTTTTTACCTTCGCGAGTATTTCCGGCAATACGCCTTTGTGAAAAGCGCCGTCAAATCCGGAATACTCAGTCTCCAGGCCCCGGTACAGCAGATTCAGCCCCCGGAGGTAGAGTTTTTTGGCCCGCTCCATAGCCGCCTGACGCTCGGCGTACAAATTCCGGGGCAGCATCTCCGCCGGCCCCTGGACAAAGGCATTGGCGTACATCACAAACAGGGAACCGGTAGTACGGAGCAGCCCCCGGTGGCCGGGATTAACCGACAACAGGGACTCGTACATCTTTATGGCAAAGGGAAGGGCATCCCCCACGAGTTCCGGGTCCGAATCTCCGGTAAAGACACCGGCGCTTCCCCCGGCGGTAAGGGCGTTGGAAACGGCCCGCGCCGCCATCTTATTGATCGAACAAGCCGTGCCGCACAGGCAGCAAAGTACCGCAAAGGGTATAAACAAAACTTGTCTTTTCATGGTCACTCCCGTTTGATTGTATCATACTGAGGCCGCCTTGCAACAGCAGTGTGTAAAAAGTTCCATGCAGAGCCGGGCATCGTCAAGGGCGCGGTGGGCCGTCCGGGTCTTGATACCCAGATCCGAGGCCAGGCTCTGCAGACTGTAGTGTTCCCTGCCGGCGAAGATACGGCGGGCTAAAAGCAGGGTATCGGCGATTTTATTGGGCAGGGCCGGAAAAGAGACGCCGCCCGCCCTATAGAGCCGGGCGAGGTTTTCGTTGACAAAACCGCAGTCAAAGGGGGCGTTGTGGGCCACGATAACCGTACCTTCTATAAACCGCAGAAAATCCGGCAGGACTTCCCCGATAGGCGGCTGTCCGGCAAGCATGCCGTCGGTGATCCCGTTCACCCTGCCCGCTTCGGGAGGCATGGGGATACCAGGATCGATAAGTACCGAGTAGCGGGCGATAAGGCCCCGCCGGTCGAATTTGACCGCCCCGAATTCCACAATCCGGTCCCGTTTGGGCTCAAGGCCGGTAGTCTCAATATCAAAGGCGGTAAAGACCGCCCCTTCAGTATAAACCGCTATCGCCCGGTCAAAAGATTCCATTGCCTTCTTATTGTAGCGTATTTTCCTCTGAAAGAAAGGGGGCTTTCGGTAACATTTTAAAGTGTCTGAGGGCTTGAATCCTGTCCGCTTCCGGCAGGAAATTTTCCGAGAAGTTCGTAACTCCTTATCCCATAAGGAGTTACGAGACGATTTTCAATCACCCGGCTTTTCAATTTATTTGAGATAGGACGAGGTTGTTGTTTAGTATTCGTAACGGGGCCTGCCGGGGGTTCCCTTAACCGTTCCCCCCCCTGCCTCCGCCACATCCCATAAAGTATCTGTGTTTAAATTCAACACCCGGCATTCGGCCTCTTAAGTCATCCGCGTAATCCGTGGGATTTTTGTTCTTCCGGGTCTGTTACAGGCTCGTCATTGAGAGTACCATCGCGAAGAGGGCGACGGTTTCGGCGATACCAACTACGGCGATGTACTGCGCGAAGCCTTTGCCGGTTTCACCCTGGGCATCGGCGGCGGCGGCGCCGGCTTTTCCCTGGGCTATTGCCGAGAAGGCCATGGCGAAACCTGAGGCAAGCCCAAAGCCGATATAGAGCCAGCCGTTCTCCGGGTTGGCGAGGGCGGCGGCCCTGAGCTGACCCATTAGAATATACCCGTAAAAGGTTTGCGTTAAAGGCGCGCCCGCGAAAGCGAGCAACGTCATCGGCGCCGGTTTATTGGCAATATAACATTTCTTCCAGGCCCCGATTGTTGCCTGACCGGCAAAACCAATGCCCAAACCTGAACCCAGGGCGGCAATGCCCATCACCAAACCGGCGCCCAATAATCCTAAATTCAACATGCTCTACTCCTCTTTATTTACGGCAATAATACACCGTAGTTCATTTTTTTACCGTTTCAGCAAACGGCCTGTACGCCGTACCCGCCCAGGTCAGCCCTATATGTCCGGAGAACTCCAGGGTATTGAGCCTGACGCCGTGAACCAGCACCGACAGTACGTTGAGCACTATATTCAACCCGTGTCCGAAGACCAGGAGAATAACTCCGACAAAAACCAAAAAGTTCCCCAGCATGGGTCCGACCATGCTGTTTACCGTGGCGGCGATCGAAGCTCCGGCAAGGCCGACCGCCCAAAGCCTGATGTACGACATAATATCGGAAAATACATTGGTAATACCCAGCACCACCGATATGATGTTTTTGCAACTGATCAAAATCGACCGCCCTACGCTTCCCTCGTAGCTTGCGAACACAAAGGTCAGGGCAAAGCCGCCGGCCAGAAGACCGATGGAGACCGGCTGCAGGGGGAAGCGCCGGTTACTGTTGCTCACCACGAGGAACAGCACCACATTGTACATACCCCAGAGCATGGCCAGGGAACCGATCTCGGCAAAAACCCTGGGGGATTTAATCGTCCTCGCGATGCCCTTGATATGGGCTATCGTTAGCTGCAATAGAGCCAGGGAAAAACAGAATATCTGCAGATTCTGATCCACCACGGCCTGGTCTGTTTTTGCCGGCGATATGTAAGACAGAGAAATATCTTTCAGAAACCGGGGCAGCTTTGCGATTTCAATGCCGAACCAGGTGCAGGTCAGCACTCCCCAGAGTATATTGGCGGCGCTTAACAGCAGCAACATTTTCAGCACTCCGGGAACGCCGTTCTTTGCGGTACGGATGACGCCGAAAAGGGCGATGATAAAGAGCAGGGTTCCATAGCCCGCGTCGCCGAAGATCATGCCGAAGAAGATACAGAAGAAGAGGAGGAACCAGCCGGATATATCCGTTTCATGGTAACCGGGCACCACTTCGAGGAAATCGGTGAGGGGATAGAGGAGCTGCACGATCTTGTTGTTCTTGAGTTTGGTGGGAACCTCGTCTTCGGGAGCAGGATCGTCGGCGGTCAGGGCCCAGCCGTTTTCCGATGCGGCCTGTTTAAGCCGGCCCATGTCATCGGCGGGCACATAGCCGGTAAGATAGGAAACACCCAGTTCTGCGGGAACATCTTCTACCTTTGTCAGCTCGACCCGCGCGGCTTCAAAATCAATATTACTCTGCATGCCCGCCATTTCTTTGTTGAGCACCGGGCGGCGGTCAGCAAAACTTTTGATCCGCAGGTCAAGTTCCCCCAGCTTGTATTTCAGCTCTTTCAGTTCATAGTCGATTCGGGAAATAGATTTTTCCGGCAGGGAAAAGGCCGGCATTCCGGGAATCTCCCTGTCCAGAACTACCAGGTATACGGCGTTCTTGTCCTCGCCCATTTTTATATAACGGGTATCCTCCGGCAGGGCGGAAAAGGCATCGGGGGTTAATACGTAGAGGAAGAGGGATATCCCTGACGCGGCGAGTTCTTTTATCCGGGCCGGCTCAAATTCGCCCCAGACCTCAACCCTGGCGCGCTCCCTGGCGAGGAATGTTATACGATCTTCCAGGGCCTTGCGGTCCCTGCCCATGCCCACCATCAGATCCACAAGGTCCGGCCTTTCGGGGGCGTTAACGGCGTCTAACGAATACGGCTCAAGCTCTTCGGTGCCCATAAGGTCGGTGGCGCGCCGGCCCCTGCGGCCTCCGGGAGCGGTCCTCCGGTCGCGTTGGCTTGTCTGCCGGGCCGGCGGTTTCTTTTTTCCGGGCGTTTTATAAGCCTGGATAAGCCCCATGGCGTTTTCCGCCCGGTTTTTCCGCTCAAGCGCTTTGGCAAGGGCGTCTGAAGAAGCGTTTCTTCTTTCAAGGTGCATCACGCCGATCTCGCGCAGCCTGGTCAGGGCTTCATTCTGGTATTTATCCCGTACTACGAGGCAGATTTTTTTCATGGGTACAATCAAGAGGGAAACCTCCTTTCACTTCGTTTCAGTCGGTTGAGGGTCATGTCGCCGCCCTCTCAAGCCCGCTCTTGGCGATCTTGCCCCGCACCACCGCCGAGGTCTGCTGATCGCCTAAATATACCTGAATCTTTTTGATATAGCCTCTGGTTTCGGGAATTTTGATTTTTTCAAAAAGATTCACCCGCTGGGTCGTTATGCGCAGCTCATGATCCAGCCGCCTGCGCTGTTCCTCGACAATTTGGGCTTCAAGGTCAAGGAGGATCACCTGCTTCATTTTTTCAACCGCGACATCAAGCCACAGGGGTGTGCGGGCCAAATCGTAAGGAGCGCTCTCGAATTCCGCGCCGTCGAAGATCGGAATGGACACGCCCGCGATATTTCCCCGACTGGTCCTAAGGCTGGTGATCTTCAATATGTCTTTGGTAAACACACCCTTCTCTCCAAAAACCCCGACCCAGTTCCTGAACGATTCATCAAGGAGATCTTTTTCGGTACGCAGCTCTTTTATCCGCAGCTCGGTGATCCGTATCTCCCCCTGAAGCTGCTGCTTCTTGAGCATCAGAGTCGGCAGGTACCGCTGATACATCTTCAGGGAATCTTTCTGTTTTTTCAGCTCGTTTTTGGTGAGCTTTATTTTTGCCATGGGTTCCCTCGATTCCTATTCCTTTTTGGGCCAGAACCGGCTTATGAGTTCGGTACGCAGGCCGGTTTCCTCATGATTGAAACAGGCGGCCAGAATTTCCCAGCCCAGGTCCAGGGCTTTTTCCAGGGGGATATTCACCGAAAGGTCCATCATCTTCGATTCAAACTGTTCGCCGTATTTGAGGAGCTTCTCGTCCCAGGGGGTCATAATAAAGCCCATGGCCTTCTTTTCCAGGGTATCCCTGTAGGCTGAATAGAGCTTGATCATGCCGTCCATGAGCGCGCGGTGATCGGCGCGGGTTTTTCCGTTGACCTGCTGTTTAAGGCGCGACAGGGAACCGAAAGGCTCGATGCGGCCGTTTTTGAGGTAGTACTGGCCCTCGGTGATGTAACCGGTATTGTCCGGCACCGGGTGGGTCACGTCGTCACCGGGCATGGTGGTAACGCCCAGAACAGTAATGGAACCGGCATCCTCAAAGTCAACCGCCTTTTCGTAGCGGCTGGCAAGCTGGCTGTAAAGGTCGCCGGGATAGCCCCGGTTTGAGGGAACCTGTTCCTGGATGATCGATATTTCCTTCATGGCGTCGGCAAAGTTGGTCATGTCGGTGAGAAGCACCAGCACATCCCTGCCCTGAAGGGCGAACTGTTCCGCCACGGCCAGGGACATATCGGGGATCATCAGGCACTCTACGGTGGGGTCGCTGGCGGTGTGCATGAACATCACCGTGCGGCTCAGGGCGCCGCCGTTTTCAAGGGTGTCCTTGAAGTAGAGATAGTCGTCGTATTTGAGGCCCATGCCGCCCAGGATTATAACGTCAACTTCTGCCTGCATGGCGATACGGGCCAGCAGTTCGTTGTAGGGTTCGCCTGAAACCGAGAATATCGGCAGTTTCTGGGAAACGACCAGGGTGTTGAACAGGTCGATCATGGGGATGCCGGTGCGGATCATCTTGCGGGGGATGATACGTTTCGCCGGATTTACCGAGGGGCCGCCGATGGGAATTAGATTTTCGTATAACGCGGGGCCGTTGTCACGGGGGGTCCCCGAACCGGAGAATACCCGCCCAAGGAGGTTTTCCGAGAAGGGAACCTGCATGGGATGTCCCAGAAAGCGCACGGTGTCGCCGGTGGAAATGCCCCGGCCCCCGGCGAATACCTGAAGTGAAACGAGGCCGCCCTGAAGCCGGTTTACCTCGGCCAGGGAGGTTCCGAACACGGTGTCAACTTCTGCAAGGTCCCCGTAGCGGACCCCTTCGGCCCGGACAGTAATGACGCTTCCGGTTATAGATTCAATCTTGCTGTATACCTTTTTCATGATTCCGTCCTATGCCAGGGTTTTTTCTGCTGCCTTGTCCAGGCCTTTTGATTGACTCTTGACGGCTTCCTCAATTTCTTTCTGTAAGCCGTTAAAGCGCTCGCTCGCCCACTCGGAACCGTTGTAGTCCAGGAATTTCTGCCTGAGCCGGTTGAACCAGATACGGGCTTCGTTCTTGTCCGGAAAACTGAACCGGGATGCCAGAATGGTAAGCAAAATGGCGAAAATATGCTTCTGCCTGTCGGGGCCGACCGCCGCGTCAACCGCGTCGAATGAATTCTGCTGGAAGTAGACCGAGTCGATAAGATCACCCTTGAGGTAGATTACGTAGTCTTCGATACTGGTTCCTTCCTCGCCGACGACCTTCATCATCTGCTCAACTTCTGCGCCCCGCCGCATAAAGCCGTGGGCATAGGCAACCTTAGCGCCGTCGATGATCCCTTTGTACTTGGACCATGAGTCCAGCGGGTGAATAGCGGGGAACTTGCGGGCGTCGGAACGCTCGCGGCTGAGGCCGTGGAATGCGCCGACGACTTTGAGTGTCGCCTGGGTAACCGGCTCTTCAAAGTTACCGCCCGCCGGGGAAACCGTGCCGCCGATGGTAACCGAACCGAAGGAGCCGTCTTTCAGCCTGACAATACCGGCCCGCTCGTAGAAGCTGGCAATTGTCGATTCCAGGTAGGCGGGAAAGGCCTCCTCTCCGGGGATTTCTTCCAGGCGGCCGGACATTTCACGCATGGCCTGCGCCCAACGGCTGGTAGAATCCGCCAGAAGCAGTATGTTGAGGCCCATCTGCCGGTAGTACTCGGCCAGTGTTACCGCGGTGTACACCGAGGCTTCGCGGGCCGCGACGGGCATTGAGGAAGTGTTACAGATAATAATGGTACGTTCCATAAGGGAACGGCCCGTTTTGGGGTCGGTAAGTTCGGGGAATTCCTTGAGGGTTTCCACAACCTCGCCGGCGCGCTCACCGCAGGCGGCGAGGATAACGATGTCAACATCGGCGTGGCGGCTGGTAATTTGCTGCAAAACGGTCTTACCCGCGCCAAAAGGTCCGGGGATACAGTAGGTCCCGCCCCGGGCCACCGGGAAAAAAGTGTCTACAAGACGCACCCTGGTAACCATGGGGTCGGAGGGTTTGAGCCGCTCCTCGTAGCAGTCAATGGCCCGTTTTACCGGCCAGCGGAAACTTGAGGCCACAGGTATGATATTGCCCTTCTCGTCTTTAAGCTCGGCAATGGTGTCGCGGATCTTGTAAGCGCCGGGGCCTTTGATCGAGGCGACGGTATAGCTGCCGTACAGGCTGAAGGGCACCATGATCCGGTGGGTAAAGGCCCCTTCCGGCACCGTGCCCAGGGTATCGGCCCGCTCTACCGTGTCGCCGGCTTTGGCTACCGGGGTAAACTGCCAGGAGCTATTCAGCGGCAGGGGATCCATGTAGATCCCCCGTTCCAGGAAATTACCCGCCGCCTGGGCAAGCTGGGGAAGCGGGTTTTGAAGACCGTCATACACCTGGCCCAGAAGCCCCGGCCCCACTTCCACCGCCAGCATATCCCCGGTGTATTCCACCGTGTCGCCGATGGCGATACCTTTGGTGATTTCGAAGACCTGGAGCTGGCTGATATCGCCGCGAATCCGTATGACTTCGCTTTTAAGCTGCTTATCGGCAACCTTGACATAGCCGACCTCGTTCATGGAAACAGCCCCGTCAAAACGGGCGCTTACCATATTGCCGTTAACGGCTACCACCGTTCCCTTTATTCCAATCATTTAGGTTCTCCCATGGGGGCCTCTTGCCCGGGCAAGCGGCCCTCCTGTACGCGATCCAGAATGGAAGCGTATAGTGATTTATATTCCGTGAATCCTTCCTCGGTTTTGAATGAAGTGCGCCGCTCAAGGATCATCAGTTTGAGCAGATACGCATAAATAGTGCTGCGATCAAAATAATCGATCCCCTGCAAATACTCAATCGCGTTCCAGCGGGCCTTGTCGATGAGGATTTCCGCCTCAAGGGGGGACTCGGTCGCCACTACCGCTTTTACCGCCGCCGCCGCCGCGTCCGCAGGATATATGGGCGGCTCAACAGGCGCCGCCCCTTCCCGCCTGGTCTTGATGGACCGGTGGCGGGCCATGTTAAGGCGCAGGCTCCGCTCCCATTCCCGCCACCGGTCAATAAAATCGGAACCGGAAGCGGGGATATCATCCGCGTACGAGGGGCCCTCGCCGCCCGCTTTCTGAGGCTGGGGATCCAGGTTCACGAGGTCCAGCAGGGCCGAGTCATGGTCGTTGAGCAGGGGTTTTGCCAGGTCTCTGAAAGCGGCGGACGACATGGGGGGCGTCTGTCCGTAGATGAGGTAGGGAAGCTGGGACGCCAGATAATAGTAAGATCCCACTTATATATCCTTATATTTCCTTTGCGGAAGTTTTGAGGATTTCCGCAAGGCGGGGGTTAAGGTAGGCGGAGAGCAGTTCCGCCACAGAGTCCGCGGAAAAATCGTAGTAGGCGGAACCGTCCTTGTTGGCGATGCGGAAACCGCCGGCCAGGTTGCGGTCGGACTTCAGTTCCACTCCTTTTTTGATCTCCGAGGCCAGCTTCTCGTTGAAAAAACCCCGGAGCTTGCCAAGCGCGCTTTCGGGAAGTATCGCCACAAGGGAATCCTCCCCTTTGGCGGCCCAGTTCTTGAGTAGATCCGGCAGTACCGCTTTGAGCACATCCTCATTGTAGGAAGCGCCTGTCTGGGCGCCGATGAGTTTATCCAGCAGGGCCTGAATTTCGCCCTTGAAGGCCAGTACCAGATTGCGGGAAGCCTGATTCAGCGCGGCAATCCCCGCCTTTTCCGAGCGCCCGGCGTCCTGCCTGGCGCGGGTAATGATCTCATCCGCTTCTTTTTTGGCGGATTCGATGATTTGCCTTGCCTCGGCCTCCGCTTCCCGCTTGATCCGGGCGGCCTCTTCCGAAGCGGTCTCGATCCCGTCTTTTTTTATCTTGTCAATGAGTTCCTGAACTTGTATATCCATAACTTCCTCTTTTTGCCTTTATACGAAACGCACAGGCGTTTGCTATGTAGTTTGGTATAGCACCTTTTCCACTTTCCCGCAAGTACTCAAAAGCCAGACTTTCGAATCAACAAGGGACTTTTATGCAGGCCCTTTTTCAAGTATATGATCGACAAGTAATTTACGCCAAAATACCTGTATGGTTTGTGCCATTATTCATGCTGAGGGGTTTAATACCCAAGAACCCGCCTTGCGGCGGGGGAGCTTCAGGGCGAGGTCGTTCATTACTCAAATTTTCAAAGATTATCCCAAATTTAGGGAATCTTTCCCAAAATCTTCTAAAATGGGCGGGGATTGGCTGGCGGCGGGTACAGAAATGTGCGGCGGCTGTGCTGCTGATCTTCGAAGTCCGGGGAGCGCAGCGAAAACCGGGAAGCCCCCGCTTGAAGGTATACAAGTAAATTACCGTGGTAAAAAACAAGGCAGATACCAAGGGCAATGAGCACGGTGGTATTGATCCCCCAAAATTCGCTTCTGCCTGCCGCGAGAAAAGACTCGGGCAGGCTGTTAATGTCCCCGCCCGGACTTACAATCCGGGCCAGTCCGGAAATAATGCAGCCGGTCATCACAACCAGGGGCATCCCCAGGCAGCCGATAAGCGGAATGGCCGACCGCCTTATGATGAGGAGGGTGTTATCCAAGGTCGCGAAACGGGGGGACAATGATCATGGCAGTGAGACAGGGGGGAAATCGCGGTAAAAACTTCTCAAGAGAATGCGGGGCCTTAGTCACCCTGCGTTCACTATACCTGCTCAGCTTTATCCGCTACAATTGAACAGCCGTCATCCGGCAGGAAACGGAGGTGTACAAATGGACAGGCGTGAATTCTTAAAGAAATCGGCCGCTCTGGGCTTTGGGGCGGGGCTGCTTATTCTGCCCAGGGGGCTGCGCGGCGCGATTACGCTGGCAGCCCAGGAAAACAGGTATCCCGACCTGGTGGCACTCAAGGGGGGGACGCCGCGGAGCATGTTCGAGCGGGGGATGCGGGAAATTGGCGGTATGGGGCGCTTTGTCAAAAGCGGGCAGACTGTGGTGATAAAGCCCAATATGTCCTTTGACCTCGCGCCCGAATACGCGGCAAATACTTCACCCGAACTGGTGGCGGCGGTGATTGCCCAGTGCAGGGACGCCGGGGCGCGGCGGGTCATCATCCTCGATCATTCCCTTGCCCACTGGGAACATAGCGGCAAAAACAGTGGTATCCTTGAGGCGGCAAGGAATGCCGGAGCGGTCTATGCCCAGGCCGAGCGGGAAGGCTACTACCAGAAAGTTCCCGTCAGGGGAAGACGCTTAAAGGAAACGGCGGTACACGAAGCGGTTCTTGAGGCCGATGTGTTCATCAGCGTGCCGGTGCTGAAACACCACGGCGGCGCCGGGGTGAGCGGCTCAATGAAAAACCTCATGGGCTGCGTCTGGAACCGGAGGGCATACCATTCAAACGGGCTACAGACCTGTATCGCCGACTTCCTCTACGTCAAAAAACCGGATCTCAATATTGTTGACGCGTACCGTGTCATCACCAGAAACGGCCCCGGCGGCGGGAATCTGGCCGATGTGGCCCAAATAGGATCGATGATTATATCGCCGGATATCGTGGCGGCTGATTCCGCGGCCTTTGCCCTGGTCAACCGCAAACAGGGGGAAGTCGAACATGTACGCATTGCCGGGCAGGCGGGCTTTGGGCAAATGGACCTTTCAAAGCTGAATATCTCCCGCCTGAACGTGTAACATGGCGTCCACCCCGCGCGGCGGTAATCCGCGCATGCGCGGAACGGCGGCACTCGTATGTTTCCTCATCGCGCTTGCAGTCCTTGTTCTTTTTGTCTATGTATACCTTTCGCCCGGCTTGAGCGCCAACGGCTTACTGGCCCTGCTGGCGGGGGGACAGTTTTCCGCCGCGCTGTACGGAACGGGCATAGCGGGTTTTGCGCTGATCATCCTCGCGCTCACGCTGGTTTGCGGCAGGCTCTACTGTTCGGTTCTCTGTCCCCTGGGAACCGCCCAGGAACTGTTCTGGCGCTGTGGCAGCTTGTTGCTGCGGAAAAAAGGAATAGCGCGCAGGGGCTACACATCCCCGTCAAGGGCGCGTTACGCGGTACCGCTCCTTGCGGGTTTAGGCATGGTGTTTTCGTTTACCCCGCTCATAGTGATTTTTGACCCCATCTCTACTTTCGGGCGGGGAATAGTCGCGCTGCGCGGCGCGCTAAGCAGCGGGCTTCCCGGCGGAGGCGCGGAGGCTTTTACGCTGATCCTCGTCGTTCCAATGGCGCTGATACTGCTTACCGCGTTCTTCCGCGGACGGGCGTTTTGCGCCTGGTGTCCGGTGGGACTAACCCTGGGCCTGTTTTCGTCAGCCGCGCCTCTGGGCATGAGAGTCTCATCGCGCTGCGTCTCCTGCGGGCTTTGCGAAAAGAAGTGCCCCGCAGGCTGCATTGATTCAAAAGAAAAACGTATAGACAGTGAACGATGCGTATTGTGCTTTTCCTGCGCCGCGGTCTGTCCCACGGGAAGCGCGGCCTACGGGATGCGGGGAACGGCGGCGGTTTCAGGCGAAGCTCGGCGTGTCTTTTTGAAGGGCGCGGGCAAAGTTTCGCTTGTGTGCGGCGCGGCGTATCTCCTGGGACCGGGCCTCAAGCTGTTCCCGCGCCAGGCGGCCGCGGGAGCGAAGCTGCCGATACTGCCGCCGGGGGCTAAAAACTTGCGGCATTACGCTTCCCGCTGTATCGGCTGCTATGCCTGCGCCGCATCCTGCCCGGTGGATATCCTCAAGGCAAAAAGCGGGCTCCGTCCGGAGATGGATTACACCAGTGCCGCCTGCCAGTTCAACTGTGTCGAGTGCGGTCGGGTCTGTCCCAGCGGGGCTATTACCCGCCTCAGCGTGGACGAGAAGCACCGGACCCGGGTGGCCCTGTCAACCCTCTACTTTGAGCGTTGCATAGTCAACACCCGGCACGAATCCTGCGGCGCCTGCGCGGAGGTCTGCCCCACCGGGGCGCTCACGATGATCCCTTACGGCGAGTCGGGGATTCCCTTTCTCACCAGGCCCGTGTATGATGAACGGTACTGTATTGGCTGCGGCGCCTGCCTTGCGGCCTGCCCCGCCGAGCCGCGGGCTTTTACCCTCGCGGCTGTGCCGGAACAGAGCCTTACAGCAGGTTCGCGCCCGCCGGAGGAAGCCGGCGACGAACTGCAGGTGGATATTACCGGCGATTTTCCGTTTTAATGGAGGTTTGTATGCATTTAGGAGCGGGAGAGATAGCGCTGCTGATCGTGCTGGCGCTGGTGCTGTTCGGCGCGAAACGGCTGCCCCAGGTGGGACGTGCCGCAGGGGAAGCCATACGGGAATTCAAGTCCGCATTCAATGGCGTGGGCAAACTGAAAGACGATATTGAGACGGACGGAGCGCGCGCAACAGATGCCGGGAAGCAGGCCGATGGCGAAGGAACGGGAAACAAAACCGGATAGCGCCGACAGCGGCCTCGGCGAATGGACCGAACACCTTGAAGAACTTCGCCGCCGGATCATCGCCGTCCTTGCGGTATTCACCGCCGCGGCCCTCCCCGCCTTTGCCTTTTCCGAAAAGCTGGCGGCCTTTCTCATGGCGCCGGTCGGAAATCTCGGCGTTACGCTCTATACTTTTAACCCCGCCGAAAAATTTCTTGCTTACCTCAACCTTGCGGTCTGGACCGGCGCTCTTTTTTCCGCGCCCTTTTGCCTCCTGCAGATCGGATTATTTGTATGGCCCGCTCTCAGGGGAAAAGAACGCAGATGGACTTTGGCGGCGCTGCTTGTCGTCCCGGTATTGTTCATTACCGGGTCGGGCTTGTCCTACCGCTTCCTTTCGCCCGTGGTAATGCGTTTCTTTCTGCGCTTTGCCTCAGGTGACGGTATTCAGCCGCTCTGGGGTTTCAGAGAATATTTGGGCGTACTCTACGCCCTGATGCTTGCCGCAGGTCTGCTTTTACAGGCCCCTCTCCTGCTGCTGCTCTCCTTTGTCCTTGGAATCACCACGCCGAAAAGGGTGGCCCGCTTCCGTCCCCACGCCATCCTCCTGATATTTCTGACTGCCGCCCTCTGTACGCCTCCGGATCTCGTTTCACAGGTGGCTCTCGGCGTACCCCTGTACCTGCTTTTTGAGCTGACGCTTTTTATCGGGCGGTTTTTGACCGGATCAGCAGCTTAGGACTGCAAGAAAAAGGCTCAAACCCTACAAGTCCCACAGTCTAGGCCAAAGCCGCCAGTTTCTCGCGGATAAACTCGCTCTTTTCCTTCAGACTGATAGTACCGGTGGTCAGCATGAGCACATTGGGTTTTTTGGGATCCAGTTTTATCTTGCCCGCAGACTCCTGCATCAGCCGCACCAGCCGTTCTACCTTGATCCGCGATACCCTGGCGAATTCCACCCGCACCACTCCGTTCCGCTCCCTGAGCGACGAAACGGCGATTTCCCGGCAGATGATCCGTATCTCCGCCAGGGCCAAAAGGGACGCGGCCTCGTCGGGCAGGGGACCAAAACGATCCAATAACTCGGCGTATACCTGTTCCAGTTCTTCCTTATCCCGAATGGCGGCTATCATCTTGTAGACTTCCATTTTTTCCTGGGGAGAATCAATATAGCTATCCGGAATAAAACCCGAATACTCCAGTTCCAGCAGGGTTTCGGTTTCACTTTCATAGTGAGAATCCTCAAGGCGCTTTACCGCCTCGTCCAGCAGCCTGAGGTACAGGTCAAAGCCCACCGAATAAATGTCGCCGGATTGTTCTCTGCCGAGCAGGTTTCCCGCTCCACGGATTTCCATGTCTTTCATGGCGATCTTAAAACCGGAGCCTAATTCGGTAAAATCGGATATTACCTGCAGCCGCTTCATGGCGACTTCTGAAATGGCATGGTCTTTGGGATAAAAAAGATACGCATAGGCCACCCGATCGGAACGGCCAACCCTGCCCCGGAGCTGGTACAGTTGTGACACGCCATACATGTCCGCCCTGTCTATGATGATCGTGTTTACATTGGGAATATCTATACCGTTTTCGATGATCGTAGTGGACACCAGCACATGAAAACCGCCGTGAATAAAGCGGTGCATTACATTTTCAAGGTCACGGGATTCCATTTGGCCGTGGGCGGTTTCAGCGATGATTTCGGGTAACAGGCGCTCGATTTTGAGCCGTGTTTCCCGAAGGCTTTCAACACGGTTGTGAAGAAAGAAAATCTGCCCTCCCCGCTCAACCTCGGAGCGGATGGCCTGGACCAGCCGTTCGTCGTTGTATTCCCCGATGATGGTTTCTATCGGGTGGCGGTTCATGGGAGGGGTGGCAAGGAGGCTCATGTCCCTGATTTTGAGCAGACTCATATGAAGGGTTCTGGGAATGGGAGTAGCCGAAAGGGAAAGGCAGTCCACATTAGTTTTGACTTCCTTGAGCCGCTCCTTGTCCTTGACGCCGAAGCGCTGTTCCTCATCAATTACAATCAGGCCCAGGTTCCTGAATTGTACGTCACGCTGGATGATCCGGTGCGTGCCGATGAGTAAATCTATTTCGCCTTTTTTTATCTGCTCCAGAATTATCCTGGTTTTTTTTCCGTCCACAAAACGGGAGAGCATGGCCAGGCGCACCGGAAACAGGGAGAAGCGTTCCTGGAAATTCTCGTAATGCTGCTCGGCGAGGATGGTAGTGGGCGCAAGAAAGGCCGCCTGCCTGCCGCCCATGATCGCCTTAAAGCAGGCCCGGACCGCCACTTCGGTTTTGCCGTATCCCACGTCGCCGCAGACCAGCCGGTCCATGGGGTGCGGGCTTTCCATATCCTGTTTGATCTCTTCCACGCAGCGGAGCTGGTCATCGGTTTCCTCAAAGGGAAAAGCCGCCTCGAACATAGTCTGCCACTCGCTGTCTTTGGGAAAGGCAAAGCCCTGGGCCTGTTTCCGTTTGGAGTAAAGCTCAATGAGCCGTTCCGCGATGTCCTCCACGGATTTACTTACCCTGCTCCTGCGGTTTTCCCAGCTCTTTGATCCGAGTGTGTCCAGCCGGGGCGCCCTGCCCTCGTTGCCGATGTAGCGCTGTACCAAATTCACCTGTTCAACCGGCACAAAGACCGTTTCCGCGCCGGCGTACTCAAGCTGAATATAATCCCGCTCATGGCCCAGGGCCTTTATCCGCTCAATACCCTTGAACAGGCCGATGCCGTAATTCACATGCACAATATGGTCGCCGGGGTTGAGCTCCACAAAGGTGTCGATGGGGCTTGAGCGGACGGTTTTGAGCGAGCGGGGCGGACGCCTGCGGCGGCCGAATATCTCGTTCTCCTGAACCACCAGGAGGCGGATATCCGGAAGCGAGAAACCGGCGGAAAGCGGGGACGTCATTATGAAAAGCGAAGGATGTGGCGTAAGAATCGTCGTGATGCGTTCGGCCTGCACTTCCGATTCGGCGGCTACGGCTATGCTCCAGCCGCCCGCGAGCAGCGAGGCAAATTCTTCTTTAAGGTAATTAATATTGCCGAAAAAACTCCGCCCCGGTTCGCAGGGGATATCAATATGACAGACCCCCGGCTTTAACTCAGTCTTGATACTCTTGAATGAGATGATCCGCCTGCGTTCACGTCCCTGTTCACCGATCAAATTTTTGAAATCAAGGAGCAGCCGTTCCGGCAGGGGAAATTCTTTTTTCGGACGGGAACTTTCCGTATGCGCCGCGCCGCGGATCGACTTATTATATAAGCTGTGATATTCCCTGCTCAAAATTTCCTGTGCGTTTTCCAGCCGTTCACGGTCAATCAGAATCAGAGTCCCCCTGTCGCCAAGGTAGTCCAAAAGGCTTCCGCTGCCCGCCGTCCCGTCCGCCGCGCCAAAGGCCAGCGGATAAAACAGCTCCTCGCCCTCAACACAGCGGCGGGAGATAAGCTCCTCAATAATGGCCCTGCCGCCGTCTGAAAATTCCGTGAGGGCGGCAAGATTGTTTCCCAGCGCCTCAATGCGCTCATCGGTCCAGACCACTTCCCGCAGGGGGCGAATCAGCAGTTCCGGCAGCTTTTCGCGGCCCCGCTCTCCGACGCTGCCCTGGTTGACGGGATCAAAGCGCTTGATCGATTCTACCCGGTCAAAATCAAAGAGTACCCGGCAGGCCTCCTCGTCTCCGCCCATTAAAATGTCCAGCACCTCGCCGCGAAGGGCGAATTCGCCGTGAACCTGCACCCGTGGAACGCGGGTATACCCGTAGGAAACCAAGGTTTCCGCCAGAGCAATGGTGTCGATCTTTCCGCCCGGCTTGATGGGTACAAGCAGGCTTTTGACGTAATCGGGCGGCGGCAGGGGGGTAAGAAAGGCCCGTTCGGGGATGATCACAATTCCGGCAGCGGGAACGCGCCCGTTGGCGCTGTTTTGGAAGCCCGCCGCAAGTTCGCTTAAGACCTTGGCCCGTTCGCCGAAAACCGCCGAAAGCGGGGGCAGCTCGTTGTAAGGCGCGGCGCCCCACCAGGGGAATTGCAGGCAGGGCAGTTCCGCGGCGGCCAGGTCCAGGGCAAGATCGCCGGCGTCACTTTCCTGGGGGACCACAACGAAAAAAAGGCCCGGCCCGGCCCGAAACAGGCTTGCCAAAAGCAGCGCGCCGAAAGCGCCTTCAGAACCTCCTGTTTCCAGGGGGAATTTTCCCTGGGTAAACGCGGAAACGAGCGCGGAAACCGGTTTTGAAACGTTGATTTTCCGCTGAAGATCGGGAAAGGATAAGGTATTCATGCAGATCTGCCGATTTTATAATATAGAAATGTGCCCTTTTTGAACACTGTTTTAAGGAAGTAGCAATATGAACCGTTTTTGGACGGCGTGCCTTCTGGCCGTTTTGTGCCTTGTCTCCTTTTCTGCCGGGGCCGCTGAAGCCGGTACGGTCGATTTCAGCATCCGCTTTTTTGACCGGAGGATATACTATGTTGAAAGCGCCCCCATTTATGTGCAGGTAACGATTGCCAATAACAGTCCTTCCTCTTACCGGTTTAAGCTGGCCGACGAGCGGGTTTTTTCCGTTGATTTTGATATCAGAACCGTGAGCAACCGGATATTGGAACCCTCGGATTCACTGATCCGCAAGCGGACCCAAAGCCAGCGTATCTTTTTTCGGGAGATAGCGGTGGAAAGCGGGGAGTCTTTTTCATTTATTGAAGATCTGCGGGATTACGCGGACTTTAGCCGGCCCGGCTCTTTTGTGGTACAGGCCCGCGTATACCCGGAATTGTACCGCCCGGCAGAGTCGGGGACGGGGGCCGCGGCAGCGAGGCCTGCGGCAACGGCAACAGCCGGAACGGCAGCCCTTAACGTTTCCGCGCCGGGACTTGCCGTACCTTTCCTCGAATCCAACCGCCTGAGCCTCAGCGTCAGACCGCCGGCCATTCCCGGCCCCGGCGGGATTCCCCTGGAAATGGACGTGGAAACCAACGCCGTACTGGTCCGTGAACGGCTCCCGCCGGATCAGGTGGTGGAGTACATGCTGCTGGCAAGGCAGCGCTCCCAGTGGGAACGCTTTTTCCTCTACCTTGATCTTGAGGCCATGATCACAGAGGACGGAGTCCGCAGGCGGCGCTGGCTCGCCGAAGGGGAAGAGGGCCGCAGGCGTATGCTGGCCCAATACCGGCAGGAACTGCAAAACTCGGTTGTAGACGGGGACATTTCTGTAATGCCCGCCGAATTCACCATGGAACGGACCCAGTACAATAACACCGAGGGAACCGTCACCGTGCTGGAAAAATTCCGTTACGAGAACTTTACCGAGCTGAAACGTTACACGTATTATCTGCGGCAAAAAGACAATATCTGGACCATTGCAAATTATTCAGTGGTCAATCTGGGGACCGAATGAAATTACTGCTTATTCTCACTTCAGACGAGGTTTATAATATCATCGCCCGCTATGTAAAGCCGCTGGGATTTGAAATTATCCGTTACCGCCACGTGCTCAAGGCCATGGACAACATAGATGAGATAGACCCCACGGCGATTGCCATCAGCGCAAAGGATTTCCCCCGGCACTGGAAAATCCTTATCCGCTTTGTACGCGACGAGCGCAGCAAGGAAGAGTGCCCTATCGTCTTGTTCAAGGGAAAAGAATTTTCCATGGAGGAAGGCGCCCAGGCCCTGTTTTTGGGCGCGAGCGGCCTGGTGGACGAAGCCCTTGAAAGCCCCGCGGAACTGAACCGTCTGCAAAGTATTTTAAGCCGCTATGCCCCGGTAAGCGAGCGGAGAAAACACGACCGCCTGTACATTGAAGACTGGCACCGCCTCGGTTTCCTCTTTGTAAACCCCGTGAGCCGGGCCATTATCACCGGAGAACTCAAAAGCATTTCCCTCGGCGGCCTTTCTTTTCTCCCTGAATTTTCTTCAATGTTACAGGACATCTTTGTTGATACGCGCCTGGACGAATGCAGCCTCCGCGCCGGCGATGCCATCCTTTCCCCAAGCTGCCGCCTGGTCCGTACCGGCAGAATGGCCTCCATGGAGTTCGTCTCCTTCCCCGACGGTGAACAGGAAATGCTGAAACAGTACCTTAGCGAGCTACCTTTGCTGGGTTATAAAATGACAACGGGTCCGGAAGGCCCCGTTGTCCCGCATTAATACGAAATGTGCAGGTCTATAATCTCCGTAAAATCAGAGGCCGGAGTTTTGGGCTTCAAAACCTGGCGCCCTTCTACAGGGTCTGTTTCTTCAACATCTACTATTATGTAGTATTTGTTGTTATGCTTAAAAACCCAGGCTAAATGAAGATAATCATTAGATATGTACATATCACCGTCTCCATTCTTGGGAAGGTTGGAAGATAGTTGAGCTATCAACGAAGCATTAGCGGCAGGATTATCACTTATACACTCCGCCACTTTAACAAAATACTGATTGAAAGGTGAGTTTTCAAACAAATACTTATCAATCTCATACTGAGATATAACAATTGACGGAACATATCTTCCCACACCCTCATACAGTATTCTTGCTATATCTTCTTCGGTAAACACCCCCGCCACCGGAGTAGAAGTTTTTGTATGACCTGAATAGGCGGCATTAAGCTGCGGCTCCCAATCGACCCATTGCCCGTTTATCTTGACCGAATTCCAGGCGTGATTTCCGGCCGTAAAACCCCCGCCGGCGGTTCCAAGACGTACACGGCAAGGTAATCCCGTTTTATAACAGTTTTGATAAAACTGTGTAGAGAAATTAGAACAGTCATAGTCGTCGGACCAGGGCCGGGATGCAACAGTCGCGCCGGCGTTTTTATATTTCTGGGTATCGGCTGCCTGAGTATTGACTACTCCCCCGCCTCCCCCTCCCCCTCCGCCGCCTGAGGGATTCTCACAGGAACTAAACGCTAAAGCAAAAACCGCGGCCAGAACCGGGAAAAATGCAAACGATCTTTTCATTATAAAACTCCTTCAAAAAATTCCCCCGTTTAAGAGAGGGAAAAACACAGCACCGGGAACTTCTAAAAACCGGTTGTTTTTCAGTTCCCCCGCAGTTTCTCACCCTGGGGGTTGCGAAACATGCGTTTGCAGACGAAAAACTTCTAAAACTGAAGTTTTTAGAAGTTCCCTACTCTTGCAGATATTCAAAAGCGCGTTTCAGAGACCACCCAACGGGGTACTCAATTGAATAACGAACCCCGTCGGTCGAAAAACTCACCATGTTGGAATTACTCGAAAAACGATAACCTGAGGCGATATATAGGTCATTTGTAAAAACAGCTTTTGATTTAGAGGATACAATAAAATACAATGACACAGCCGCTTTGGTTTTAAGAACGGGAAGGGCCTCTTCCCCGGAAGAAACGGAGCCTAGATAACTGCCGTCATTATCGAAGGCATTCATAAACCACACCACTTTTACCGCGCCCTCCTCTTCAAATGGAGGAAGCGGAGAAAGTTTACCAACTAAACCTTTTCCCCTTGACTGGGGAATATTCAAATTAAAATTACTCTCCGCTTCACGTAACCACTGATAAGCCTCACTATAACCGGAGAATATACGAGTGCCGGATACCACAGGAAAGTAATAAGTAAATGGATGACTTCTGGCTGTAGCGTTAATTTCCGCGGTCTCCTGAATCGATGCACAGGAAAAGACGAGACAGGACAAAAAAAGACCTAACAGCCCGGTCAATCTTCCGTTTAAATCGAAATTTTTCATAACACGCTCCTCAACGTAAAATTTAAAACCCCATACCGGGGTATAAAAACCTGTGGTATACCCGAAAAGTTAATGTCGTGGAGCCGTACGGAGTCTAAAAATGGGGGGGGGGGGGGG
>JAIROT010000123.1 GCA_031257385.1 Treponema sp.
CGTACTGCACCATCCAGGAACCGAAACGTTCTTCCACATAGTTGAGTTCCAGAGGATAGAGGAGGAGTACATCCGTGTCCCGGTGCTCCATACCCTGAACCAGGGCGTGGGACAAACCGTGGGCCGCCACGCCGTAGGCTTCCCCTACATCCCGAAGCCGCCTGAGCACTTCATTCGGGCTGCCCCAGCTTCCGCAATAGGCATAGGGGAAACGGTTGAGAACGCCAAAAGAACAAGCCAGCGCTTCGGCATAATAATCCCGGTCCGTGTTTCCCCCTTCAGGGTGATCGTTCCCCGAACCGGTTAAAAATTCATTCCATCGGAAATAATCGTAACAGGCGGAAATATTCTCCCTAATGGAACTGGACCAAATGTAGGCCGGCGTATAATCGTAGAGCTTCCCTTTCGCCGCTGAACCGGGAACCATGGCGGAAAAATTGTCTCCCTCAAAATGATGATCGCAGGTCGGTGATTCCTGCCATGTCGCGTGGGCCCTGGTCATGATCGGAGCGCCAAAAAGCTTCTCCGAATACTCAAGGGCATCCACACTGAGATCTACCACCCGGCGGGAAAGCATCTCGAAGTAACGCTTGCGGAAAAGCCAGGTTTCATAAATACCCTGCCGGTCTTTTCCAAGGACATGCTGGGAAGCCTCATCCCCGCCGTGCTGGCGGTAGGGAAAATACACCATGTATTTGAGGAAATTCCGGTACTTATCCCCATAGCGCCGGGCAAATTCATTGATAAGCCCAGGGGTAATATACCGGGTGGTAATTTCCGTCGGGCCAAAATGGTTGGTTAAGTCCCAGTCAAACTGAATATGCATTTCATCGGAATAATAACCCTGGTAACGTATCCCGGCATCCTTATGGGCGCGGATAACTCCGTGCATATAATCCGCCGCGCCTGCGTCAAAATAATCCAATTCCGGCGTCCGGTACACCGCCACGATAAGGGCACGTTTTTTCCCGCTTGCTGTATGGCCACTGACCCGCATCTTCCCGTGGCCCCAGCCTGAGCCGGTAACGGCAAAGGAACTTTCGTCAATTTCAACCTTAGCGCTTTCCGAAATGTCGTCAACAGCGTTTTCATCTACATAGTAATAAACCGAATTGCCGATTCTCTCTTCGTCAAAAGCCAGGGCGTGTACCCGTTCCAGCCTTAGCTTGATAGGACCTTTGTTGTTATACCACTGCCGCTGGAGCGGCATGGTGGTATCGAAGGCGCCGTTCTCCAGGGCACATTCCTGAAACTGCCAGGAAAAACCGGTATTATCATGCGTCTGGGCAAAACCTCCGCCTATGTCAAGGGGCGATATCAGGGAAGCGCCGAAGCTCATGCCCGCTTTGAGGGCGTAATCATGGATGACCTTGAAAGCCTTGATAGTCTTTTCGCTGTCAGGATAATTTTCACGGGTGCTGCCGCCGAAGAAAAAGTCATAGCTGACCTCAACCCGCTCCCCGCCCTGACGCCGGGCGTTTTCGCAGAACGATTCCAGAGTCGTGCCCGGCGGATAAAGGCCCTTCTTCTCACCGGAAAACCCCCGTTCCTCGTCGTCAAAAAGAGGCTCCCCCGGTTTTTCGATAATACGATCCAGTTGCTTTTCATCCGTGAGAATCAACACATGATGCTTGTCGAACAGGCGGAACACGCCTTTTTTTCTAATGACATCCATAACTGCTCCTTTTGTTTTTGTTTACTGATATAATTCCGGTCAGGCTTTTATCGCCCCCGAAGTGATCCCCTCAATATAGAGCCGGGAAGTAAAAATGAACAACACCAGCAGGGGGATGGTGGCGAAGACAAAACCCGCCACCATGGATCCCAGGTCCACCACTCCCGTCACGGACTGGAACACCCGGATTACCACATTGATAACCTGTTTGCTGTTGTTTTCAATAACCAGCAGGGGCCAGATAAAATCATTGTAATAGGCCACCATATTTATAACCGCGATGGTGGATAAAATAGGCTTAGACAGGGGCAGGGCTATTCTGACCAGGGCCCGTAATTCACCGCAGCCGTCTATCCGGGCGGATTCAAACATCTCCCCGGGGAGCTGGGCTATGCTGGTTCTGCAAAGCATGATGCCGAAAATCTGCCCCCCCGCGGCCCAGGGCAGGACGAGGGCCCACCAGGTATTGTACATGCCGTATTTCTGAACCAGGGAATACTGGGGGGTGAGGAGCAGTATCCCCGGCACCATCATAAGGGCGATAACCGCCATATATAAAAAATTCTTTAAAGGAAAATTGAGCCGTGCGAACACGTAACCGCTCATCATACAGAGCATCACGGTCAAGGCGGTTCCGGCGCTGACCACGAGAAGGGTGTTGATCATATTGGGGATTAACATACCGATTGCTTTGTTATAGTTCCCCCACTCTACCGGGTTCGGGAGGGCGAAAAAATCCCCGTAGATCTGTACGGTCGATTTCAGGGAAAGGAATATCATCGTAAAGACCGGAATAAACGTCAACAGCAGCAGAACCAGGGCAATGAGAAATATGATGATTTGAAACCAGGGAATCCTGATGGGTTTGACCGCTTCCATGTTTTTCCTCTCAATCCGAATTTGTTTTTATCTTCATGTTCAGCAGGGTGCCGATCATGGTGAACACAAACAGCACCAGGCCCAGGGCGCAGGCGTAGCCGAAACGGCCGAACTGGGTCGTGTTAAAGTACAGCTCCAGCCCCGGCACATAGGTACTCGTCCCGGGCCCCCCGCCGGTGAGGAGGTAAATGCCGCTGAAGTCCTGGGTGGATCCGATGAAGGAGAGGATAAGGAGGACTTTGACCTGGGCCGAGAGGATGGGCAGTTGGATCCGGAAAAAAATCTTGACCCGGTTGGCGCCGTCGATCCGGGCGCTTTCCAGGATGCCGGCGTCAATATCCACCAGGCCGCCGTAGAATACCAGAAACGGCAGGACCCCCACAAAGGGAAACCCCACAAAGAGAATAGCGGCGAGGGCCCACCGCTCATCCCCCAGCCAGACCTGCTGGAGGTTCTCCAGGCCGAGGCGGCCCAAAAGCTGGTTAAGCAGGCCGATGGTGGGATCGTATATCTGCTTCCACATAAGGGCGCCTACCACGCCGGGGACCACCATGGGGAGTACAAAAAGGAGGCGGAACAGGGTCTTCTGGGTGTTGAATTTCATGGAAACGATAAGCCACGCCGTAAGAAGGGGGATCGTCATGGTTTTAATAATCCCCGCCGCCATAATGATAAACATATTTTTAATGCCCGTGAGGAAATACCCTTCGGAGATCATGAGCCGGAAGTTGTCGAGCCCCACAAAACTCATGGTCCCCCAGGTGTTCCGGTCCCAGGACCAGTTGGTAAACGCCCGGGTCAGGGCAATAAACACCGATGAATAATTGAAGGCAATCAGGAGCGTGAAAGTCGGGATAAGCAGGATATAGGCGGTTTTATGCTGATTGAGGAGCTTCCCGGCACGGAGGATCCCCCGCCGGGTCCGGCCAATCCCCAGGAGGAGAAAAACCACCCCCAGGAGGCCGAAAACCGCCCCCAGGACCCCCAGCACGGGTTTGAGCCCATGCAGGATCCCCACCAGGGCAAGATCGGTACTGGAGAAACGGAAGACAAAATCCCCCAGGCCGGTAAGGTAAATGGATTCCCCCACCGGCATAAAGTTGGTAATGCTGTTGTCAAGCCGGGTGGTGTAGATTTGCCGGTTGTCCCCGTCAAAGAGGTAGAGAAACCGCTCTTCGGTCCCCACGACGATGTAATTGCCCCCGGCATCGCTTCCCACCGCCCGTCCGGTAACGGCGAAGGACTCCACCGGACTGCCCCGGCGCAGGATGTTCAGGTCTTCGTCCAGCACGTAATACACGCCGGCCTTGTCCAGGGTTAAGAGCCGGTTCCCCTCGATCCTGGCAAGGTCCACCAGTTCGTACTGCAATGAAACCCTGTTGGTCTCCCTGCCCTGGCGGTCGATCCTGATGAGTTCCCCCTGGTTGTCCGCCAGGAATATGCCCCCGTCGTCGGAAGCATAAAGGGCGCCCTTCATGCGGATGTTGTAGGAAAAATTGCTTTTCTGTTCCCCCCCGGCGCTGTAGAGCAGGATGTTCTGCCTGCTCGTACCGGTGCCGGCGGAGATCAAAATCTCCCCTTCGTCCTGGGTAACGTCAATGTTGAAGATCCGCCGTTCCGTATTGATGGTCAGCAGGAGTTCCCCCGTATCCAGATGAAGGACGTACAGGTTGTTGTCTTCATTACCGGCATAGAGGGTACGGGAATCCGGCCGGACCACCAACTGCCGGAAGGGGCCCCGGGCCTGCGCGGACCACCGCCGCGTTCCGTCAGGGGCAAAGGCGATAAGCTCGTTGTTGTAGGTTCCCACCAGCAGCGTACCCGCCGCCTCGTCCCAGCCCAGGCAGCTATTCTGCTGCCCGGTGGCAAAGGGCATACGCTCCAGGATGTCCGTAACCGATCCGGCATAGCGGCTTATCCCGATAACAACGCCGCACAGCGCCGCCCACACCCCGGCAAGCGCCAGGAACCCTTTTTTGTTCATTCCCCTGCCCCCTTTAGCTTTCGGGCTATTGGTTGGCGGGAGCGTTCTGGGGATTATTCAGATCGTCCCGGCTTATTTTCACGATCGCCATAGCCTGATCCAGGTACTGAAGGGTTGTGGCCTTGTGGCTGGACAGCCACTGATCCACCGTGGTCCTCCCCGAAAGGTAATTGTAGGAATAATCGT
>JAIROT010000126.1 GCA_031257385.1 Treponema sp.
CCAAAGACCGGAATCAAGTCCGATAATAAGGGAATCCCACCGGGATTCGACAAACCGGGGCTTGACGCCGAGTTTTGCGGCAATGGCTTCGGCCACTTCCACATCATAGCCGATAAGCCTGTTGCTCGCGGCATCATGGTAGGTGTAGGGCGGGTAAGTTCCCTCGATACCGATAACCAGTTCCCCCGCGGCCTTGATCCGTTCAAGCGAATTAAGGGCGCTTTCTTTTTTTGCCCCGGCAAAGGCGGGAACCGCCAGCACAAGGACCAATCCAAAAACAAACAGTTTTTTCATACAAAACCTCTCCCCGCGTCCCCGGGCAAAACTTTTCGCTCACGCTTTACTTCCGCGGGGAATGTTCCGTATTCCCCGGCCCGGCCCGACGCCTGTATCCATTGCGGACACCGATCAACGACCGGCTGCATGTCCGCGTAATTCCCGTTCTGTTACGCCATTTCCAGCGTCCTTTCCACGTCCAGAAGGAGATCTTCGGTATCCTCAATTCCGATGGAAAGGCGCAGAAGGCCGTCCTCGATGCCCGCCTTTTTCCTCAGTTCCGGAGTAAAGGATTCGTGAGTCTGACTTGCCGGATGACACACCAGGGATTCAACGCTGCCCAGGCTGACGGCAAAATCGAAAAGCGAAAGCCCGTGGATAAAGCGCGCGGGATCACAGCCGTCAGATAAAACAAAGGACAGGACCGCGCCAAAACCCCGGCTCTGGGCTTCCTGAATGCGGCGGTTCTCTCCGCCTATGGAAGGGTAGAAAACCTGCCTGACTTTTGGGTGGGTCTTGAGCAGATCCACCACCGCGGCGGCATTGGCGCATTGGCGATCCATCCTGAGGGCGAGGGTTTTTATGCTCCTTTCAAGCTGATACGCATCCGCCGGACTCAGGGGGTTCCCCAAGGTATTCTGGAGCAGCTTTACTTTTCCGGCCTTTTCCTCATCGTTAAGGACCAGGGCCCCTGCCAGAATATCCGAATGACCCGCATAGTACTTGGTTGCCGAATAGACCACCATATCGGCTCCCAGACTGAGGGGCTTCTGTAGATAAGCCGACATAAAGGTATTGTCCACAATCAGGGTAATGCCTGCCGCGTGGGCCTTCTCCGCCAGACGCCCTATGTCCGTAACCCGGAGCAGCGGATTGGAGGGGCTTTCCAGAAAGATCCCACTCACATCGCCGGGGAGCTCATCAAAATCGAGGGTATTAAAATCTGCCACCAGATCGTAAAAAAGCCCCATGCTTCCGAACACCTTCGAGGCATAGCGAAAAGTTCCGCCGTATACATTGTCGTTCAGCAGAATCCGGCCGCCCCTCTTGAACAGGTGAAAAGCCGTATCCGTTGCCGCCATGCCGGAGCTAAAGGCAAAGGCATAGCGGGCGTCTTCCAGCAGGGCAAGGCGTTTTTCCAGGGCAAGCCGGGTCGGATTGGTTCCCCTGGTATAGACATGTTCCTGAAATTCACCCAGTTTCGGCTGTCTGTAGGCTGTCGCAAGATGCACCGCAGAGACGACATCACCTGTATGCTCTCTTGTTTTCCCGTCTCCATGAACCGCAAGGGTAGTAAATTGCATGTCGCATCCTTATATAAGTAATCTTATCGTTTTAATAGGATATATGAATGAACAAATTTTGTCACCTATTGAACCCTTTATCCCATCAGTCACGCTAAAAAAATCAGCCGGCATTTAAACTACGAATACGCAAAAGTCCGGAAATTGCTTCTTTCGTACTTTTTCGTGCCGGCGCTTATATTTCTCTTGGCTTTCCGCCTATTCGGTCTCCCATAGCCATGTGGAGAGGTAGCGCTCGCCGGTGTCGGGGAGTACCGTCACAATGGTCTTGCCTTTGTTTTCGGGGCGTTTGGAGACGGTCAGCGCCGCTTCAAGGGCAGAGCCGGAAGAAATGCCCGCCAGGATGCCCTCTTCTTTCGCGAGACGGCGGGCGGCGTTTCCCGCTTTGATTTCGTCGGTCTGGTAAATTTCATCCACCACCGCGGGGTCGTAGACCTGGGGCTGGAAGCCCGCGCCAATGCCCTGGATCTTGTGGGGGCCTGCCTGTCCGCCTGAGAGTACCGGCGACGCCGAGGGTTCCACGGCGATTACCTTGACCGAGGCTTTTTTGGACTTGAGGAATTTGCCCGCGCCGGTGATCGTGCCGCCGGTGCCGACGCCGCCGATGAGGATATCGACCTTTCCGTCGGTATCGTTCCAAATTTCAGGGCCGGTGGTTTTTTCGTGAACCGCGGGATTGGCAAAATTGTTGAATTGCTGGGGGATAAAGGAATTGGGGATTGAGGCCGCCAGCTCTTCCGCTTTGGCGATTGCGCCTTTCATGCCCTTGGCGCCTTCGGTCAGTTCCAGTTCCGCGCCCAGGGCTTTGAGGAGTTTCCTGCGCTCAACGCTCATGGTTTCCGGCATGGTAAGGATTATGCGGTAACCCTTGACCGCCGCCACAAAAGCAAGGCCGATGCCGGTATTGCCGCTGGTGGGTTCGATGATCACCGTGCCCTTTTTCAGCTTGCCGTCTTTTTCGGCGGCTTCAATCATCGCCAGGGCGATGCGGTCCTTGACACTGTGAAGAGGATTAAAACTTTCCAGCTTGACATACACCGTAGCGCCGCCCTCGTTGATTTTGTTGACTTTGACCAGCGGGGTATTCCCGATAAGGTCCGTGATTTTTTCTGCTTTTGCCATATTGTCCTCCTTGGCATTTTTCCTAGTATTTATATAGGTATTATATAACGAAAATCAATATAGGTCAAGTA
>JAIROT010000021.1 GCA_031257385.1 Treponema sp.
ATTCATTATTTTGCGGATCCCGCCTTACCGGGAAGCACAGGGCCGCTACGGTTTTCATTTCGCTCTCACTGGCGTACATCAAAGTAGCCTTGTCCCCGAACTGAAGACGTATACGTTCCCGGATATTACTGATGCCGATATTGCTGTGGGACTTATCCTGTTCTATGCCCCGGTTCATCCTGTCCATGGTTTCCCTGTCTATGCTGTTTCCGTTATTCACCACATCCAGACAGAGGATTTCGCCGCGAATGGCGGAACGGATGATTATCTCGCCGCCGCTTTCAATACCGTCAAAACCGTGGATAAGGCAATTTTCCAGCAGCGGCTGCAGGACAAAACGGGATATAACACAGCGTTCGGTCCCTTTCGCTATTTCAGTTTTAAATTCAAAAATATCTCCATAGCGGTATTTCTGTATGTCCACGTAGTTCCCGACGCTTTCCACTTCCTCGCCCAGTGTCGCCAGGGTACTGGAAGAAAGGTTGTACTTAAGGAGGTTTATCAGGGAAGAACACATGGACGCGATATTGTGTATTTCCTGAAGGTTTGCGAGAAATTTTATGGAATCAAGGGTATTATACAAAAAATGCGGGTTTATCTGGGAACGCAGTATTTCAAGTTTTAGTTCATTCTGCCGCTTTTGCTCGACCAGTTCCCGTTCCAGATTGGCGCCAATCTGGTCCATGACCAGATTGAAGGTATGGCCGAGCTGCCCCATCTCATCGCTGGAATGAACGGCAACCCGGGATGACAGGTCTCCGCTCTCTATGCGTTTACAGGCGTCAAAAAGGATTTTTACCGGCCTGGTCAGCATCCGGGATATAAAAACGCTGAATATGAGGATTATGACAATTGAGATGATAAAAACAATCGTAAAAAAACGCTGGGTTTTCTGGGTGTCCCCGGTTATGTATTTGGTATCTACAATTCTTATGAAGCGCCAGCCTACGACACGGGAAGTCTCCGAAACAATAAAGCTGTTGGTACCGAAAACTTTCCCTTCTATGCTGGTCTCATCCGCGGTAATAAGCTGGGGATAATCGGCAAGGACCGAATCAAAGGATATGAACGCCGGATAATGGTAAATGATCTTTCCCGCAGGATCGACGATGAGTATCTTTTCGTTGTTGCTGGTAGGCGACAGGATAAACAGTTCCTGAAATATTGAATAATTCAGGCCCATATAGATTTGCCCCAGGAGTTTCCCGGCCTTGATATCATAAACCGGCCAGACGCCGGTTAGAATGTCCCGCGGGGCGTAGGGAGGGGAGAAATCGGAATTGGAAGTATCGACGAAATAATCCTTGTACATGCCGGAATTGAAATACCGGTCATAGTACCGGTAGAGCTCTTCATAATGAGCGCGTTTAAGGAGGAGCTGGTTTGAGCAGAACTGTCCCTCCGCGCCGGCGATGCTTATGTTTCCCAGAAAGGGCTGTATCTCCTTTAAGGCCTGGAGGTATACGGTCATGGAGAAATCACCCTGACCGGGCGGCGGTTGTTCGGTTGAGGCAAGGGCCGCAAGAACCTCCGGCCTTGAACCGATAACCCTGGCGGTATCATCAATAATACCCATGATGAAGTCAAACTGTTCTTTTGTCCGGCTGGATGCCAGTATGTGAGAATTGATCTCGTTACGCTTGAGGGAACTGGCGTAGGATGTCCTTACCAATACGGACATGATGACGAGAATAGCGCTGCTGAGCGCCAGAAAGCCCAGAAATATTTTGGAGCTAATCCGGTTTATCTGCATATTGGAAGCCTCCTGCCCCGTATGATATACTGTTTTTGGAGAATTTGCAGCTTGTTTGGGGCGGTATTTTATACATGAAGCGTATTCTGATTGTCGATGATGAGTACCTGGTCCGCCTCGGACTAAAAACCATAATTGACTGGTCCGAACACGGCTATGTTATCGCGGGAGAGGCTTCCAACGGCAGGGAGGCCCTTGAACTGTTTGACCATACCGGCGCCGATGTAATATTGACGGACATTAAAATGCCCGTTATGGACGGGCTTGAATTTACACGGGCCGTCAGGAAAAGAAATAAAAAAGTCAAAATCATCATCCTCAGTCATTACGACGAGTTTGCGTACGCCCAGGAAGCGATAAACCTGGGCGCTTTCCGCTATATCCTGAAGTCGGAGCTGACCAAGACAAACCTCCTCAACGTATTGAAATCGCTTTTTTATTCCGCGAATGAAGAATTCGCCGAATTGGGGGAAAGCGCCGGCAAAGAGGATATTACCGTACAGCGGGAACACTACATAGAAAACTGTCTTTTGCCGTTTTTGCCGGACGCGAAGGCCGCGGGCGCGTGCCCGCCCCTGCCGGAAGAATCCTCCGGACAGAAGGGAGAGTACGTTGTTCTCTGCGCCATGTGCCGGCTTACAACGCTTTTGCATGACGCAAGGAAAATGTTCCCCAAAACGGTAAAAGTACTCTTTGCCGAAGCCTTTAGCGGCTCGGCAAGCCTGGCAGAGTACCGCAATGAGCGATTTGAGCTTATCGCGGTTCTGCCTTTTGCCCAAAACGGACCCCCGCTCGAAAACAAACTTGCCGAATCCTGTACGCGCATCGTGAAAAATGTCCGTCAATACTATGATGTCAATCTGTTCATCGGTTTGAGTTCCGTTGGTACGGCGGACGATGCAGGGCGGCTTTTTATTGAAGCGAAAACATCCCTTGATATGCGCTTCTTTTCGGAAAAGAATTTTGTCGGGGTTTATGCCCCTGATACGCCGCAGTCCGGCGGAGTACCGCCCCAGATCAGTTATGAGAAACTTACCGCTTTTATTGAGACAAATCAGAAAGATGGAATGATTGAATATCTGCAAAATATTTTCCTTGCGCTGCGGGAAATCAAAAATTACACGATGGTACGCAATGCCTTTATTGATTTTCTTTCCATCGGAAAAGCCATTTGTGAAAAATACCGCCTGAATGATCAGACGCTCCTGAATGAAAGCAAATTCAAATACGATGCTTTTTACGATCTCCTCTTTATCGGGGATGTTGAGCTTTATATCTACAACCTCTTTCTTGATATGCTGTCAGGAAAACAGAACGGCGGGATCACCTATTCCTATATCGTAAAAAAAAGCATTGCGTTTATTCAGCAAAATTACACCAAAAACATCACGCTTTCAGACGCGGCGGAAAACGCCGAGGTAAGCCACAGTTATCTCTCGTTTATTTTCAAGCAGGAGACCGGCATCAATTTTAACACATGGCTGTCCCAATACCGCGTTGAAGAGGCGAAAAAACTCCTTGGAGAAACAAATCTGCGCATCTACCAGGTGGCCGAAAAGGTAGGATTCTCCAATCCCTATTATTTCAGCAAGGTATTCAAAGAATTCGCCGGAATAAGCTGCAAGGAATTCCGCAATACGGTCCTTCCTGAAAGCGAATGAGCCGCAAACCGGGCGGAAGGCCCATTATTCGAGGAGCCGTCCTCTCACGTCATTTGACATTTCCGTTCTTCTTTTGCTATTATAGTATATACATTAAATTTTTATTAAGGAGTCACAAATGGCACAACACCAGTTTCAGACCGAAGTGAGCCGCCTGCTGCATCTTATCATCCACTCCCTCTACTCCAACCGGGAGATTTTTCTGCGGGAGCTTGTCTCAAACGCATCCGACGCATTGGACAAGCTCAAATACCTCACTGTGGCGGACGACGCTTTCAAAACCATCAATTTTGATCCCCGGATCGACATTTCTTTCAATAAAGACGCCAAAACCCTCACGGTTTCCGACAACGGGATCGGTATGGGCGAGGCGGACCTAATCGATTCGCTGGGGACTATCGCCCGATCCGGCACCAGGGCCTTTCTGGAGAAACTCGCCGACGACGCCAAAAAAGATTCCAACCTTATCGGTCAATTCGGCGTCGGTTTTTACTCTGCCTTTATGGTGTCCGACAGCATCGAAGTGATCAGCCGCAAAGCCTCCGGGGAGGCCGCGTGGAAATGGTCCAGCGACGGGAAAGAAAGTTTCGATATCGAGAGCGCGCAGCGGGACACTCAGGGTACTACGGTGATCCTGCATCTGAGCGAGGAAGGAACCGAATACGCCAACCGCTGGTCCATTGAGGACATCATCAAGCGTTACTCCAACCATGTCGCCTTTCCCATCTACCTCACTTACGAGGAAAAAGAATGGGACGACAAGGGTAAAGAAAAAGGCAGCAAAACAAAAACCGACCGGATCAACTCAGGTACGGCGCTCTGGCGGCGGCCAAAATCGGAACTTAAGGAAGAAGACTACAACGAGTTTTACAAACAACTGGGCCACGACACCGACGAGCCGCTGCACTATATTCATACCAGGGCGGAGGGAACGCTCGAATATTCGACCCTTTTTTATATTCCCAAAAAGGCGCCTTTTGACATGTACAACGCGGACTACAAGCCGGGGGTTAAGCTCTACGTGAAGCGTGTTTTTATTACCGACGACGACAAGGAGCTGATGCCGGTCTGGCTGCGCTTTGTACGGGGCGTTATCGATTCGGAGGATCTGCCCCTCAATGTAAGCCGGGAAATTTTACAGCAGAACAAAATACTCCTCAACATCAAAAACGCATCGGTGAAAAAACTCCTCTCTGAATTCAAGTCAATGGCAGATAACGCCGCTTCAGGTTCAGACGAGGTAAAACAAAAATGGGAAACCTTTATCAGCCAGTACAACCGTCCGCTCAAAGAGGGGCTGTATTCGGACTTTGCCAACCGGGACGCCATTCAGGAACTGGTCCGCTTCAAGAGCACCGCCGTTGAAGGCCGTACCAGTTTTGCCGATTATGTCTCCCGCATGAAAAGCGATCAGAAGTACATCTACTACATCTCCGGCGGTGATGATAAAACCCTGCGGGCTTCGCCGCTTTTGGAGGCCTACCGCGCCAAAGAAATCGAAGTCCTCATCATGGATGATGAAATAGACGACATCGTGATACCTTCGCTGTTCAGTTACCGCCAAACGAAAGATACGCCGGATACCGGAGCGGATGGCAAAACCGAAAGCCAGAGCTGGGAGCTCAAGGCGGTCAACCGCGTCGGCGCCGATGAAGAACTGGGCGGGAAAAAGGACAAGGACGCCGAGAAAGAGGCAAAGCCTGTTATCGAAAAAATCAAAAAAGCCCTGGGGGACCGCGTCAAAGACGTAAAACTTTCCCGCCGCCTTCACGACTCGCCTTCATGTATCGTGGCAGACGAAAACGATCCTTCCCTTCAGATGGCCCAGATGCTCAAGGCCATGGGCCAGACCGAAATGCCCGACATCAAACCGATTTTGGAAGTAAACGGCGACCATCCCATTGTGGCGGGTCTCAGGGAGGTTGACGACGAGGAACGCATCGCCGATGTGGCAGGCGTCCTGCTCGATCAGGCTTTGCTTGTCGAAGGGGCAAAGCTGAAAGACCCGGCTGATTTCGTCAAAAGAATCAACCGCCTGCTGGCGAAGTAGTCCGGTAAGGGCGTGAACACGCCCTTGAACTTTTAGCGGCCCTCTGCAAGAATGTCGCCATGGGTATTGCTATCGCCTGTATAGGCAGCGGAAACATGGGTTTTGCCCTGATGAAGGGCGCGGGTGCGGTTAAGGAGACGGATATCGGCCTTGCCGATGCGGACAGGGCAAAGGCAAAGGCCGCGGCCAAAGAGTTGGGGGCGGCGCTTTATAAGTCCAACGCTGAGGCGGCTGCGCGGGGAGATTATGTTTTCCTCGCGGTTAAACCCCAGGCGCTGTCCGGCGTGCTGGCGGAGATAGCCCCCGCGCTGCGGGAACGGCTTGCCGCCGGAAAGCCGCCGGTTCTGGTATCCATGGCGGCGGGCTGGCCCATCGAAAAGATTCAGGCGGCCGTAAGCGGCTCCGGGGCTTCTGCCGCGCCGGTAGTGCGGATCATGCCCAATACGCCGGCGCTTATTTCCAGGGGAATGATCGCCCTGGCGGCCTCGCCGGAGGTTCCGGCAGAAAAAATCGAAGAACTGGATAAAATTCTTTCCGGCGCGGGCATGGTGGAGCGGGTGGCAGAATCTTACATGGACGCGGTGACCGGCCTTTCAGGTTCGGGGCCGGCTTTCGTGTACCTTTTTATCGAGGCCCTGGCCGACGGCGGGGTAAAGGCGGGACTGCCGCGGGACAAGGCCCTGCGCTTTGCCGCCCAGACCGTCCTCGGTTCCGCGGCAATGGTTCAGGAAACCGGCAGGCACCCCGGCGAATTAAAGGACATGGTCTGCTCTCCCGGCGGAACCACCATCGCCGGTCTGGCCGCCCTTGAGAACGGCGCTTTCCGCGGCGCGGTGATGAACGCGGTGGAAGCCGCGTGGCGGCGCTCAACGGAACTGGGCTGACGGGCCCAAAGTACCGGTGGTTTGCCGCGCTCAGTCAATTACCGTAACCTTGACGGCCCGGAAGCGGGGGGCGTCACTCCGTTTGCTTCGCTCCTCGTCTTCCTCAAGCGTATATTTTACCTTCGTACCGCTGGACAGATCAGAAAAATCGCGGTTGGTGACCATGCTGTAATGGAAAAAAATATTGTCCCGCTCCTCGTCTTTTATAAAGCCAAACCCGTTAGGATTGATGCTGAAAATGACGGAAGTAAATTCTTCCTCCTCGTTGACTTCACTTTCAGGCCTGAAATTAAACACAATGGGCGGTTTTTCAAAAGTCCTGTCCTGTACAAATAAATTTTTAATAAATTCATTGCTGTTTTGTTCGACTTTTTGATGCATCTGCACGGGATAAAAAACTTCCTCCAGTAAATGCCTGGATGTTCTTGTTTCTACCATATCGCCCCTTTCATTATGATACGAAAAATCCCAGCAGATAAGCATGACCTGAGTACCCAGGGTGTGGAGCTTGCGGACCAGCGGAACATAGTCGCCGTCTCCCGCAACCAGCACCAGGATGTTGAAGTGCTTGTATATGGCAAGCTCGTATGCCTCAAGCGCGAGCCATACGTCTATGCCTTTTTCCTGGGCCACATTGTTTTCAGTGTAACGGAGGGGCAGATAATGGGTGACAATATTTTCCCGCATCAGAATGTCTTCAAAAATCCGTTCGCTCTGCACTTTTTCACCCAGCTCTTTCGCGGACGAACGGCCCTTGAAATAATGGGCGTCAATGATCTGGCATTGGCGCATATCCAGTCTGGTCTGGGAGGCCACTTCGCTCCTGATAAATTCGTGCAGGCCGCTGATGCTTATCCGCGATTTCTTTTCATGCTCATACTTGTAATAATTGCTTACCTTGTAAAAATAATAGCCGTCATAAAATATGCCTATTCGCAAAATGTCCAGGATATTCCTTTCTACTATCATATTAACTCCCTGTAAAATAAAGTACCAGGCCGAATGCCGGGTTTATCCCGGGCGCATCCGGCGCAGGGTTGCCGCTTGCGCGACCCTGGGTAAAACCCCTGCGGCAAAATTCAAAGTCCGGCTTGTTAAAAATGGGTATTTCGCAGGGCTTCAGCCTGAAAACCCCAGGAACAGCCTCAAAACCAACCTGGTTTTGAAAGCCGCTCTAAGTTTAGACGACATTTTCCCTTTTGTCTACACGGCTTTCGGATGAGCACAGGGCCGGCGCATATAAACTTCATCCTCTGAAACCCGGCCCCTGCCGGGCTTCGTTCATGTGGTTCATAGCCCGGCCTCAGAATAATGTCTGCTGGGGATCGCGGCGTTTGGGCTTTCTGTCTTTCGCAAGCGGTATTATGTTTTCCAGGTCTTTGAAGAAGCGGCTCGGGGCGAGACTGAGCTTTCTGTTTCCGTACATTCGGGACTCCGCGCGGGAAAGGTACAATCCCCGGCGGGCGCGGGTCATGGCCACGTAGAGGATTCGCTGCTCTTCCCCGATCAGGGCCTCCGAAAGAGTACGGCGGTCCTCATACAGCGTAAACGGAAGCAGGCCCTCCTCCAGGGCGGGTACAAAAACGTGGTCGAATTCCAGCCCCTTGGAGGCGTGAATGGTCATTATCCTGACCCCTTCCCGCCGTATCTCCGGCACGCCGTCCTCCGGGGCGAGCGCAAGGGTATCCAGAAATTCCGCGAGATCGTCATAAAAGGCGGCCGCGTTGAGGAGCCGATCCAGTACCTCGCCGTGCAAAGCCGGTTTTTTCCGTGAGGGGCTTTTCGTTTTGGCGCGGTTCATGGAAACCCAGGCCGCCCGGACCGCCTCCACGGGGGTCTTTCCCCGCAAAGAGGGATCGGGCGTGCGGAGCAGGCCGGTAAGAACGCGCACAGGCTCTTCCTCCCACCAGGGTTTATCCCCCAAAAACTCATAGGGGATGCCGTGATCCTCCAGGGCTTTGAGTACAGGCCGGGCCAGGACTGCGCTGCGCAGCAGTACGGCGATTTCACCGGGATTTACGGTTCCTTCTCCGTTTCCGGCGGCATTGCTGTCAATCGCGAAAAAACTCGTTCCGCCCACCAGGGCGGCGATACGCCGGGCTATGCCCTCCGCTTCGGACTTTTCCGTCGGAAAGCTGAGGCGGAAAAGCGGTACGGCGGCATCCGCCCCCTCCAGGCGCGCGCCGGTCAGCAGGCCCGCCGCGTTGAGGATGGGGGCCGCGCAGCGGAAACTCCGTCTGAGCCGGAAGCGGGCCGCCAGGGGGTAGTCCAGCGTAAAGCGGTCGATGAACCGCTTGTCGGAACCCCGGAAGGCGTAGATGGCCTGGTTGGGGTCGCCGATAACCCGGAGTTCCGGGGAATTTTCCCCGGCCTGATGGGAGCCGGGGGCAAGGAGCCGGATCAGGGCGTATTGGGCAAAGTTGACATCCTGGTATTCGTCCACCAGGATGTGGCGCAGGCGGGAACGGCAGTCCGCCAGTACAGCGGTATTCCCCGCCAGGAGCCGGACGGTTCCGGCGACCAGGTCCTCAAAATCCAGGAGGGATTCCAAACGGAGACGGTCCCGGTAGAGCCGGTAGCCTTCTTCAAGTTCGGCGTCAATGGGCGGCGGAGCGAATTCAGCGGCTAAACAGGCAAGGGAATCCAAAGCCGGTTTTTCCCTGCCGGGGAGGAGCAGGAACCGTTTCCGCGATTCGATATATTCCCCAAGACGCCGGCGGCCGGCCGTTTTTTTCAACCCCAAATCCCTGACGATTGTCTCCAGCAGGGCGTCCCGTTCCGCGCCGGCGGTAATGGTGAAGTTCGCAGGGATACCCGTTTCCGGCCCCTGTTCCCGAAGCAATGACGCACAGAAGGAGTGAAAGGTACACACGGTGAGGGCGGCAAGATCAGCCGGATTGCAATCCGGGCTTTTGCCGATACGCTCCCGCAGTTCCGCCGCCGCTTTGACCGTAAAACTCAGCGCCAGGATTGACGCCGCTGCCGCGCCTTCTTCCAGGAGCCGGACAACACGGGCGGCAAGCACAGCGGTTTTCCCTGTGCCGGGGCCCGCGATGATGACGGCCTCCCGTTCCGCGCAGGATACCGCCGCCGTCTGTTCCGCGCTTAACGCCGGGCCGTTGCCCGGTCGGCGCCCGTTGCGCAGGGTTTGGGCGGCGGCATCCGGGGCTGCGCCGGGCGGCATTGGCTCGTCCGCAGGGCTTGACGCCGGGCTGTTCGGGGGCGTTACGGGGGCGGCAGCCCCCGTTGAGGGGGGAAACGGAAGCCCGCAGGGCTGGAGTGAGGGGGGAGACTTCCCCCCTTTTCCCCTTTCCCTGAAAAGTTCTCCGCTTTTTTCCTGCCCGGGTTTATAGCCTGCGGGGAACACACGGATCTGGCCGTATAGCCCGTCGTAGCCCGGCTTGACGGAAACCTTCCCGGAACGCATCCGTCCGACTGCCCCGGCGAGGAGTTCTCCGGAAAGGCCGGGAACGCGGAGGGTTTCGATTTCCCCGGCTTCCGCGTCCAGCAGCAGGGCGAACTCGCTTCCGGCTTTTTCGACAAGGGGCCGGTAGGCCGCGTCCACTTTTTTGGAGGCCGGCCCTGTTTCCAGCAGCTCACCCAGGATTTCTTTCAGCGGGATGAGGGAGCGGTAGGGGCGGCGGCTTTGCGGACAGGGGGAGCCGCGGAAAGGCGTTTCGGCGCTAAACGGGGCGCTTTCGTCCACGGGCAGATCGGCCAGTTCCAGCACCCGCCCCATGACGCCCCGTGTCAGGGGCTTTCCGCAGGCCGGACAGCGGCCCCCCGCGGCGGCCGCAGCTTCGGGAGTCAGAAAGACGCCGCAGGAGCGGTGTCCGTCGTAGTGGTACTTTCCCTCCTGGGGGAAAAATTCAATGGTTTCCACAATCCGCCCGGAACGCAGGGCGGCGCCGAGGGAGGCGAAGGAAGCTTCCATATCGAAGACCGTCGCCTCCCGGCCCAGCTTGTCCGGGGAGTGGGCATCGGAATTGGAGATAACGGCAAAACGGTCCAGGGCGCGGACGGCCCAGTTCATCGGCGGATTGGATGAGAGGCCGGTTTCTATGGCGGGGATATGGCCGGCAAGATCGCGGTAACATTCGTCGATAGAATCAAAGCCCGAATTGGCGCCCAGCGCGGAAAACCAGGGGGTCCAGATGTGGGCGGGGACAAGCAGCGCCCGTTCATCGGTATCCAAAAGCATGGCCAAAAGGTCGCGGGAGTCCAGTCCCAGAATGGGCCTGCCGTCCGAGCGGATATTGCCGGCCCGTTCAAGGACGGTTTGAAACGCGGCGGCGGCCTTAAAATCCGGCAGGATGACGAGGTGATGAACCTTCCGCGTCCTGCCTTCCCGTTTGTAAATCGTGCTGATTTCACCGGTCAAAACAAAACGGGGCGGGCGCTCAGCGCCGTCCGCTTTGCCCCCCGGATTGGGGGGCCCTTCCGCGGAGGGCGAACCGGGACCGGCGTCAAAGGCCGCGCGGGCCGTGTTTTTCAGGACATACAGGCCGCTTTCCGCGTCTTCAAGCTGCTCCCGCAGTTCCGCGAGCCAAAGCGGGTGGCTGCAGTCCCCTGTCCCCACGAGGTCAAGCCCTTTGATCCGCGCCCAGCGTTCCAGATATGGGGGCGTAAGTTTTGCGCTTGTTGCCCGTGAATAATGAGAATGGATATGCAGGTCCGCCCTGACACGCATGGCTAATTATACAGGGAAAAGCGATGGAATTTAAGCGCGGCAGCACGCGCGGATGAGACGCCCCGCGGAGCAGCGCTCCCCGGTATCCGGAACGGAATTGCCCGTGATTCCCCCGCAGGCGGATGGCACTCCAGCCGGGAGTCGCCCATGACTCCAGCCGTCCGCCGCAGTTCGTATGGTTGGCGCGGCGGGCCAATCCGCTTCCCCGCTAACATGAATTGCTACAGGCCGCAGCTTTCCAGCAGGGCCCTGTCGCCGATAATGGCTGCGGCGGGGCCGTCAGCCCGGATACGGCCTGAGTGGAGAACCATGCAGCGCGCGCAGAGGCTTAAGATTAGGCCGGAATCGTGCGTGGCGATGAGGCAGGCCTGGGAGAGGCTTTCAAGGACGGCGATGAGGCGGCGGCGGGCGCGGGGGTCCAGAAAGGCGGAAGGCTCGTCCGCCAGGAGCAGGCGCGGCTCCATCACCAGGACGCTTGCGAGGGCCGCAAGCCGCTTCTCCCCGCCTGAAAGGTTGTGGGGCATTCTGTCTTTGAGATGGGTGATTTCGAGCCGCTCCAGAATGGCGGCCGCGTCTCTGCCTGCCGTATCAACACTGTTGTTTTGGAGGCCGAAAATCACGTCTTCATACACCGTGGGCATGAAAAGCTGGTCGTCCGGGTTTTGAAACAGGAGTCCGAGCTTCCGGCGGATCAGGGGGAGGGTTTTCTTCTCTAAAACCGTCCCTTCAACTTCGATTCTGCCTGAATGAGGCTCTATGATTCCCATCAGGGTGAGAAGCAATGTCGATTTTCCCGCCCCGTTAGCCCCCAGAAGGGCGATCTTCTCGCCCTCCGCAACGGAAAACGACACGTCTTCCAGTACAAGACTTTCCTCTCCGCCCGGGTAGAAGGCCGAGAGGCCGTAAACATCTAAAAGATCCGGGGCCGTACTCACTGTGTAAGCAGTGTACCCAAAAACAGGCTTGTGTTAAAGAAGCGCAGCGTAATGAGGCCGGCGGACAGGACAAGCAGAAAGAGGATATCGGCGCGGCGCGGGGGGCGGCGTTCCCGCCGGTGGTACACGCCGGAGAAGCCCCGGCACTTCATCGCGTAGTACACACGCTCAGCGCGGCCAAAGCTCCGCAGCAGGAGCTGCCCCAGGAAGCTCCCCATGTCCCTCATCCTGACGGCTTTTTCCGCCGGGGCGCGGAGGAGGTAGGCCGTCCACATCGACTGAGCCTCGTCCAGCAGGACGGAGACGTACCGGTAGCTGAGGACGATTTGAAGGCCGGCCGGCCGCAGGGGGCGGGCGGCGGTAAGAAGCGCGCAGATTTCGGTGAACGGGGTGGTTGAGATGAGGATGAGGACCGCGGACACGCAGAGGACTGTCTTCAGCATGATCGAGGCGAAGGACAGGGCCCCTGTGCTTACGGCGAAGCCAGCCAGCGTGAAAGCGGTTTCGCGCATAAAAAAGAGATTGCCAAGCCCGGCGAAGAGCGCGAAGGGCAGGGCAAAGACGAGACGGGAAAGGAGCGGGCGGTACGGGGTACCGGAAAGCGCCATCATAAGGGCTGGATAAAGGAGGAAACCCACAAGACCGCTCACGTTTTTTGACGGGAACGAGATCACGAGTACCAAAAAAAGCGCGGTGACGGCAGCTTTTACGCCTGTGTTTAAGCCGTGGACAGGAGAGAAGCCCCGCCCAAGGCGTTCCAGGTGGTCAATTCCCGCCGCCGCGCTGTGAAACCGGGACATTTCAGGCGCTTTCCGCCGTGCGCGCCTTTCTGCGGCGGAAGGCGGCGGCGGCAAGCCCTATGCCGCCCGCCAAAAGTACCGTGATTATGCTGCCTGTGATTCCGGCGGCGGCAGTTCCGGCAGCCCCGGCGGATTCGCCGGCCCCGCGGAAGCCGTAGTCCGGCATAAAGGCTGTTTTGTCCACAATGCCGGCGGCTGCCTCGTAAACAGAGCCTTCCCGCTCAAGCTCCGTTGTCCCGGCCGTCTTTTCCATAGACCATTCAAGGCCGTCCGGGTAAGCCGAAGCAAAGAGCGACAGCCCGCCCGCTACAAGTACCGTCAGGACGCCGAAAACGACGAGTACCTTCCGGTAAGAAAACGCTTTGGCGGGTACCGGAACGGGCACGGCGGCGGGTAATGCCCCCGCAAGCAATTCCGGCCGGGCGCTGTGGACAAAGCAGAGAACGGCAGCCGTAACCAGCCCCTCGACAATGCCTATCGCAAGGTGTATCGGCAGCATGAGCGCTACGAAGGTAGCGAAGGGCAGTTCCGTAACGCCTGAGGCCAGGGTTTCAAGCACCACGAAGAAGGATCCCGCGAGCAGCCCCGCGGTAACGGCAGCAACGGAGGCAATCGTGATGTTCCGCTTGGTAAGTCCTTTTTGAATGAGCGGCTTATAGATGAAGGTATACGCCGCGATGCAGGATGTAACGCCCATGTTGAACACGTTGCAGCCATACGCGAGAAGGCCGCCGTCCGCGAAGAACAGGCACTGAATCAACAGCACCGAGGCGAGCGTTACGAGCGCCGGCGCCGGCCCCAGGAGAGCGGCAAGCAGGATGCCGCCCCCGATATGCCCCGACGAGCCGGTAGCAGGGATGGTAAAGTTGATCATTTGCCCCGCAAACACGAAAGCGCCCATGATCCCCATAATCGGAATTTTCCTGTCGTCGAAGCCCGCCGCGTCAATTTTTGACGCTTCGCCGGACTCCCTGGCAATACTGCGAACGGACAGGCCGATGGCCGCCGCCCCTACGGCAAGCATCGCGCCTCCAACGGCAGGTGAAAGTAACGCATCCGCCATGTGCATAATGTTCCTCCTGATAAAAAAAACCATGAAGGTTACCTGTCTTCTCCGCCGCAAAGCGCCGCAGGAAAGACAGCCCGCCGCAGCAGAAACTCTGCGCGTACGGAACGACAACCTTCATGGTTTTCTGTTTGTGATTGTTCGAAAAACAGCTTTCCGAACATTGCTCCCCGCCTTCATGGCCGGGATGATCTACACTAGCAGGAAAGAGACGAGTCTGTCAAGTACTCCATTTTTCCAATGCGGTTTTGAAACATGGCCCATGGATTTGCCGGCGTTTTTATGTGTTCCAGCCTCATTAAAAGCTGAATTCGGAATTGCCGCCATATTCCATTTGCATCTTGTCTCTTTTTGCCTTATGCTTGTAATAGGCCGGTTTTCGAGTTTTACCACAGGGCTCCCCGCCGAAAGGCGGATTCGCGGGTATTAGACCCCCTTCGGATAAACCCGATTTCGGCCTGATATTTAAGGGGGAAATATGGGCAAAATAGTATTGATTGGAGCCAACCATGCGGGAACGGCGGCGGCCGACACCATATTGGACAACTACAGGGGAAACGATCTGGTCATTTTCGACAGCAACAACAATATCAGCTATCTGGGCTGCGGCACGGCCCTGTACATCGGGAAGCAAATCGATGGAACGGACGGGCTTTTCTATTCTTCAAAAGAAAAACTGGAAGCCAAAGGCGCGAAGGTTTACATGGAGAGCGAGGTGAGCCGTGTTGACTTTGACGCAAAAAAAGTCTGTGCGGCGGACAAAAACGGCAGGGAAATCGTTGAAAATTACGAAAAACTGATCATTGCGACCGGCTCTCTACCCATCACCCCTCCAATTAAGGGCCTTGACACCCCTAATGTGGCGTATGTAAAACGCTTTCAGGACGGGCAGCGGATCAACGCCCTGCTGGACCGGGCGGATATCAAAACCGTGGCCGTGGTCGGCGCGGGCTATATCGGGGTGGAACTGGCCGAGGCGGTGCAGCGGCGGGGCAGGGAAATCCTGCTTTTTGAGGAAGCCGCCACATCCCTTTCCACCTACTACGACGACTGGTTCACCGGTGATATGGATAAAACGCTGGCGGACAACGGGATTAAGCTCCATTTTGGGGAACCGGTGCAGGAAATCGAAGGGGGCGATAAAGTCAGGGGAGTTGTTACCGGCAAGGGTAAGTATCAGGCCGACATGGTAATTATGGCCATCGGTTTCAGGCCCAATTCGGCTCTGGGCAGGGACAGCCTGGAAACGCTTCCCAACGGCGCCTACAAAGTAAGCAAAAAACAGGAAACCAGCAAAAGGGACGTATACGCCATCGGGGACTGCGCTTCGGTGTTCAGCAATGCCGTTGAGCAGAGCGCCTATATCGCCCTGGCAACCAACGCGGTGCGCTCAGGGATAGTGGCGGGGCACAATGTCTGCGGCACGCCCATTGAATCCGCCGGGGTGCAGGGTTCCAACGGTATCTGCATCTTCGGCTACAAGATGGTGTCCACCGGCCTCAACACGGAAGCGGCGAAAAAAGCGGGCTACAACCCTGTCTGCGCCCAGTTTGAGGATCTCCAGAAACCGGCGTTCATCAGGAAAGACAACCATAAGGTGAAGATCCGGATTATCTACGACAGGGACAGCCGCCGGATACTGGGCGCGCAGATGGCCTCCTATCAGGACATCTCCATGGGTATCCATATGTTTTCCCTGGCAATTGAGGAAAAACTGACTATTGATAAACTTGCGCTCCTGGATATCTTCTTCCTGCCCCACTTTAATCAGCCGTACAATTATATTACTATGGCCGCGTTGTCGGCCGTTTAGGGAGTGTCCATGAAAAAAAAGTCAGCTATTCTCTTTCTGTTCATAAGCGCCGCCGTTTTTGTATTCTCACAGGATGAAGCCGGACGGCCGCGCAGTCTGCTGGACAGGGTGCTCAACACCGCCTCGGAACTCGGCAGGTCCTCAGCCCCGAATTCTGAAAACCCCACTTTCAATATTCTCAATAAAACGGGATTTACCATAAAATCTGTTTCTGTCAGCCGCGCCAATACCGGCGGACGGGACGCCGTTTCTTTCAGCGGCAATTTGTACAACGATGAAAGTCTCCGTGTCAGCCTCAAAGCGTCCTTAAACGAAATAAACAGTTACAATATCCGCGTAGTAGACGAAGACGGGGCCTATTATTCCAAACGGAATGTGGAAATAACCGAATCAGCCGTTATTGAAATACGTATCAGCGATCTTGAAGGATAATGCCGCCGGTTAAATTTTACAGTTTCTCTATCTCTTCCAGAGTCGGAGGGTCGGCGCCGCGGCGGGAACAAACAATGGAAGCCGCCTTGTTGGCAAAAAAAAGCGTCTCACGGAGTTCCTCCGCGTCAAGGGCGGCAATTTTTTCCGGGGACATTTTATTCTGCGCTTCCAGACGGGAAAGAAAGGCCCCGTGAAAAGTATCCCCCGCGCCGATAGTATCCGCAACGGGCAGATTAACCACCGGCGCCCTCGCCTCAACAAGCCCGCCGCCGCCGGAACGGAGCAGGGCCATTGCGCCTTCAGCTCCCAGGGTACTTATGACCAGACGGGGACCAAGGGCCAGCACTTTTTTCAGCGCCCCCCGCAAATCCGTTTCCGGGCAGATAAATTCAAAATCCACAGCGGAAATTTTTACGATGTCGGAAGCGGCGGCCCATTTTTCAAAACGCTTTATATACGCTTCCCGGTCGTGAATCATAAAGGGCCTGATATTGGGATCAAACGAAACAACGATATTACCCGCTTCTCTGGCGCGCAGCACCAGCGTTTCAACGGCGGTCGCTATCGGCTCCATGGTCATTGAGATAGACCCGAAAGCCAGGCAGCGGGAATCGGCCGGAAACGACGCGGGAAGATCGGGTATCGAAAACGAGCGATCCGCAGTACCTTCGGTATAAAAAAGATATTCAGGCTCTTTGCCTTTTTCCAGTTTGACAAAGGCCAGAGTGGAATTCTCATCGGAACGGATAATCATATCCGTTCCGACACGATTATCCCTGAAGCGCCGGATCAGCGCCTCTCCAAAAAAATCTTTTGAAAGCCTGCCGATAAACTGCACATCGGCGCCCGCCCTGGCCGCGGCAATGGCGGTATTATAGGGGCTGCCTCCGGTGACGGGGTAGAACACCTCTTTGCCGCCGGTGCTTTGGGGAACCATATCGATCAGGGCTTCGCCACAGGCTATTATCATGTCCGCTCCTCCGAATGCGCTGTTCAGGAGACGGCTGTTTCCAGGGCCACTTCAATCATTTGGGTAAAAGTGCTCTGCCGCTCCCCGGCGGTGGTCTGCTCCTGCGTGATAAGACTGTCGGAAATGGTGAGAAGGCCCAGCGCTTCACGGCCGTATTTGGCGGCGAGGGTATAAAGTTCGGCGCACTCCATTTCCAGGGCAAGGCAGCCGAATTTGGCCCACAGTTTCCATTCGTCAGGATCCTCGGTGTAGAACATGTCCGAGGAGACAACCGAGCCTGCCCTGGGCTGCCAGCCTTTTGATACGGCCGTATCCCAGGCGGTTTTAAGCAGGTTGAAAGACGCGGTGGGGGCGTAATTCCTGCCGCCGAAGCGGATATTGTTGGCCCCGGAATCGGTGCAGGCAGAAACGGCAATCACCAAATCCCGAATCCGCAGATCCTCCCTGATGGAACCGGCAGTCCCGATGCGGATCGCCCGCTGCACCCCATAGTCCCGGAACAACTCATTCACATAAATTGAAACCGACGGAATACCCATCCCCGTACCCTGCACCGACACCCGCTTGCCCTTATAGGTCCCGGTAAAGCCCAGAATGTTCCGCACGGCGGTGTACTGCACCGCGTCCTGCAGAAAGTTTTCCGCGATAAATTTGGCCCGCAGAGGATCCCCGGGCAGCAGAATCGCCCCGGCTATTTCCCCCGTCTTTGCCGCGATATGGATTGACATGAACACTCCCCCTTAAACTTGCTGCAAGTATAGTAAATTCAGCATAGAAAGAAAAGAGGAGGACACGGACGGCAGGGCCGGCGCAAGAGCGCCGGATCGGGCTTTGCGGGGCTCCGCGCCGGGCCTTGCTTCGCAAGCCCTCCAATCCCTCCTATGTTTATGTCAAGAGGCCAAAGCCTCCCATCCCCTGCTATTAAGCTTGTACAGCCGGAATTTTTTCACCAGCTGCTCTTTGGAGGCGCCGACGTAAAACTCCCGCCGTGTCGCCAGTATCCACATCAGCCCTATTATCCGCCGCGCTATCGCTATCGCGCTTTTCGTTTTGCTTTTCCGTTCTGTCAGTTCGATGAATTTGCTCCGTAACGCCCCGCCATATGAACTCCGGCTTGCCGCCCACGCCGCCTGGACTATAATGCTTCTCAACGCTTTACACCCGCCCTGCGCTATATGCCCATATCGGTCTGTCTCGCCGGAACAATCCGGCACCGGCACCAGCCCGGCGTAGTTGGCCGCTTCTCCCGCTTTGCCAAACCGGCTGCCGTCCCCTACGTATGCCGGAAACGCCGCCAGGACAGGCCCCACGCCGGGTATCGACATCAAATACGGCGACAGTTCGCTCTCTCTCACGATCGCATTTATCTTCTCCTTGAACTTGTCCCGCTCCTGTTCAACCGTCTCCAGGCTCGCCAGCCGATTCCGGCCGGTGGCATCGCTTTTTATCCCGCCATACCGCAACAGTTTTGTTCCGTCGCACACGATACAGACTTCAAATGTCCTTTTAGCCAGATCAAGTCCCACAAATCGTTTGTTGCCTGCTTCCATTTCAAGGCCTCCTCCTGGTAAAATGAGAGATGGGAGTCTTTACACCATCTTGAGGGGTATACCGAACGCCTATTCGCGGTAACGCGGTCTCGGCCGCGTTCCGCAGTTGTTTTTTCGGCGGCCGGTTAAGGTTAATCTTGCGCACGGGGTCTGTCCTTACGGACCGTTCCCCCTCAGGGATTGACAACCGGCTCCGGCTCTCTGGTCCCGTCAGACCAAGGATACCCTTTTTCATATAAAACATAAATATCTTGCGCGTTCCCGGCCGCCTGCGGCGGACGGCAATCTTCCCCAGGCCCTGCGGCAAGACCTGAAGTCCGGCCTGACATTTTAAAATGTTACCGAAAGAGTACTTGACTTTTTTACTTAAAACGGGAAAAATATTGTATGCTTTTGACAACGGCAGCCCTAAAGACAGAATACGCCCAACGGCTCCGCCCCAAAACAGCGCCCGCCAGGGCGTCATGGCGTATGCGGCACGGCGTAGCCCCGACAAATTCCCCGGTATGCCGAAACCGCGTGGCCTCTTTAGTGAGCGCAGCCCCCCCCCCCCCCCGTAGCAATCTGTCCTCAAGTACCTCAACAGACAACCGCACCGGAACGGTGTAGGTCAAAAAATCAGCGCGTTGTAGCCCCGGAAACCTCCACGGTATACCAACAAGGGCGCAATGGATTTATCCGTTGCAGTGGGCGCCCGCCTGAAATTCCCCATTCTTGCAAAGACAAGCCGGAAGCTTGCCCTTTTTCCTCATTCGGACGGCAAAACGTCATTTTCGGGAGGCAAAATGTCCCATCCGCTACAACCACCGAGGTATTCGCTGTAGCCAACACGCCCTTGCATGACAGCGACTACATCGCCCTCCGCCTCAAACCCCGCGACACTACCCCCACCGGCCCCGCCAACAAGGGCTTCAGGATATGGTACACGGTAACGGCGCAGGGAGAAACCCCGCCCGAAAAGCCCGGCGGCCTCCGCAAGTCATTCTACACCAAGCGAAAAAAAGACGTGATTGAATTCGACTTCGGGGACAGCGGCAAGACGGCACATTTTGCCGTGCAGATAGAGAATGACGGAAAAAGGCCCCTGGGGGCCGCTGGTATCGGTTTTGATCCCTATATTAATATTAGGGAAATACATACATAAGGAGTAAACGATGGGAAGGATAATTCTGGAATATGGAAGGATGCACTGGTTGTATTTCTTTTTGATTGGCTGGTGGCTCGGATTGATGGTATGCTGCCTCATTTTTCCGTTGTTTTTTGCAAAGGGGCTTATCAAAAGGGCATTTGGTTATTGGTAACTTCAAAATAGGCACTAGGAGCCTGTTGTGCCTGTTGATTTTTGTGTCTTTTTCAGCAAAAAAGACACAAAAATCTCGATTTATGGGTGTCCTTGGGCAGTTGCAAGGTAAAAATCACTTTGCAGGCGATTTTTGGAGGTTTTAGCGCGAAGCGCAACAAACTACTGGTAAAAACTTCCGTCTTAAGGAGGTTTCTTAACTGCTGTTTTTAGAGATGACATAATAAGGGAAGTCTCTTGGAATCATCATTTAAGTGGAGGATGATTGTAATGGCGAGAAACATTTTTGTTCATAAAGAGTACAAGGAGTCTAGCGCCCCTGGTTGTGCTATGGGTCTTATTGGTTTAATGGTTATAGCTGTTGCGGTTGCCATCATTCAAGCTATAGTAAGATTTATAAACACCAATTTGGTTATCATTGTTATAGTATTAGCCTTATTCTTGGTTACTATAGCTGTGACTTTCTTCATGTGGAAAAATTATGGTTTCAAGTTTAGGGTTTTAGTTTCTGCCTTGATTGGGTTAAGTTTGATAACTGGAGTCTTGGTATATTCTTATCATACTGGTTTCGGGAAAGTAATTAGTGACTATATCAATGCAAGGGTTACTACTGATTTAAATGTTAGAGAAGGTCCGTCTTCAGACACTCGTTTAGTCGGAACCCTGAAAGAAGATGTTGTTATCCAGGTCTATAAAGATCAAGGCCAGGGCAGCTGGGTGAAAATAAAGTATCTTGATATGGAAGGCTTTGTTAATTCCCAATATATAGAGATTGAACGAGGGCTTTTTGAATAAGAAATATATATCAAGAGGTGGTGCAATGTTTTTTATTATATCAGTTTTTTCGCTGTTTCTCTCCTGTGCGTCAACCCCATCAATGCCGAGTCCATTCGATGAGTTCTATGTATCATTTAATCAACAGAAAGATAAAACAGAATATTCATTAAATAATTTAAGAAGTTTGGTTAACAGTATCCCAGGATATGAAGCGCGGCCAGGCAGTCTGTCTGCATCTGATTATGACATATCAGAAAAAATATTTGCAGAAATACCAGGAATGAAGAATAATATAGAATCACAAATACAATCTGTAAAAAGTGTTGGGCACAGCATCACTTCCGATGGTTACTACCCCGGTACGAAAGAAAAGATAAAAGGATGGGATCAGGAAAGATATGTGAATTTAAATGTTGAACAAACTATATTGTCTTTAAATAAGGGTTATTTAGAATTATTAGCGGTTCTAACAGAATATTTATTAAATAATTTAAGAAGTTTGGTTAACAGTATCCCAGGATATGAAGCGCGAGTAGGCAGTCTGTCTGCATCTGATTATGACATATCAGAAAAAATATTTGCAGAAATACCAGGAATGAAGAATAATATAGAATCGCAAATACAATCTGTAAAAAGTGTTGGACACAGCATCACTTCCGATGGTTACTACCCCGGTACGAAAGAAAAGATAAAAGGATGGGATCAGGAAAGACATGTAAATTTAAATGTTGAACAAACTATATCGTCTCTAAATAAAAATTATTCAGAAATATTAGCGATTCTAAATGCTGTTGATATGAATTTAATAAAGCGACCCAATAAAGAATTTAGTATAAATGCACAAAACGCTATTGAAGAGGCGATTATTGAGCTTTCAATAGCTAAGACAGATCTTGCTTCCCGGAATTTTGATTCAGGAAAAAATAGCGTTGAGAGGACGAATAACGCAATTAGGAAAGCTCTTCGTTCAAACCCAAACGATATTCAACAATATCAAATTTCACTTATTCAGAAAGAAATAGAACCTGTCTCGCTTGATATTTCTATTGGCGCCGGAATAAATAAGGCGGGGGAGCTTATACAAGGTGTTGTAGAAGGGGGTACGGGAATTTTAGAAGGAGGAGCAAATATTCTGAAAGGCTTGGGAAACATGTTAAAAAAAGAGTAGGTGAAGATTAGGAGGATTTTATGGATATATATGAGTTTTTCTTTACGCCCTGGTTTTGGTTGGTTCTGACGGTAGGTTTTTCTTTATTAGAATTGGCCTGTGCATTTAACCTAATAACAATATGGTTTGCGCTATCCTCGTTTCTAATGATTTTTATTTCAGGGTTTACTGAAATGCTGGACAATCCCATAAGATTTAGATTGCATTTAGGTATATTCCTTGGCTTGTCGGCAGTATTGTTTATATTCACTCGGCCGATCGCAATAAAAAAACTGAAAATTGGAAAAGAAAAAACCAATGTGGACAGTCTTGTCGAACAAGAAGCAATTATAACAAAAAAGATAACTAAATTTGAAAGAGGGGAAATAAAATTGCAGGGTAAATATTGGACCGCAATTAGTGAAAACAACAATGAAGAATTAAATGAGGGGGTTAATTGTATTGTTGTAAAATTTGATGGAGTAAAAGCGGTTGTCCGAAAGGTTAAAGAGTCCGTAACCACTGATGTTATCAGTGATTAAAATTTGTTTCATCAAGGAAGGTTTATCGTGTATTACGTTGTTTTGGCAATTGCCGCACTTGTTCTTGTTTTGCTCATCTACGAAAGCCTCGTCATTGTTCCACAGTCACGTGCTTATATTATTGAAAGACTTAGAGCTTATAACAAAACCCTGAATGTTGGTATACATTTTAAGATTCCCTTTATTGATCGGGTCAGAAACAACCAAACAATCCTGGGTGATAAAACAGGGTTACTAAGAGGCGCTTCATCGGTAAAGGGTATTTCCTTAAAGGAAGCATTTGTTGACTCTGAAAAACAAGAGGTAATCACCAGGGATAATGTCACCATAGGTGCTGATACAGTGGTATATTATCAGGTAATTGATCCAAAATTATATACCTATGGTGCCGAAAACCCCATAGGCGCTATGCAATTGTTGACGATTACAACGCTACGAAATGTAATTGGAGAGTTGGAACTGGATCAAACTCTAACAAGTAGGGATACAATAAATGCAAAATTGAGGAGTATCCTTGATGAAGCAACCGATGCCTGGGGTATTAAAGTTAACAGGGTTGAAGTTAAGGAAATTAAACCTCCCATAAATATAGCCGAGGCAATGGAAGTTCAAATGAAGGCGGAACGTGAAAAACGGGCAAAAATACTTGAGGCGGAAGGATTAAAAGAATATTCAGTTCTTAAAGCTGAGGGTGAGAAACAATCGGCAATACTTCAAGCGGAAGCAGAAAAAGAATCTCGTATTCGTAAAGCGGAAGGAGAAGCGGAAGCAATTATAACCGTCCAAAAAGCAACCGCAAATGGTCTGGCTATGATTAAAGAAACAGTTGGACAGGAAGGCGCTATCAAGTTAAAAAGTTTTGAGGCGCTTGTAAGCGTTGCTGATGGAAAATCAACAAAAATAATTATCCCGTCAGATTTACAAAATTTAGCCAGTATTATAACTGGTATTACAGAGATTGCCAAAGGGTAAATATAAAACCGCAAGAAGGGCATGTCGCATAACGATTGTTTACGCTTCGGGGCCTAAAGGCCGCCCAGGTCAATCGCTACGCTCCTTCCCGCTTTCTAATTAACCGTGCAAGCGGTCTACTAGGTTGTAACATCTAAAACTTTATTAAGGCAAAAAAGAATTGTAACCGTTCACGGTTATCCAGCTAAATTTATGTAATTTGAGGATAAATCAAAGCCAAAAGAAACGGCTAATCTTTCTTTGAGATACTTCATTACCGATATGTTTTGTAAACCACAGGTTGTAAGAACAGTCCAGAAACATTCATGCCACTCATTACCTTGTATACTACGACTGCCCTGGGTAACTATCCGGTCAAGTACCGTTTGCCGTATCGTCAGTTCCGCCGCGTTATTCGTCGGTTCAAGTTCTTCCTCGATAAATCTGAAATACTCCCCTTCCCGCTTCATCATCCTTTTCGCTATAAGCTGCGCGTCTTTATGCTCAGGCACCGTTCCCGTTGCCCGTCTGCTCCTGATGTTGATGCATCAACGCTTTCCATTCCCCTTCCTCTGTCTCTCCCTTCCGCCCTATCGTTTCAAACATCCCACGAACCTCTTTGATTATTCGTCTCCCATACCTCTGAACCGCCTTCTCATTCAGTTTTAGCAAAAACAGTACCTCCCGGATAAAATGCGCCCAGCAGAACTGTAGCAACGCTCCCGTTACCCGCTGAAACTTCCGGTATGCCCCGTAAAAATCACAACTGAGTATCCCCCTGAAACCAGCCCCGAGTATCTCCTCAAGCACATCCTCTCCACGACTGCACCTTATTATGAATACCGCATATTTCTCCGCGCGAAACGCCCATATCCACCGTTTCTCCCCGTTCTCCTTCCATCCGCTCTCATCTATATGCAGATGCCGTTCCCCTCTCAGCCGTTCCATTAATGCTTCATGTGCCCCCTTAAGCGATCCGCCGGCCTTCCCTACCTGCTTCGCCAGAAATCCCCGGCTTACCACTATCCCCAACACCTCCTGAAAAAAGTCTTTCAGGGCGCTGAATGATATATGGCATCTCCCTTTCAAGTACGCCACAAACGCTATGAGGTTTATTGAAAATAGTCCGCTCCGCGCTCCTTCGGGCAGGGGCGCCGTATGATAGCGTTGACAGGCCGGACACCAATACCCATGACGGTGATACTCGGTTACGATAAACGGCTTGGGCGCTATATCTATCTGCTGGTTTACCGCCGCTTCTTTTTCACATTCCTCTAATCTGCCCCCGCATAAAGGACATTCGGTGAGGGTGACTTCAATGGTTGCATCAACCTGTTCGGAAGGAAAGGGTATATGCTCATGCTTTATATGGCCTTTCTGTCCGCCAATCTTCCGCTTTTTACCGCCGCTTTGTTGTTGCTCCGGGGTTTTAGGTTTTACAATATCGGAGGAAGGCGGTTTTGAAGAATTACAGGAATTTTTTGTAAGCGGGCGATTATGGTCTTCAGTTCCGCTATTTGAGCTTTCAGATCGGCAATCTCTGCCTCTTGCCGTTTGATAATTTCTGCTTGTTTTTTGACTAATTCTGGTAAGTTTTCCCCTTTCACAGGTTATTTTTACCAGGTTTTACAACTTTTTGCAATATGCCCGTGAACGGTTACAAATATTTTATCATCTTCATCATCAAATTGTATGTCTTGCGGTTCCACCATTATATATTCACCATTGTTTCTTACAAATTCTAAAAAATTATTTACTAAATCATAGTCAAAATCAAATTTTGATCTCGTTAATACTCTGGTATATTCTGAAAATATTCTATTGTCATAACATAGTATTATTTTATGAGTCAATACCAATGACAATATTTCACCGGGAATACCTTTGGGATTCAAGAACGCTGAAACCAGAATATTTGTATCCAGTACAATTTTCATTCTTTCGACTGTTTCCTGATTCGTTTTATTTCTTCATCAATCTCTTCCATTGTTGTTTTATCCAGCCCCTTTTTTACAGATTCCTGTTGTATTAATTTAACAGCGTTGATTGCCCTTGCCTGTCTTATTGAGAAAATAGTATTTTCAAGCGTTTTATCGCTTAACGGCGTTAATAACGCAATAGGCTTTCCGTTATTGGTTATTACCATTTCCTGTTCTTCAGGCAATGATTTCCAAATATTCGCGGATGAAGTTCGAAAATCCCTCACGGTAATAAATTTCATACAATTAACTCCTTGTTCTATATAATACATTATCGTCTCACATTTGTCAATCGTTCCCTACGGTTAGAATTTTTAATGAGGCATTACAGATGACAGATGATTTATAGATGGTAATGAAGGGTGACGGCCCGATAGGTAAAGAGAAAAGATTAAAATTATTGATTGTATGCGAAGGGTACATCTGCACGCTTTCGCGTACGAGCTTTAGGAACTGTACAGAAATAACATGACCGTTTGGTCATGTTATTTCCTTGCTGCGTAAGCAATTAGAATAAAATGCCGTGCATTTTATTCTTGTACAGTTCCTTAGGGCGTTTGGAGATACTGCGCGTTCCTCATTCCGCACCGGGACGCGCAATTTCAACCGGGATGATCTATTTTTCCGCGGCTCGGCGAGCCCTAAGCGGCGCCGTAAGGAACTGTACAGAAATAACATGACCGTTTGGTCATGTTATTTCCTTGTTGCGTAAGCAATTAGAATAAAATGCCGTGCATTTTATTCTCGTACAGTTCCTAAGCCTCCCTGCCGTGGGGCGTATTCCAATCCGTTGGGTCCGGGCCTTTGGGTACCAGCTGATGGATATTCCCCGGATCGCA
>JAIROT010000034.1 GCA_031257385.1 Treponema sp.
AAAACTTTTATTCGGGAGTCTGGTTTAATACCCCGGAGCTCTGCTCCGGCTCAAACAATGCAACGCTTACAAAATTAGGTATTAAACCAAAGAACTCGCTCGCGCGAGGGAGGGTATTATAAACTTCCTATCGAACGAGCCTCCGCTCGAACTAACGCAACGCCTAAGATACCGCGGGGCTTGCCCCGCGGAGGCTCATAAATTTTCCCATAAATTAATGAAGAACCCAGGAGCAAGCTCCTGGGTATCTTCGTTGGATAGGAAATTTATTGTACCGGCGTGGTCCATACCCCGATACGCAAATCGGTTTACATCTTTCTACGGGTTGTAAATTTTCCGGAGCAAGCTCCGGGGTATGGACCACGCCTTCCAATCAGCGAAAATGTACATGGAAAAGCGGTATCAGTCCGAGACAGGGTTGATGAACGTCTCACCGGTAATGAATAATCTGAATACCCTGCCGTTTCATGGGTATATAAGACCTTTTCGGCGGCGGAAGCGTTTGAGACAGCGCAAAAGCCGGAACTGCATTATACCCCGAACAGGGGGCCGGCTTACCATTATCCCGGTTCAAATCGCCCTGGTGCCGCCGGCCCTGAGTCCCGCTTCGTAGAGTTTGCCGCAGGCGAGGAACATGGGGAGTTTTGTGCCCCCAAGAATAATGTCCGCTTCCTTGGCCATGTCGATCATATCCCGGCCGGGGGTTTTGCCCCGCACGAAAATAATGGCGTGTATGTCAAAGTTCCGCGGTACGGATCACCTGGGGATTTACCAGGCCGGTCAAAAGCAAAACCCGGTCCTTGACAAAGGCCATTACGTCACTCATGAGATCCGCCCCGCAGGCTGAAGCCACTTCAAGGCCGGTATTCTCCTCGCCTGAAAAAAACTGTCCTTCGAGTAATAAAACTGCTTCCGCTACGGTCATTTACTCTCCCATCCTTATTTCTTTATAATAATACAAAAAGCTATTATTTTCAAGAGACCCTTCGGTAACATTTTGAAATGAGGCGTTTCGGCACTCGCAAGCCCGCAGAATCTTGCGGTACTATTGGGGCAGCCGCCGGATTATAGACATAAACCGCTTATTGTATTATTTTTTAAGAAATAACCGGGAGGATAGTATGGCTGAACACATAATGCACAAAAAAGAGGCCAAAAAGGCCCCGCAAAAAACGCTGAAAGAGAAGAGGGAAGAGAAAAAAGCCAAAAAAAAGCCCCAGGGGGGCAATTAGCGCCGAAGGCGGGCTCAGGACAACAGTGCCTGCGTTTTTTGAAATACAAGATAAGGAGGCTCCCATGGCGGAATCCGCTAAAAGAGACCCGAAAGCACCGAAATTCCTTGAAATTACTGTAAAAGACGGTGATGGCAAAGTATGGTCCACCCTGTATGCCCAGGCCAAGGAGTTTTCAACCGGATCGGTCGGTTATTACGCTTCCGACAAAATGACCAACCCCGAAAGCGCCGAGCGGTATCAATGCGGCCTTTCCTTTACCCTCATCGGGTCAAAACCGGTAAAGTAAAACCCGGCTGAGGCAGAGTTTCGTGCGGCAAAACTCCGGGCTCAAACCGTAGATTTGAGCAGATTCCCTGTTTTCCTGCAGCGGCTGCAGCCCAGTACATGCACATGGGAGCGCCGGTGGGGGCGTTCAAACATTCTGGCAATGAGGATTTCGCTGTCAAGGAGTGATGCGCCGCAGACGGGACAGAGCCGCGGACGATCCCCTTCAAGGCAGTAGACGCAGCCCCGGATGTGCATAAAGCGGTCTTTGCCGCCGGTAAGCGAAGGGAAGGCCATGGATTTGATCAGCTCGCCCTTGTTCAGGCGGGCGGAGCAGACCGGGCAGACCTGGGGGTCGCCCGGAGCGCCGTCCGTCCGGGCATGCCCTCTGTCACGCCGGCCAGAGCGTGTTTTCGCAAACTGTCCGATTAAAAGGGTATAACCGAACCAGAGCAGCGCGACTCCCATTGTAACAAAAAGCAGTATCTGTATGTATGAACTCATGGTATACTAAAACTGTGGCAACCCTCTATATTATCGGCACGCCAATCGGGAATTTGGGGGATATCAGTTTCCGGGCGGCAGAGATCCTGAAAACGGTGGATTTAGTCGCCTGTGAGGACACCCGGCGGACACTGAAACTCCTCAGCCGCCTGGGAATCCGGGTGAAAATGCTCTCCTGCCGCACCCAAAACGAGCAATTTGCCGCGGAAAAGGTAATAACGCTCCTGAATCAGGGACAAACCGTGGCCTATGCCAGTGACGCAGGCACCCCGGCCCTGAGCGATCCCGGCGCGGCTCTGGTGCGGCTGGCGGCGCGGGCCGGGCACAAGGTTATCCCCGTTCCGGGGCCTTCGGCCTTTGCCTCACTGGTGAGTGTAGCCGGCGGTACGGACAAAACCGTTGTTTTTGAAGGTTTCTTGTCTCCCAGGGCGGGCAGGCGGCGTTCCCGTCTGCGGGAACTGATGGCCCTGGAAGCGGCGATTGTCCTCTATGAATCCCCCTTCAGGATACTTAAGCTTTTGGAGGATATTGCCGAAATTGATGGAGGCCGGTATATTTGTATTGGGCGGGAAATGACCAAGGTTCATGAGGAGTATATCCGGGGTTTGGCAACGGAAATTTTTGCCCTTTTTGTAGAAAAAAAAGAGAAAATCGGAGAGTTTTCAGTTTATATCTCTGGAAATAAATCTGAATAGCGTGTAAACTATTAGGGTAGAACAGCCGATAATCTGATATAGGCAGGATAAGAGTATGACAATCGACAGGATAGGTCACTTAGATCCCATTCAGCCCCCCAAAAGGCCGGGGCGGAATGAACATGTACGGGGGGGCGACAAAGCTGATTCCATAGACCTTTCTTCCGAGGCAAGGGAGAAGGCGGAGGTTTATCAGGTTATTGAGTTGATCAAGTCCGCCCCGGAAATGGATGCCGTCCGGATTGCCGAACTCAGGGCGAAGATCAACGATCCGGCGTATATCAACGAAACGCTCTTAAACGCCACAGCCGATAAAATTATGGACGTTTTTGGCATATAGGCTCATTTTAGAGCTGCGACAGGCGGAACCCAAGGCTTTCCCAACGGACGGCGCCCTGGTTCCGCCTTTTTTTTCGCTGGAGACTGCCAATGATCCTCCTGCATAAACTTGAAGAGCTGCCCCGCCATCAGCGATTACGGAAAATAAGCAAGATTTTCACCCTGGCGGAAAACCGTCTTTGCGCAGCGATTGCGGCGGACGCCTCTTTGGGCAGGGTATCGATTCCCTGTTACGGGGCAAAAGGCTCGCTTAACGTATCGGTCGCGTTTGGGATAGTGATGCAAGCCCGGTCGGCGGCCCTGGTACATTCTCCCCCTATCCCTTTTTCTTTTTCAACTCGTCCTTGAAAATCTGATCCGCATCAATTTTTTTATCGACCCCGAACATTGGTATAGTACCTTCGCCGTTGACGCTGCGGAACAGCGGACCGGGGCGGTCGCCGTAGGCCCAACTGTCTTCATCGTTGATCAGGTGGTCCAGAACCGCCGTCGCGGAGAGGGAAAAGAAAATCAGGGAGGCGTTGTTTCTTTTGCCAGGAGAGAGGAGCATGTCGAGGCGCCTGGACACCGGGTTCGGTATTTCAAAATCGTAGGATTCCCAGGGATTGTCTATTCCCTCACAGTGGGCTCCGGCGTTTGCGCCGCCCTGGTAGCGGGTGGCCATTTCAATGCCCGCGGCAATCGCCAGCAGGTATTTGCGGAGGGTTCTCACGGTACTGTAAATGGGAATTACATCCTGTTTCTGGAAAGGGGGAGGACCGAGGGATTCGAATTTGTAATAGGGCAGAAAGTACAGCCGCTTGATCCAGTGCAGTTCGTTCAGAGTCTTTTTCGCAAATACCGAATTTCTTGCTTCCGAGGAATTCTCCAAAATGCGGCAGTGGTCGGCCAGGCGGGGCAGGTACTCTTTCATAAAACTGTCTTCGATGTATCCGCGCCAGTTGATGATAATGTCCCCCAGGTATCTTTCCAGCTGAATTGGATTGCCGTCCGATCCGGACACCACCCCGAAGCTGATATTCCGCACGGCGATAAAGAGATCCTCCAGAATATGCATCAGCACGGCGATTTGCTGAAGGGGATCGGTTGGGGCGATTAGCTCATAGCCTTTTCGCAGCGAATAGGGCGTAACAAAATAAGGATACAGATCAGGGTAAGAGGAAAGATCCTCCCAGCCGGCCTTGGGAAAGAGGACTTCCAGCGCGGCAAGACCCTTGCCCAGGGCCTTGCGCTCCGCCTCTTTCGCGGCCTTGCGGGCATTTCGGGCGATCACTTCAGGATCATTGGGGTCTTCCTCTGCTGTTTCGGCGCTTTCGGCCTCCGCCTGCTCTTTTTGCAGATCTTCCTTGAGGGCGTCGGTATCGCCGCTTTCTATCTGCCTGGCGTTTATGCCGTCCGCGCTTATCTGGTTCTGATCGCTGACACCGAGGAAGGCCATATAACGGCGGCGGCGGTCGATAAAGAAGCGTTCGTATGGGAGCCACCGGTCCGATATAAGTTTCATCAGCATAGGGTACAGACAGTAATGCACATTCCGGCGCACATAGGTAAAAGAGGCAAGGGCCGTACGGATAAGGTCCTGAAACTTTTCCTGCGCTTCTTTGGGATTGTCCAGATACAGCACTTTATACAGGAGTTTGAAAGCGCTTTTAATATGCTCTTCCATATTCAGTTGCTCAAGAATAAAAAGCGGCCTGTATATCAGCTTGAGGATTTCGGTAAAGTCGGAAACCTTCACCGTGCGGGGACTGGCCTGTAGTTTGGCAAGGCCTGCGGTGATCTGTTCGATGTTCCAGTTTCGGAAGGTATTGAGAACGGCAAACACAAAGGGCGAGATTCTTTTCATCCGCTCATTACGCTTTAGATTATTGCGGGGAAAAAGAGTCCGGGTGGAAGTTACCATCTGCTCGATTTTTCCGTAATAGTCGTTCATCCGCCTGGTAACAAAACGGGGATTCACATAATCGACCGGCTCTTTGAAAAACGACAGCACCGAGACAAGGAGCTGCCCCGAATTCTTAATATCGAAATCAGCCTGGGCGGCGTAGCGGTCCATTTTAACCCGCTCCGAATAGGATATTCTCAGTTGAACGGAAGGATCATCGGCCGGATCATTCTCTTTTGCCCGCTCCTTTTTCATCCCGCCGCTTTCTTCATCCTCGCCGGCTATTTCCACATGACGGCCCGGCTTCCTGTCCCTGCCGCTGCGCCCCACGACAAGCTCCACCGTTTCTCTCCTGGAACGGCCCTTTCTCCCGCTGTCAGGCGTTTCACTCCGCTCGACACCCACCTCGCCGCCGAGAATCCCCGTCATCCGCTTCGCCTCGGCGTCACTGACATTTAACTTTTTCCGAATCCGGTCCAATTCCCCCGGCGCGTAAATCGCTTTCTTTTTTTTTGCCATAATTACACCCGCAAATACAGCTTCTCCCCCATTCCCCACAGGTTGTGCGCCTGAATCTCAACGCCGTCGGCGCTTACCAGCATCCCGTTATACAGCCCCATCGGAACGTCAAACTCGGCGCTGGTAAAAAGAAGCCGCGCGCCGGCCCTGTTCGGTTCTTTGGGAGTAAACACCAGATCTACCATGCCTTCGAGGTCCTGGATAATCCAGCCGGATTCAGGCCCGCCGGGCATGGTAATTCGTACCGGCGGCAGCGGAGTCAGCTTCCCATCCACCCACAGGGCGTTTTCGTTGTTTTTGAAGGTCTCCCTCGTTTGATTCTCGGCAAGATGGAAACCAAAGCGGCGGCCTTCCCCATCAAAACCCGTGGCGCTGCAAACCGTTGTCCGTAGCCGGTATGGGAAAAAGCCCTTGTAATCGCAGAAGAATCCCGAACAGCGCTCCGGGTCCAATCTGATATGCCTCCCGCCGAAAACCATATCCCCCCGCACCGCCGCCAGCGCCTTGAAGGCGTACATGGCGCGCCGCCCGTCAAAGTTCAGGGAAACCGCCATCGGCGTAACATCCCGGGGATTCATGTCATACGCCAGGTGCACGGTCAGCGCGGGCCGGCGGCGGGCGGCCTCAATGTTAAGGTCGAGTTTTATGGTGTCGGCGTCGAGCCAGTTGTGTATTCGAAAAAAAAAGTGAAACGAACGGCTCTCCACCGATGCATTGGACAGGCTGCGGGGAAGGGTCCAGCCCGTACCCGGTATGAGCTTTCTGAACACAAAGCGTTCCCTGCTTTCCTTATCGAACAGAAAAACCTGCGCCAGCCGGTAGAGTTTTACATTGGCCAGAAAAGCCTCAAGCATAAAACGCTCGTCCTGAATGCCCAGGCACTCCCATTCTTTAATCCTGCCGTCCCTAAACCAGCGCGGCAGCGGCACACGGTAGGGCCGGCGAATATCCAGCAAATCCACTTCCTCAAACGCCCGGTCCCAGGTCCCCTGCACAGGGATTCCGTTTTCAACGGGAGCGGCGCGGGGCGGCAGGATTTTCCTCGTATACATCGGGAACAGTATACCTGATTATCGCTTCCAATGCCACACCGGAACGGAAAGCCCCGGTGGAAAAGGATTGGGCCGGTTAAAATCCGGCAGCAGGCCGCCTCCGGGGACCGGTTCCTGGCAAAAGCCGTCCTCTATGCCGAATTCCTCAAGCCAGCCGATAACCGTTTCATATTCAGCCTCACTGAGGAAACGGGAAGGAACCCCGTCCGTCTGTCCGCAGCTTTGCGGTACCGGCGTGTACTGGGTCATCAGTGAAAGCAGCGCCCCGCCCTTGGCGTGTCCGGCGAACCAGCGCAGCACTGTGCGGGTACAGTCAAGAAAGCCGGGCAAAATCAGATGACGGACTATCACTTTCCCGGGACGCACGGCGATCATTGCGCGGATTGCCGTTGCCGCGGTTTCAGGATAATCCGGCGCGCCAAACCATTTCGCAGCGAGACCGCCGTCGAGGGTTTTAAGGTCGGGCAGGTATATATCGACATGGTCTTTAAGCATCGCAAGCGCGGAGAGACTCTCGTAAGCCGAAGAATTCCACAGCACCGGAAGGGCAAGTCCGGCGCTTCTTGCGGCGGCTATTCCCCGCGTTATGGCGGGAACCGCGTGGCTTCCGGTAACGATATTGATATTTTCCGCCCCCCGGTCCCGCAGGGCAAGGCAGATACCGGCGAACTCATCAACGGACACGGCCCGGCCCAGCCCTCCCTTTGAAATCTGGTAATTCTGGCAGAAGGCGCAGCCAAGGCTGCAGCCGGCAATAAAAACCGCGCCCGAACCGCCTTTGCCCATCAACGGCGGCTCCTCCCCCCGGTGCAGCACCGCCGCGGCTACACGCAACGCCGCCGTTTCCCCGCAAAAGCCCCGCTCCCCCGCATCCCGGTCCACACCGCAGCCGCGCGGACAGCACAGGCACTTTTGGTACAAGCCGAACATATCCGTCATGGGCAATCTCCGCCTTACCATAACACCAAAGCGGATAAAAGGGAAGAAAAGAGTATGCCAGCGAACATCGGAAGCAGCCCGGCGATTCCAGGCTGGAATAAGAGGCAATTCCAGGCCGGAATCATGGGCGATTCCAGGCTGGAATCTAAACTTGACCCACGGAATTTTACCTGTCCGATGCCGTTCCGGAAACGGGCTTCTTTTCAATTTTTTCCTGTTTTTTGCAGCCCGGCTAAAGCAACACGCATAGCGGCGCCTTAATATCTGTATGAGACAATTACGCCTACTCGCGCCGGAAGCCTGGTATGAGGTCCGCAGCGGTATCAACAACCGCGAACCCCTCTTCCGCCGCTGTCAGGCCATGGCGATCTTTAGGGCGGTGTTCCGTGAGACCATGCTTCGCTTCGTCTTCGAGATACGGGACTTACGGGTCGGGGATGACCGGCTTAGCTT
>JAIROT010000164.1 GCA_031257385.1 Treponema sp.
AAAAGCACCACATCCTGAAACACAAAGCTCATGTACCGCATTAAGGTTTCGGGATCGATGCCGGAAATGTTTTTTCCGCCGATGATAATCTCCCCTTCCCGCAGGTCCCAGAACCGGGCAATAAGCCGGGACAGGGTACTCTTGCCGCTCCCTGAAGGTCCCACCAGGGCGGTAACGCCTCCCTGGGGAATGGAGAGGCTGATATTTTTGATCACATCCTCCCCTTCATGGTAGGCAAAGCTGACATTCTTAAGCTCAATGTTGTAGTTGTCAATGATAATTTTTTCGTCCCCGTCCATCAGAGGCTCCCGCCTGACTTTCCGCATCCGGTTTATGGAAATGAGAAAATAAAAAAACTCCGGCAGCAGGGTAAAAATAACAATCAGGGGGGAATAGATTTTCGCGCTGATTAAAATAAAGGTAAGGAGGGGGATAATCCCAAGGCTGCCGCCGGTCAAAAGGGAAACTCCCGTTAGTACCACGAGGCCTATTCCTATTTGAAGAACCATCGAGGCCAGGATAATAAATATCCCCGTAAAGCCTTCAAACTTTATGGCCTCCTTCATCATATTCCGCAGGGCCCGTTCCAGAGTCGCCGATTTTTCCCCCGAAAGCCCAAAAGCCTTAACTACCTTGATCCCCTCCAGGTATTCCTGTACCTCGCCGGAGACCGCCAATTTTGCCAGCACATGACGTTCCCCCAAAAGGGCCTGTAGTTTCCGGCTGCCGAAAATAAAGGCCAGGGCAATGGGCAGGGCGGCAAAGAGGGCCAGGGCCATACGCCAGTCGTAGAAGGCCAGCAGAACGCAGATAAGCACATCGGTGATGATGCCGCCGAAAAGGACGGGCGATACATGACTCATGACGTGTTCGACGGTGGTACAGTCGGCCATGATGTTGGTGGTCAGCTCGGAAAGGTCCTTGTTGTTAAAAAAACTCAGGGGAAGCCGCCTGATATGTTCCGCCAGCTCCACCCGGATCTTTTCCGATTCGTTGTAGGCCGTGGTGTAGGTTTTGCGGTACTCGCTGCGGTAGGCGAAAAAATACAGGACCGCGGCGGCAAAGCCCAGGGCCAGAAGCAGCCAAAGCCGGCCCCGGTCCAGGTCCCCGGAAAGGCCGGCCATAAGGGGGGCCAGCAGGGTGATAATGGTCTGAACGATCACGGCAAAGGGTAAAAAGAGGCAAAAGTTCGAGACCACCACCGCCCGGACCGCCCGCTTGAAATTCCTATGGCCCTCAGCGGAAAGGCCCAGGAGTTTTTTCATATTGAACACCGGCATCCTCCTTTTGTCCTGCCAGGCGCCCCCGCCGGGACCTTCCGAAGATCCCGTGTACCAGGCCGGGCCTTAGTAAATTTTTAAGCGCTTGTTCAAAAACAGAAGTTTTTGAACAAGCCTTTTTGAATAACCCTAATATTTTTTTGTTAGTATAAACTTACAAGGGAGTGTAGCCCGGCCTTTCGGCATTGTCAAGTTTTGAATTTCGCTGCTTTACCGGTACGACACCGCCGTTTCCGTTAATGATGGCGCTACCGCCTCTTATACCTTCAGTCCACTGGTGGAAATACCCTCCACAAAATAGCGTTGAAAGAACATAAAGAAGACAATAACCGGGAACACGAAAATCAGCGCCGCCGCCATGAGCAAGGCCCAGTCCACCGAATAGAGGCTCAGGAACTGCTGCATTCCCAGCGAAAGAGTGAGCTTCTCCGGCTTGCTAATGTAGATGAGGGGTGCGAGGTAATCACTCCAAGCGTCAATAAAGGTATATATTCCGATAGTGGTCAGCGCCGGTTTGCTGAGGGGCAACGCGATATTCAGATAACGCTGGAATTCATTCGCGCCGTCTATCCGTGCCGCCTCCATTAGTGAATTCGGAATACCGGCAAAAAACTGCCTGACAATGATGATGAAAAAGGCTTTCCCGAAAAACATGGGCAGGATCAGCGGAATATAGGTATTGGTCCAGCGCAGACGCGAAAAAATGCGGTAGAGGGGTATCATGGTAACGGTAAAGGGAATCATCATAGTCGTCATAAGGAGGCCGGAAATTATGGCCGCGCCCTTCCATTTGATTTTGGCGAGGGAATAGGCAACTAATGGAGTTACCATTACCTGGCCAAGCACCGAAAAAAGGGTAATGAAAGCGGTGTTCCGCATATAACGCCAATAAGGAATGACCGCTACTGCTTTGGAAAAATTGTCAAAAACGAACTGCCTCGGCAGAAGCCGTACTGGCAGGGTAAAGGCGTCGCTGTTTGTTTTGAAGGCCGTGGTCAGCATGATGAGAAAAGGCGAGAAAAAGATAAGGCTCAATACAATAACTACCGCAAAGAAAATAAGCTGCAAAAGCACGGTTTTCACGTAAGCCTTGTTGCCAAAACGGTACAAGGATATAGCTGTCATCATTCCACCCCCGTGTTAGACGTAACCGAGCGCGTAAGCTTTGTTGCCACAAGGGTCAGTAGCGCCACAACAATGAAGAGCAGCCAGGCCATTGCCGAAGCCTTCCCCATTTTAAAATAGGTAAAGGCATTATGAAATATGTAGAGCGGGTACATCAGAATCGAGTTGCCCGGCCCACCCGAAGCGTAACCCGCTCCCGACCCCTGGCCGGTGCTGGCGTTGGTAATGATGTAGACCTGCTGAAAATACTGAAATGAATTGATCAAATTCAAGATGCCCTGGTACAACAGAACATGGGCGATTGAAGGTAGGGTAATATAAAAAAACCGGCGTATAGAACCAGCTCCGTCAATCTCGGCGGATTCGTAGTAACTTTTGGGGACCTCCTGCAGGGCCGCCATGCAGATAAGCATCGCCGTGCCGGTAGACCAGGTACCCATGAGGAGAAGCGCCGGCTTTGTCCAGCGCATGTCCATAAGCCAGGCCGGCCCCCGTATGCCGAACCAGGCAAGTACGTTGTTGATGTAGCCGTAAGAGGGATCAAACATCCAAATCCACACCATGGTCGCGGCGATGGTGGGAATAATTGAGGGAAGGAAGAACAGGGTACGGACAAGACCCCTGGCGCTGAAGTTTTTGGTTACCACCCCGGCCAGGAGCAGCGCCACCAGCAGATTGACCGGCGTAGAAACAAAAGAGATAAACAGTGTGTTTAGGAGCCCTTTCAGGACAAGTTGATCCCTGAACAGATCCGCGTAATTCGCCAAAGCCGCCCATTTCGGTTTGGAAATGGGGTTGAATTCGGTGAAACTGTAATAAAACGAGGCCGCCAGCGGATAAATGCTGAAACAGATAAAACCGATGATCCAAGGCAGCGCAAACAGCAGCCCGTTGCATGTGTTTCTTGTTGACTCTGACAACCTCATTTTTTTCTCCTGCCTGCTATTTTAAATTCTTTACGCGATCCGCGAGTCCCGCCATTGCCGCTTCGGGGGTCTGTTTTCCCGAATAAACGTTGTCCAGAAATTCGTTGATCATCGAGGTATACTCGGCAAAGCTACCGATCACCGGGTACTGAATTCCCTTCTCAAGCTGAAGGGCGTCGATAAATTCCTTGAAGCCCGGTTTGGCAAGAATTTCGCTGTCCGTATAGAGCGCCTTTAAAGCAGGCAGGTTGCCGGTTCCCAGCAGGATGATCTTGGAACCCTGGGGGCCGGTGAGCCACTTGACGGAATCCCATGCGCCGTCCTTGCGGACCGCAGTAACAGGAATAAACACCGAGTCTGTTTCATAGCGGCTGATACCTCTGATGCCGAGGTTCGCCCTGGGCGCGGGGATTAAGGCGATGCCCCAGTTCACTGTGGACTTGAAATTTTCCATCATCGTGGGAAGCCAGGAACCATCCAGGCGAAAAAGCTGCTTGCCGGCAAAAAACATGTCTTTTTCGCTATAGCGGTTGGTGTTGGCGGTGGCAACGAAAGCCTGAACCTTGTCGATGCCATACTGGGTACGGTAACGCTGGTTGTACCTGAGGCTCTCCAAAACGCCGGACGACTGCGGGGTGAGGGTAAGGCCGTCCTCGGCCCACCATCTGCCGCCAAAGGCGTAGATCAGTTCCTGCCGCGCCGAAGCCAGGGGAAAGAGGGGATAGCCAAGGATGTCGATGTTACCATTGGCGTCCAGTTTGGTGACCTTTACCGCCATCTCGTACATTTCCTCGACTGTGGCGGGGGGCGCGGAATAACCGGCTGCGGCGAGCAGATCCTTGTTATAAAACATCTGGATCGTGTAACCGCTCAGAGGCAGGCCGAAGATTTCGCCTTTCACCGAGTTAGCCTCTATTGCTTTGGACGCGAAGGCAGCGGTGTCAAACTTGTCCCGGGAGATGAGGGATTTCATGCTCTCGAGCAGTCCCTGACCCTGGTAGCTGATCACCTGGGAATTGGAGCCTTTCACCAGATCCGGCGCCTCGTTACTTGCTAGGGCGACGATGAGCTTTTGGGTGTCGTTGACACTCAGGCCCTCGACACGGTACTTACTCTGGGAAGCGTTGTAGGCCGTGATGGCCTGCTCGTACACTTTTGCCTCATCGCCGGTGTTGTTATACCAGAACGTGACGGTCTGCGGGCCGCTGCTCTCCTGTTTCTGGCCGGCGGCAAAGACATTCAGACTTGCGAAAACACAGGTAAAGGTAATCGCAGCAACAAAAAACAACTTCTTCATTTTTTCCTCCGTAAAAAATATTTCCTCTGTGGATGCCCACGGTTATGTACTCATTAATAATTGGACTTGTTCAAGAACCCGGTTGGTTCTTTGCCAAGCGAAGCTTGGCTTACAAACCTTCCAAAAAGCGCAGATTTCTAACAAAATCCGCGTTTTTTGTTATTTTTAAGCGGTTGTTGTTTAAAACTGAAGTTTTTTAAACAACTCTATTAGACTCTGTCCAAATGTAGACACATTATGGACCCGGCATATATGCCGCGACCTCCTTAAAAAATGCACTTTGCGTACCGTTTTGCTATAAAACGGGAGCAATTAATCCGGCGGTTCCACACGCTTACCTGGTGGGCCGCCTCGATCTGTCCGTTCCGGGCAATCAATATTTCCGGGTACAGTATCGATGTGGGACAAATATGGGTTGGTAACACAAGAGGCGCTTCTGATTGCCGGGAGAGTGTTTCTGTTTTTACCGCATCCTCCGGCAAAAGAACAAACTATTGGTAATCATTGCCGATATCCATCGGAAACCTCATATTTCAAAAATGAATTCGATTTCCACGGTAATGCCGCCGGGAAGTTCGTTCACGCCGATGGCGGACCGCGCGCCTACGCCGTCCTCCCCCCAGATATCGCGCAACAGGGCTGAAGCGCCGTCGATTACTTTGGGCTGCTGGCTAAAACCGGGGGCGCTCTGCACAAAGGCCAGGGTTTTCACCAGCCCTTTGATCCGGTTGAGGTCTCCCAGATAGTCGTGCAGAACGGCCAGGGCATTAAGAACGCAGATCCTCGCCGCCTCCTGGGCCTCCTCAATGCTTCGTTCAGCCCCGGCCTTGCCGGAGATCGCCGGTATTCCCGTTTTAGTCGCGCCCTGGCCGGATACGTACAGGCAGCTTCCTATCTGCCGCACCGGTTTATAGATGCCGCCTTTGGGGGGAAGCTCCGGCAGTATCAGATTCAATTCTTTCAATCTTGCATAAACGTCCATTCTATTGTTGCCCTTTGCCGCTTCGCGTGTTTTCATTTGTTTCGGCGGATATTTCATTAAAAGATTTTCCCCGGATAATGCCCAAATATTTGTAGAGAGTAAATTTCGATATACCGAAGAATTTATGCGCCTCGTCGCCGGAACCGGTAATCAGGAAAAAACCTTTGCTATCCAGGAAACGAAGGGCCTCGATCTTGTCTTCTTTTCCCATTTCGGCGGCATTTTTGCCCGCCTTTTTTTCGCTTTGTTTGAGCAGATAGTTGATGAGATCCTCCACCCGGCTGGTAAAAATCTCCTCTACTTCCTGTTCTTCCGATGGAGGAAGCAGAGTGAATTCCTGCAGGGCTTTCTGAAGCTCCGCCATTCTGGTGATATCGGTGTTGATACAGAGCGAACCTATCACCTTGCCCTGATCGTCCCGGAAGTACAGGGTTGATGAGCGCAGTACCCGGCCCTCGGGAGTCCGGTTGTAGTAGTTCCAGAGGTCGCCACCGGCGCTTGGCGGGTTGCGAAGTACCTCCAGCCCCAGATTGGTCCCACCGTCGCCCACCTTACGACCGGTGATCCAGTTGTTCTCAATGGCGACAATGGTATGCTCGTATTCCCTTGACAGATCGTGGAGCACTATTTCGGAATCCTTCCCGAATTGAGCCGCAAGCATCTGTACCAGCCGTTTCAGGTTAGGTAGTTCGTCGTTTATCGACTTCATCCGAGTTTCCGCCTCAAAATAATAATTTGCACTATCTAAAAAAATATTTGTTTTTTCAAGTTATATGGGGATTTTAAAGGGTAAAACCAAGATTGTCAAGAATTTTTTTTAGAAAAATCATATTTATTTTTTGTTTTTGGATCCATTATATCACGACAATCCAGATACTGATACGATTTCCCCGGCGTTTAGTATCCGCGCTCATATTTCGGTATGTCTTGGAAGATGCGGCCGGACGGTATCCGGCCAGATCATTCCGCTACGCGCGGAACTTAGGCCGGAACATTCCCGCGCCTTTGCCCAATCAGAGCAGACTGACCGGACTCACGTCCATTTCCAGATAGACCCATTTGCCGCTGCCTTTTTCACAGCGGGTCAGGATAGTCCGGGCCGCGCCGTGAAGAACCCCCAAAGGAAGGGGGCAAGCGCCTCAAAGGCCCTTTACTATTCATCCGAAAGTTCATAGGGGCGGCGGTTCCGCATAAAAAACAAGCGGCTTTTTAGCTTTACGTTTTATTTTGCCCGTATTAACCAACGATACCGCAGGGTTAAATTTCGTTTAAAACACTTAATCCCGAATCTGCCCTGTTCCGGAGATCAGGTACTTAAGAGTGGTCAGGGCCTCTAAACCCATGGGGCCCCGGGCATGGAATTTTTGCGTGCTGATCCCCAGCTCCGCGCCAAAACCGAATTCCCCCCCGTCGGTAAACCGGGTGGAGGCATTGACATAAACGCAGGCGGCGTCTACCCGGCGGCGGAATTCCTCCGCGGCCTCCAGGTTTTTCGTTAAAATGGCTTCCGAATTTTTAGTGCCGTAGGTGTTGATATGCTCGATAGCCTCCGCCGTGGAGTCCACGGTTTTGACGGCCAGAATATAGTCAAGAAATTCGGTGGCCCAGTCTTCCTC
>JAIROT010000168.1 GCA_031257385.1 Treponema sp.
GACCACACCTTATAAGCTTGCCCTAAAAACGGCAAGTTCAGCATAAGCAGTACAATCGGCCCCGCAATGGGCCACCCGGTCGAACTCGAAGAAACCGGGCTTCCGCTCGTCCCAGGTGAACATGACCCGTACCGGTATCTGGTCCCGCAGCACTGTGCCGCCCTTCGTCAGGCTTAAGCCCCGCAGCCGCCCCGTGTCTTTTACCGGTTTGAGGATGCGGTCGACGGTGCGCGGGCTGACGGAGGCCAGCAGGTCTCTCATATCAGGGATCAGGGAATATTCGGCGGTCAGGAAGTCCACCATGAGGTGGAGCATCGGGGCCAAAAGTTTCCCACACAAGCGGTCAAACAAATCCCAGATGTCCGTCAAAAGCGTCCTGAAGGCTTCCCCCTGATACTTTGGCCTCCTGCCCGGTTTCCGGCCCGTGGAGGCTGTTTTGCGGGCCTTTCGGTCCCCGTGCGGGGCGGTAGTGGCAATGATTTTGATCGTTTTGCCCCCCGCCCTGACATATAGCGTTTTACCCCAGTTTGACAGGATATGGCGCACGCACGCACGGAGCCCTTCAGTCAAGATATTTACAGCACAGGGGATAGAAACGGATAACCCGGTCTGACCGCTTCGTTAAAAGGTGAAGCGGTCAGATGTGCCCAAATTCCGAAACAGAACCCCCATTTTTAGCATTGGTTGCCCGCTCATAACAGGTTCCTGCCGAAATTAACGTCAATCGCTACTTTATCGCTTCAAAACCTGCCTTTAAATCGTCGATGATATCGTCGATGTGTTCGGTACCGACGGAGAGGCGGACGGTGTTGGGTTTGATGCCCTGTTCCAGAAGTTCCGCTTCGCTGAGCTGGGAGTGGGTGGTGGAGGCGGGGTGAATCACCAGGGATTTTACGTCCGCCACGTTCGCGAGCAAGGAGAAAAGTTCCAGCTTTTCGGTGAACTTCTTGGCCCGCTCCGCATTGCCCTTAAGTTCAAAGGTGAAGATCGATCCCGCGCCGTTGGGGAAGTACCTTTTGTAAAGGCCGTTGTCGCGGTGATCCGGCAGGGAGGGGTGGTTCACCCGCTCGACCTGGGGATGGGACACGAGGAAGTCTATCACCTTGAGGGCGTTCTGTATGTGGCGCTCCACACGGAGGGACAAAGTTTCAAGCCCCTGCAGGAACAGGAAAGCGTTGAACGGAGACAACGCCGCCCCTGTGTCGCGCAACAGGGTGGTCCGGGCCTTGATGATATAGGCGATATTTCCCACCGCCTGGGTGAAAACTACCCCATGGTAACTCGGGTTCGGCTGGCTCAGGCCGGGGAATTTATCGTTTGCCGCCCAGTCGAATTTGCCGCCGTCCACGATAACGCCGCCGATGGAGGTTCCGTGGCCGCCGATAAATTTGGTGGCCGAATGAACCACGACGTCCACGCCGTACTCAATGGGCCGCAGGAGATAGGGCGAGGCGAAAGTATTGTCCACGATGACCGGAATGCCGTGCTTGTGGGCAATGGCCACAACGGCCTCGATATCGACTACGGAACTGTTGGGATTTCCCAGGGTTTCAAAAAAGACGGCCTTGGTATTGGGCTTTATCGCCTTTTCGAAATTCGCGGGGACGCTCCCGTCAATAAAAGTAGCCTCGATCCCCTGATCCTTAAAGGTATTGGCAAACAGGTTGTAGGTACCCCCGTAGATCTGGTTGTCCGAGACAATATGATCCCCGGCCCGGGCAATGTTCTGAATCGCGTAGGCGGTCGCGGCGGCGCCTGAAGCCAGGGCCAAAGCCCCGACACCCCCCTCCAGGGCGGCGATCCGCGCCTCGAACACGGCCCAGGTGGGGTTCATGATCCGGGTGTAGATGTTCCCCGTTTCGGTAAGCGCGAAACGATCCGCCGCGGATTTGGACGTGGGGAACACGTAGGAACTTGTCTGATAGATCGGCACCGCCCTGGCGTCGGTAGCGGGATCCGGCTTTTCCTGCCCCGCGTGAACCTGGATGGTCTCGAATTTGTAATTCTTCGCCATAAAACACTCCTTGAAAATTATATAAATTCTATAAGACTAGTATGATACAGTAATGGCCGGATACTGTCAAGAGTTTTTTACAGAGTTCTTACAATTTTTTTTACAGATGCCGGGGATAAACCACTTATCGGTGTGAGGCGTGGACCGGCAATTCTCAGTTTCAAGTATACAAAAAGCGAAAAGACGCCTGAAAATTTTTTGGGTCCTGTCGGCCGGAAAAAAGGCTCCCCGGAAGGTCCCCCTCTTTTTTTCACCGCCACCCCGCCCGGCATTTCCGGGGTGTCTTTTCTTTCTTTGAAAATCAAGATTTGCTGCAAAAAGGGGGTAATTTAAGGTAAAATGGTCAAATTGTTTACGGAAAATGCGGCCATTTCCCCGGAGTATAACACAATTTGACCATTTTTTAGTTGAACAAATGCCGTCTTGAAACTGCGAATGGCTAAGATATGAACAGGAAATATTGACAAACAGCGGAATTTCGTTTTATTCTGAGGTATATATAAAGTGTTAGTCGGCTTGTAGGCGGTGGGCGGCCGCGTTGTGTTTTCGACGGAGGTTTATAGGAACAATGGGTAATTTGAACCGGCAAATCAAGGAATTGATCATCAATGCCCTTGAGCTTGAAGATATCAAACCGGAAAATATTAAAGACGATCAGCCGATTTTCGGTGAGGGGCTTGGTTTGGATTCCATTGATGCCCTGGAACTTGGGGTTGCCCTCAAGAAAAAGTTCGGGGTAAAATTTTCTTCTGAAAACGCGGACAACAAAAAGCACTTCGCATCGGTGAATGCACTGGCGGCCTATATTGCCGCGGAGACAGGCGGTAGTCCGCTGTAAAATTTTGTTTTGTGTTTAAATTGAATCACGCCATTTGGGGTTATCATGAGCAAAGATGAGTTGTTTACGAAAATAAAGGAAATCCTTGTTTCTGATTTTGAGATTGAAGCGGGCAGTATAACCCCGCAGGCCAAACTGTATGAAGATCTTGATCTTGATTCCATAGACTCGGTGGATATGATCGTTAAAATGAAAGAGTACGTTACCGGAAAAATCGATCCGGAACTTTTCAAGAGTGTCCGCACTGTTCAGGATGTAGTGGAAATACTGCATCCCCTCGTCTGAAAACCGGCCGGGATTTTTGCGCTTTCCTGAGTTTATCGCCCGAACAGTTCCCCTGCTTCTTCCGGGGACAAGAGGCGGTAAACCGGCCGGGGGCCGCCGTTAAAGTTTACCTCGAAATACTCCTCACCGTAAAATGAAAGCTTGGAATCGGTGGCAGGATTGCATTCAAGGTACGTGATCTTGTCAAAATCCAAATTCCTGGCTTTGCAGATCTGTTCCGCCAGGGAACGGCCCGCGGAGGCGACGGAAGTGCCGGGATTGTCCTGGTAAAGCTCGGTGACAATCACGGTTGTTTTTCCCTGCTTTTCAATAATTTTGAGGCCGCACGCGGAGGGCATATCCCACTGGCCCTTAAAGCTGAAAATTTCGTCGTAGTATTTTTCCGGTACTTTCATATAGCGGCTTTCATCTTAGCGGCTTTCATCTGCCGGCGCTTACCGGCGGCCGGGCCACGTCTTTTCCGAAGGATCTGTGGATCAGTTTCCTGTTCCGGGGGCGGTAGGTTCCGTCGTCCATTTCCCGGCTTACCACGTTGAAAAGAAGCTGGAACATCTTTTCTTCCTGGGATTCTTCCCGGTAGAAATTTTCCCAGGCGTAATCATAAAGTTCCTGCAAACGTTCGGCGGATATATGCCGGGGGTGAAATACCACCTGCCCGGCATTGTAATGATCCCAGTCAAAGTCGAATATCCGCCCTTCGCGCAGAAGATCATCGTAAGCCTTGGTGTGGGGGAAAGGGGTCATGACGGTGAACTCTGCCAGATCCAGGTTGATGCCCAGCAGGAAATCGATGAGGCGCCTGATGTCATCCTCGGTCTGGTTGTCCAGGCCCAGCAGTATCGTCCCTTCAACCCCGATGCCGTAATCGTGGTAACGTTTTACCCGCTCCTTGATGTAATCCGACGTATCGTAAATCGCCTGGTATACATACCACGCGCCCGCCTTTGCCGCAAGATCGAGCACCTTGGGATCATCCTCGATGGTATGGCTTATCCATTTCTTTTTAAGGGGGATCATCTCCCGGAAGAGTTCCTTCTCCCATTCCGTATTCTGGGCCAGGGAATTATCCACGATAAAAAGCCGGTTATTTTCTATGCCCGCCAGTTCTTCGATGGCCTTGTCGATGGGGCGGGGGCGGAAAGCCCGGCCCCCCAGATAAGAGACCGCGCAGGGATAGCAGCTAAACCGGCAGCCTCTCGACGCGTGGAAGAGGTCCACCATCTGGACGCCCTTGTGGTTGTAGAGTTCCCGCTTGTAGAGATCCCGGCGGGCGGGCCCTATCGATTCAACGGGCGGATGCCGGAGCATGAAATTGTACACCTTTTTCAGGCCGCCGTTTTTCCAGTCCTCCAGGACCTCCGCCATCCTGCCTTCCGCCTCGCCCAGAAATACCGAGTCCGCGTGGGCCATGGTTTCTTCGGCGTGAAGCATAGCGGCAATGCCGCCGAAGATCACCTGTTGGCCCCGTTTGCGGAATTCATCCGCGATGGCCCAGCCCCGCTTTACCTGGGTACTCAGCATCATTGAAACCGCGACCAAATCGCAGGGCTCGTCAAAATCTATTTCTTCAAGGTTTTCGTCCGTAAAGGAGACATTGGCATATTCGGGCAACGCCGCGGCAAAGACAACCGGTCCGTGAGGCGGAAGGTTAAAAGTGGTCTGTCCCGGCAGTTTTCCCCATTTGGGATAAATAAGTTTTAGTTTCATAATTTCTCCGCCGGATTTCCCTGTATCCGGTTTGTTCTTTCCCGCATTTTCCACAACGCTGGATCCATTTTAATACCCCTTCTCAATTATAGCCGGTTTCCGGTGTTCTGTAAAGTTCGCGTGTACGAAGGGGGGCCTGTTACCGGACAGCGGACGGCGTAGTTTTTGAACCACCGTCCGGCCCCCCTGCGCTCCATCCGGCCGCTTCAACAACGCCGAAAACCGGACCCCGGCGAAGCGGCCGGATTACGCTACCCCCCTGCCAAACGGCGCCCTTGGGAAGCTTGCGCGCCGTTTTCCGAAAAATCCCTGCCGGCAAATATCCCGAACCCGGCCATTGGACGGAATTTTTACAAATTCGTCCCCCGTAACTTGACTTTTGGCGGATTCGTGGTGAAATTGCAGTATAGTAAGCGATTCGGCGGGTTTTGGCGGACTTACGGCCACAGCCCGGCGGAATCGGCTTTAAAAGGGGTATATCGTATGGGAAGCGCCGACAATCGACAAAACCGCCGGGAGTATAATTTTATCTCCGCAATTGTTAATTGCTTTATCCCCACCCCCCTCCTCCCCTATATATGATTGTTGCGATTTTCCTGCCTAAAGGAGTATAAAACATTATATTGAGGCTGTTCCAAAACTTCAGTTTTTGGAACAGCCTCTATTATCTAAATAATTATTTTTAATCGATCAACATAAAAGCAAACCTGTTTGTAATTTCATTATGATTTTTAACCACCTGGATATGGTAACCAATATTATGAGCGGTCTGATATATATCAATTCCCATAGCGTCAGCACCCGGTCTAGATTTAATTTTATTGATACATTTTGTACGAATACCTTCAGCATTACACTCTTTACAATAATTACATGAACCATATTGTAATAAAAACACTTTGTAATATCCTGCAAGAAATATTGTGCGTTCCAATTCATAAAGTTCTGACATTAGTTTATGATGTATATTGTTATCTTCTGACTGTATTTGAAAATGTAAAATAATTGCATTTTCATATTCATGAATCATTTGACGACATTCCTCAATAGAAGATACCGCAGGAGGACAACTACCATTCTTTCCATAATTTTTACAACCAAATTGACAATGGAATCTAACCCATGATGAGATAATTATATTTTCACGAGGAACTATCCACTTATAATCATTAAAACCATGTTGCGTAATAATTTGATCAATTTCATCTTTGGTATTCATCAAAATGTCTCCTTTTAACATTGTATATACAAAGTTTGATTTACTCATACATTCTGTTTTGTCTGTATGATAACTTTACCACGATATTCTGTCAATATCACGTATCATTATCCATAATTTTCCGATAAATTTTAGGCGCAATTGCACCTAGCGTTCCGGTTGTAGACGCCGCGAAAATTCACAGGATAATAATGTAACCATCCCCATAGTCGACGGATACACCATCTTGGAGCTTCCGTATCGGGCGGACTGATGAGTAATTCTGAGGATTATCGCCGGTTTCGCCGTTTGCCTTTTTTTTAAGTTGAATTTTATCCGCCCTCTACTATGGCGCCGACTTGCAAAATCCCTTTTTTCTATGCGATATTTCTTACAGAAGGAGAATCGACATGGCAAGAAAACTAATCTTGATGGGAATACTGGCGGTGATGGTCACGGTATTTGCGGCGGCGGACCCTGCGGAAGGCTTCTGGATCAGTGTAGATGAGAAAACCGGAAAGGAGACCGCAGGCTGGCATATTTATATTGAGGGAGGAAAACTCTACGGCAGGGTCCTTTCCATTGCGGGGTTTCCTCAAGATGAAAAGGCGTATAAGTGTGAGTCGAGCTACCGGGGTTTTCCTGTGGCTGGGGATATAAAAAAGATGACTGTAGTGGGTACCCCCTGGATCTTTGGCCTGTCCCCGGACCGTCAGGCGGGACACTGGAAGGGAGGAAATGTGGTTGATCCCAATGACGGCAAGATGTATGGCTGCGAAATCACTTTCCATGCCGCTAACGGAAACCGCTACAAAGTTGATACCCTGGAGATGCGGGGAAAGATTGGTCCCTTCGGAAGAAGCCAGTTCTGGAAAAAGGCCACTCAGACCCAGGCCGGCGCATTGCGGTAAAAAGTGTCCGGGAGCGCGGGGGCGCCTGGCGCCGTTTTCTCTCTAAAACTTGTCCGTATTTTAGAGATGCCGGTTATTTGAGTTGCATAAACCACCCAGGGCTTGCCGCAATATTTCAGCTGCTTATCCCCTAGCTATGAAGCATCAGGGTTTCCCGATGCTTGCTTGGTCATAATTGACCTCCTGAAGATAAATTTATTCGAAAGTCTGGTTTAATACCCCGGAGCTCTGCTCCGGTTTAAACAATGCACCGTTTACAAAAATTTGGTATTAAACCAGACGGTATAATAAATTTCCTCTCGAACGAGCATCCGATCCAAAAACAGCTCTAAGTTCCAGATACCGCGCAGCTCTGCTGCGCGGAGGCTCATTTTATAATTTTCCAACAAATTTCAAAACCAATTGCACATAACTTCTTTTAGCCGAGACGCGAGGTGCGGTTTTGGAGCAAAAGATCGGCAAGCACCAGGGCGGCCATGGCTTCTACCACCGGGACGACACGGGGGCAGACGCATACGTCGTGGCGGCCCTTGACGGCCAGTTCCCGAACGCGGCCGGAACGGTCCACGGTTTGCTGCTTCATCAAAATTGAGGGGATAGGCTT
>JAIROT010000194.1 GCA_031257385.1 Treponema sp.
GGAGGCTCGTTCGAGAGGAAATTTATAATACCGTCTGGTTTAATACCAAATTTTTGTAATCGTTGCTTTATTCAGCCGGAGCAGAGCTCCGGGGTATTAAACCAGACTTTCGAATAAAAATTTAGTTATGCGGTCCCTTACGAAGCTGCATGCTGCTGAAACTGCCTCTACAACCCCTATCATGACCTTATATTATGATACGGCTGACGCAAATTTTAATTTGCAGAAATACCTGTTTAATTCAGTTGGGCTCTGGACTGTCGATTGTTCAACTTATGATGTACTTGAACAAAAAGCGGTACGGTTAATGCTCCCAAAAACTACAGAGATTAATAAGCTGATAAGCCTGCTTGAAAAGGCACAGAACGCTTTGCCATAAACAATTTGAATACAGCGCGAGGCAGTGCCAGGCGCGCTTTTGGCGGTTAAAGCGGAAAAACGCCTCTCAGCCAATCGTGGTGCCGATAAAATCCCCGCCCGAGAGAATTTTTTTGAGGTTTGCCAAATCTTTCCCCGCCGCGCATATCACCTTGAGGCCGATTTTCGCGGCGTGGCGGCTTGCCACCGGATCAAAGGGAACGTTTTTTCCCGGCGTCCATTCGTCACCCACCATGGCCCGAAAATCGGCCCAGGAAATACGGTCAATGGGCCTGGCGGAGGGATCCTTTTTGGGGTCGCCGGTGTACACTTTTTCGATATTGGAGAGGTTTATCACCGCGTCCGCCTGAAAGCGTTCCGCTAGGAGCACCGCGTCGTAATCCGAGGAAAAGCCCGGTTTCCAGCCCGCGGCCACAAGTACCCTGCCGGTGAAGGGATCCACCCGTGTAGGATCGGTAACCACGTTCTGGCCGCACCATTCCCCCATCAGGGCCCTGATGAGCTGGGCGTTGAGCCTTGTCGCCATAATGCCGATCCGGTCCGCTTCCTCGTCTTTGAAGCCGCTTCCGCTGAGTTCCCGGTAGACTTTCTGCCAGGCCCGCGCCGGACCGCCGCCGCCCGTCACGAAAATAAAGCGCCGCTTCTCGTCCGCCTCAATAAAACTCCGGATGAGACTCACAAAATCTTTAAGGAACTGCCCGTCCACGGCGTCGGGGGCAATAATCGAACCGCCCAGTGAAATTACCGTTACCATGCCTTATTGTACATACATTCCGGTAATTGCGACATCCCCCCAGAGGCTTGAATAGGAGTCGATGCCTCCCACCGCCTCTTCCCAGAGGTTTTGCAGGGCATAAGAGCGGGTGTGGGAAACGGCCCGGCCCCTCGGATCCATTTGGGAAAAGGTGTTCTGTCCCCGGGAAAAAGCGATCCGCTGATTATCCATGCTGCCGAAATAAAAACTCGCGTGGCCGGGCCGGGGCGCAAAAGAAGGAGGAACGGCCCCCGCGCCCAGGGCGGGATCAACGGGAATCCAGCCGAAGCCGTCGATCCAAAATTCAGCCCAGTAGTGGCGGACAGCCTGACGGCTCCGGTTTATCAGCACCCCCGAAACAGGCAGGCAGGGTACTCCCGCGGAGCGGAGCATGGCGCAGTACAGGAGGGCGGCCGTATAGGGATCCGCCTGTTTCGCCTCCAGCGCCGCAACGGCGTCATTCGGCAAATCATCCGCCGCCGCATCCTGAATGTTTATCGCAGCGATAAACCATTCATAGATCCGCCGGGCTTTGATATAGGGATTCCGTTCCCTGCCCAGCAGCTCGCCGCTCTGTTTTTTTATCAGGGGATCATCGGAGGGGATGAGGGGAGCGTTCCGGGTGTAAACAGCGGCGGGCGAGTTCGCGTCCTGCCTGATCGATTGGGGCTGTATGGAGGTTTCCACGGCGTATACCTCAACCTGCCAGGAAAAATTTATGCGCAGACTGCTGTTGGCCTCAAGATCGTCCAGCTTGTAAAGGCTCGTTCCCCGGTAGTTTTCTATAAAGGGATCAACGTTACGCGAAAGAAGTTCGATATTCCGCTGGGCCGCGGAAACAGCGGGAAGGGGAATCCAGAGGTACAGGGTGTTCGGTTTATCCGCCTCGTTGATCTGTAGATCCACCGAATAAGTTATCGTATAACTCCGTTTGTCCCGAAAAATTTTGGTTCCCGGCTTTCCGCTGATCTCAAAAAAGACCGGGCGGGAATCGCCCCGGAAGGTGCGTACCTTCAAATTGCCGCTGGCCGCGCCATCGGGAATACGCAAACGGATCTCCCGGTCGTTCCAAAGCTCATAGCCGAATTCGGTTTCCGCGACTTCAATGAAGGCAGGTTCCCGCGCCTCTTCGGGGGCAGGGGAGCGGGTTTCCGCATTCCAGGAGAACAGGACGCCATTCCGCCCCCGCGAACTGCCGAAGTTGTTCCCGGTGATGCTTATGAGCGAGCCTGTCGGGGCCGAGCGGGGTTCTATTGAAGTGATTCTGGGTTCCGGCCCCGTGTCTTCTCCCTGCGGCGGCTGGGGAAGCGTTGTCTGATTTGAAAAAAGGGCGCCGTTGCTTTTCCTGCCGTTTACATGGACATAAATCAGGCCGGATTCTCCTGATTCAGGCAGCTTCAGGGAAATTTGATCCTCCTGCCAGTTGAGGTACGATGAATTGGTTGGAACCATGCCCGCGATGGTAACGTAGGATTCACCCCGCTCTTTCCCGAAATATTCCCCCGTGACGGTAAGCGTCTCCCCGGCCTTTCCGATTTTGGGATCAATAGAATGGATGACAGGAGACTCTTTTTTACAGGAGACGAGGATCGATAAGACAAAGAAAAAAACGAAAAATTTCGACAGTCTAAAAAATTCCGGCATATATGATCCGCCCGGCTTCGGGTTTATGCTGTCTTCAAAGTTACTGCGGCGGGAATACAATTGTATTCTTAACGTTTGTTCCCCGGCGAGTTAGCCGGCGTGCCTCCCAGAGGAGCGGCGTCTTTATTGTGTTTCAGGGTGATCGTTATTTCGATATAAGGGGAATCTTTAGCCGTTACCGAGCCCAGAGGCAGGTAGTAAATCGGCTCATCGAACTCCAGGGGAATGGTCTGCATAGAGGTTTGATAGCGGATACCCTGGCCGGGAACCTCTACCCAGATCTGCGCCTGGGCGACCAGTACATTCTCCCCTTCGGCCTTTACGTAAGGGGTAAACTGCAGCGCCACAACCAGATTGACCCCCACAAGGTTCATTCCGACCGGACGGCCGGGCATGGTAAGGCGCTGGTGTGCCTCTTGCCAGATCACCCGCTGGTTTTGCTCCCTAACCCGTGCGTCAATATTCAACACCACCACCTTGTCCTTGAGGCCGGGAACCAAATTCTCAAGCCCCGGCTCCTGGGCGCCAAGCCCGGCGGACGCAAAAACAAGAAAGATGAGAACAAATACGCACGAAGCGCGGTATATTTTCAAGGCTGTCCCCGTGTATAATCGGCGGCTTTCAGAATGGCCGGTTCACCGGAACTCGTAAAATTCCTGCTTTCAGGCAGGCGGAGGATCAAAATATCCCCGCCGTCCCTGCTGCCCAGATACTGAAGCACCCCGTTCATGTCGGCGGCGATTGGGACGACGCCCGGCGCGTCAAAGGATTCATCGGAGGCAAAGGTCATTTGCGGGATCACGGCGGGCTGTTCCGCGGGCCGGCGCACCCAGAGCGCCCCCATGACAACGATCAGCGCCGCAGCAGCAGCCGCAAGCGCCGGCAGGGGGATTGCAATGCTGCGCCGCCATACCGATGCTCTGACCGGGCTAAGGCGGCGGCCGCCGAGCCGTTCCCCGGCTTCCAGATTCCGCCAGACACGCTCTTTCGCCGCCTCCATGCGGACCAGATCCTCCGCAGCGGACGCGGAAACAAGCCGGTAGCTTTCCAGCCGCTGACGGCATTGGGGGCACTGTTCCAGATGGCTTTCCATCTTTTCCTTCCAGGGAGAAGGAAGCTCCCCGTCCAGGTAAACCGAAAGTATTTGATGTTCAGGACACATTTGATCCTCCCTGTAACAGAGTGGTAAGCCGCTCTCTTGCTCTAAATACACGAACTTTAACATTTCCCTCGCTTATACCGAGGGTACGTCCAATTTCCTTATAATTCATTTCAGCATACTCTTTCAATATCAATACCACCCGTAAATTTTCCGGCAGTTTAGCCAGGGCTTCCTGTATTTCCGCCCTGGTTTCCTGCTTGAGCAGCATCCCTTCCCCGGTCTCCTGCTGCCTGACATCCTCCCGAAATGCCCGCTGGTACGCTTTACGTTCCCGTTCCTTGCGCTTCGCATAATTAAGCGCGGCGTTTTTTACCACCCGGATAAGCCAGTACTTTGCCTCTTCCGGGTTCGGAAACACCATATTTTTCTCGTACAGACGGAAGAAGGCGTCCTGGCAGAGATCCTCCGCCGCTTCTTCGCTGTTGGCAATACGATAGGCAACCCTGAACAGAACCGGAAAAACCGAGTCATAAATACCCCGGAATTCCCTGAGGGACATCCGCCCCCCCGTTTGCCCGCTGTCAGGAGCCAGCCCGGCATCCCAATGGCCAGCCGCAGCCTGCGCAGGATCCTGTCCGCCGAAACCCTGCTCCCGGGGCGTTTGCTCCCCTGAATTGAAGGTTTCAGCCATTACTATCCCTCTATATAAAAACAAGCCGTTTCCCCAATTGTTACACGCGAAATCAAAAGATTCGCTAAAAACGCCGCCAAACGGTTCCAGCGGGTCCGTCTTCCAGGGCGATACCCCGCTCTTTCAGGCTCTGCCGTATGCTGTCCGCCCTGGCAAAGTCCTTCGCTTTTTTGGCCGCCATCCGCTCGGCGATAAGCCCCTCAATTTCCCGCTCCAATGCTTCGTCTCCGGCGGGTTTATCCTCTCCGGGAAGGGCCTTAAGGCCCAGCGCCCGGTCCATGTCAAAAACCGCCGCCAATGCCGCCTCCGGTTCCACCGAAGCATCCCGCAGCAGGCCCCAGAGCTCCGCCAGCGCCCTCGGAGTGGAAAGATCGTCCTCCAGGGCCCTGTTGAAGGCTTGCAGCCGTTCCGCCGCCGGTCCGCCAGGGGCTTCCGCCTGATTTTCCGCGCCGCGCCCTTGCAGGAGATTATCCAAAACCGCAGGCGGCGCTTTTTCCGCCAGGGAGCGGATCCGGTCCGTCAGCGATTTTCGCGCACTCCTGGCCCCGGAGAGACTTTCCCAGGAGAACTGCAACTGGCTGCGGTAATGGCCGCCCAGGAGGAAGTACCGGTAGTCAAGGGGATCGTAGCCCTCATCCACGAGGCTTTGCAAGGTCAAAAAGCTCCCGGAGGATTTTGCCATTTTACCCTTATCCAGCAGCAAAAATTCATTGTGCAACCAGTAGCCTACCCAGGGCTTTTTCCCGGTGGCGGCCTCGCTTTGGGCTATTTCGTTGGTATGGTGAATGGGGATGTGGTCAATGCCCCCGGAATGGATGTCAAACTGCTCTCCAAGGTACTTCATGCTCATGGCGGAACACTCGATATGCCAGCCCGGATAGCCCCGGCCCCAGGGGCTTTCCCAGGTCAGGGCCTGGTTTTCGAATTTGCTCCTGGTAAACCAGAGCGCAAAATCGTGGGGATTGCGCTTGTTTTCGTCTAAAGCGGTCCGCGCGCCCGCCCTGAGGTCCTCCATCCGCAGCAGGGCCAGAGCGCCGTAGGAGGGGAATTTGGCGATGTCAAAATAAAGATTTCCCCCGGCAAAATAGGTAAAGCCGTTTTTTTCGATTCGTTCAATCAGCGCGATCATTTCCGGTATATGAGCGGTGGCCCTGCAGACCACCGTAGGGGGGGTGATATTCATCCTGCCGGTGTCGTTGAAAAACGCTTCAGTATAAAAATCGGCGATTTCGAGGACGCTTTTGCCCCGTTCCTCCGCGCTTTTTAGCATTTTGTCGTCGCCTTCGTCGTTGTCCCCCGAAAGGTGCCCCACGTCGGTAATGTTCATTACATGGGTTACCTCATAGCCGGTACGACGCAGGGAGCGTACCAGTATGTCGTGGAGCACATAAGCCCGCAGGTTCCCGATATGGGCGTAATTGTAGACTGTGGGCCCGCAGCCGTAAAAGCCCACTTTGCCCGCCTGTAAGGGTTCAAAAGACTGCCGCCTGCGGCCAAGGGTGTTAAAAAAGGTAAAAGCCATATATGAACAAGCTAATTAAAACAGGAAGAAAAATCAACAACCTCGCCCTAAAGGGACGAGGTTGTTGTTTTGGTAAGGTATTTGTCTCAGGGTACATACCCTTTATAACGCCCTGAAGGGCGGGGTATGTACCCTTCGCATACAATCAACAACCTCGCCCTAAAGGGCGCTAAACTTGACCCCCAATTCAGGCCCCGCCTCTGGGCGGATCTTCCCCGCGGGGTATCAGGGGGTATAGAGAGGGATTCGGCAGGGCGGGGCGCGGTATCCGGCCCCTTAGCCGGGCGAGGGCGCCGGAGGAGCGGGGAAAACAGGGGAAAATCGAGGATTGCGCCTCGATTCCCGCCTATAGGGGCTGTCCCCGTTCCCCGCCTCAAGCACCGCCCCCTCTTCCTCCACAGGCTCCCCCTCCAGAATCAACGACCAATACCGGTCTCCCCATATATGCCCCGTCCTCCCCGTCAGCGCGTTGTACCGCTGCGCGAAAGTCTGTTTCAGC
>JAIROT010000195.1 GCA_031257385.1 Treponema sp.
CTTTTTCTTTGCATTATTATCACCTCATTACAGGAAATTATTGGTAAATGATTATACCACGGAAAATCAGGTAGGGAAACGGCCATATTCCCCATCATCCAAAGGAGGCGCGGCATGAAGGAAAGCACTTGTAGTCAGATGTTCGGGCGTATTTATGCCATTGATGTCGATGAGAAAGCCGTTTACATTAAGCCCGAATCGACCCTTCCCGCGACGCCCTTCCGGGTATATGCCGTCGATGGCGTATTCCAGGACATCGTAATTACCATCTATAGCGCATGGTCCGCCCGCAGGCATGTACGAGGTACGTTCTATATCGACGGCAGCGTACTTGTACACTTTGAATACAGGCCCGCGGCATGAAGTATTGGCTAATACCCTTTCATCAAATCATTCGCATGGAAATGTTCGGGACCGGTCATGACAAAAGACCCGCTGGGTTCCTTGTAATCATTGCCGCATACGGGACACTTCAAGGTGTTTTTGCCAAGATGAATTCTCTTTTTAGCAGTCTCGTAACAGGTAAGGCAGTAAGGATACCGGTTGTCCGGATCATCAGCGGAATAACAAAGGCCCTCTTTAAAGATAAGGGGGTTTTCTTTGTCATCCCGCAGCATCTTGTTCTCCTCCTCCAATTCCTGAATTTTGGCAATAAATCCCGCTCTTTCAATTTTCAGCTCCGCGAGTTTGTTTATAAGCTCCGCTTTATCGTGCTTAAGATTCGCAGTTGTGAGCCCGGTAGCAAGCTCGATTATTTCTTCTATGGCCATTGTGCCCCTCCTTGTGGGGAAAATTTTGTTTGGTTACCAAATTATACCACACCGAGGGGCTTTTTTATAAGAGGAGGCACGACATGAAAAGACTGTTTTACCGAATCCGCTACTGCGATCCGGACGGCAGGGAAGTCCCTGTGTATGAAGCGGTACTTTACCGCGTTTTCCTGCGCGGGCGGCACGTGCGGGATTTCCCGTGCCTAAGCGCCGCCCATGCGTGGATTAAAGCGCAAAGCGAAGAAGGGGGCGCGGCATGAATCAGCAAGAATTTATTATTCTACTAGTGGCTATCGTTCTGTTTTTTGGTTCTATAGGATTGATGTTGCTTTCTACTATTTTAGACCCCTTCACGCGATTTAAAAATGAAGTGATCTACGATTTCTATGGGCGCTTCTTTCCTGGCAGATTCCGTAAATTGCGAAAGGGCCGCCTTAAGCGCCTCAATAAGAACCTCTCTGACATAAGATGGGAAGGTGACGTCCTCATAATCAAAATTTTCAGCCAGGATATTAGCCATTTCAAGTCTGATTGTGTAAAGAATCTTAATGGAAACGGAACTTCCGGCCAGGGTGATCCTGGCAATAAGGGTGTCTAGCGTATGGATATGATCACTAATTTTGGCAAAGAGCTCCTTGGCGGAAAAAATCCGAGGCAATTCTTCATCTGTTGTCATTCTGGAAAGCGTCCTAAGGACATCTTCATAGACAGCAAAGCGCCTTTGAAAAGCCTCAAAAACCAATCGATCCTGAAAATCGTCTTTTCGTTTTTGATTGTTGAAAAACTGGATGGCGACCATACCGAAAACGGTAATAACGGCGGAAATGATAATAGCAATACTTTCAAACATTGGCATACTGCCCCTCCTTGCGGGAAAGATTTTAGTGTGTCAGCTGAATTATACCGCACCGGGGGGCTTTTTATACAGGGGAGTTAAAGAACGATGATTGACCCGCGTATCTGTGCCAATCCGATCACCATGTTCCGCATGAAAAACAAAGACGGAACCTGGCTTTTCGACGAGCAGGAATGCCTGCGCATGATAGAGGTAATGCTTGACCGGGCAAAAAAGATATGGAGCGAAGAGCAGGTTTTAGAGCGGGGGAAAACCCGGAAGGGAAAACAACCATGATCGACAAGTGGCTGACCGTTAAAGAGATCGCCAAATTATTATCTCGCCATAAATCCAATATTATCAGAAGGGCACAACGCGAGGATTGGCCTTACCGCAGTTACGCGGTCCGGGGCGGCCCGGAACGCCGCTACCATCTGGCGACCCTGCCGGAAGACATCCAGATCGCCTATGCCGCCAGCATCAAGACCAGCCTTGAGGAACTTCGGGCCCGGTTAAAACCGGCGTCAAAGCCCGGCAAGAAAATCGACATCCCCCGGTACTCCGGCAGGGGCGCCAGGACCGGGGAAATCAAAAACATGGATCAATTCCCGCAGGCGTACCGGGAAATCGCCTCCCTCCGGGAGCGGGTCATAAACGCCTACAGCGCGTCGGGCCTTACCGTCCGCCGGTTTGTAAGCGCCTATAACAACGGGGACGCGGTTCCTGAACTCCGCGCCAGGCTCGGCCCGCACGGCGACATCCGCGGCCAGTCAAGCCTGTACCGCTGGCTGGAACGCTACCACGAACACGGCATGGCCGGGCTGGTCCCGCAATACCACAGGCGGGGCGGGAACGGCGCGTCCCTCCCGCAGGAAGTCAAAGACCGTATCGAGTGGCTTTATCTTGATACGTCCCGCCCCACCGTTGCCAGCGTGATACGGGATTTGGAACAGTACGGCATTCACTGTAACGCGTCAATTATCCGGCGGTATATAGACGGCATTCCCGAAGCGGTAAAAGTAAGAGGCCGTGAAGGGTTCGACGCGTTCCACAAAAAATTTGAACAGTACGCGGAACTGGATTTCACGGCGTATAAAAGCATGGACTGTATCTGCGGCGATTACATGACCCACGACCTTATCTGCCGCATCGGGCAGAAGCTGTTCAGGGCGAAACTCTGTGCTTTTATGGATATGCGCAGCCGCCTGATAACCGGCTGGAGCCTGCAGCTTACCGCCAATTCCCTGGGGGTAATCCGGGCCCTGGAGATGAGCGTAAAACAGTACGGAACCGCCCGTGACGTGTATGTGGATAACGG
>JAIROT010000201.1 GCA_031257385.1 Treponema sp.
CTTTTTCTTTGCATTATTATCACCTCATTACAGGAAATTATTGGTAAATGATTATACCACGGAAAATCAGGTAGGGAAACGGCCATATTCCCCATCATCCAAAGGAGGCGCGGCATGAAAATTGCGGTTGAATTTGAATTATCAGAAGAAGAAATGGAATCCCTTGAATTCTGTATGAAAGAAATCAACGACGATATGGGTTCGTTTGTTAAACAGACGGTCTTGGTACTGACAGGCATAATGGAAGAAAAACCCAGGCGGCCGTCCTTTTGGTACAAAAGGCCAAAAGATCTTCCCGTAGGAGAGCCCTATGATCCGGCTATATTCGCCTAATAATTTTCGCGGGGCTTTGGGTGAGCAGTTCGACGGCTGTTTGCGGACGAGGGGTGTAATTCCAATATCCATGGGCTTTTTATAAAGGGGGCGCGGCATGATAAAACAAACTTTCCACCTCAACGATGGCAGTACCCCGACTTTGCCCGTTGTCAGCCAACAATCCAAATGTTTTGACGAGATGGACATCCGGATTTCCAAGGTTGTTGATACGGAAAATTTGGAACTTATGTCCTGCGGAGCCGTGGCCCCCTACCGGTACATCTACGAGGAAATATCCAGGGACGACATGGTGATATACGCCCGGTTCATGGGTAAAGAAAACATTGCCAGCAATTTCAAATAGGCGCTTGAAGGAGGCGCGGCATGATGAAAAAAGAATCCCTGAAACTGACCGGGCGGGTAGTCAGCGTCAACACCGCCGACCAGTCCGTTTTACTTGAGTCCACGGAAAGCCCCAACCGCTTCCGGGTGTATGCGAATAATAAGCTGTTCAAAAGAATAGAACACACCCTGACCATATCGTGGTTTAACGGCGGGAAGACCAGAAAAATAACAACCGGCACGTTCCACATCCAGGGAAAGGTGCTTATGGGCTTCATAAAAGGAGAAAGAAAGCCCCTGGCCGAACGGTATCCGAAACTTACCGCCCTGGTAAATCAGGAGTTTCCAGAATGAATTTCTCAAACTCCCTGCTAAAATATTTCACGTATTTAAAGGCGTTGTTAAATTCCCCTGTCTCATCTTCCCTGCTTGCATCAACCATGGGTAATTCAAAGAGTAACCCCATAAATGCGAGAGCCGGTTCCGCCGATTTAGCCCGGATTTCCTGTTTGTCTGTCATTATGCCCCTCCTTGCGGGGAAAAGATTGTGGTTAATCAGAGTATACCGCACCGGGGGGCTTTTTATAAAGGAGGATGCGGCATGATGAAACAAACTTTCCACCTCAACGATGGCAGTGCCCCGACTTTGCCCGTCGTCAGCCAAAAATCCAAATGTTTTGACGAGATGGACATCCGGATTTCCAAGGTTGTTGATACGGAAAATTTGGAGCTTACGTCCTGCGGAGCCGTGGCCCCCTACCGGTACATCTACGAGGAAATATCCAGGGACGACGTGGTGCTATACGCCCGGTTCATGGGTAAAGAAAACATTGCCAACAATTTCAAATGGGCGCCTGAAGGAGGCGCGGCATGAAAATACAGATATTACTGATGGTCCCACTTCTGTTTTTTCTTATTCTTTTTGCCGGCATGTTGGCGGTAACTCTTATAACAAGAATTGACGACTGGCTTGACACCTTTCCCAGACTTAAAGATGACCCTGTCGACGAAATTGGCGCCAGTTTCACGCCTGATTATATCAGAAAAGAACTTAAGCGTATTCACAAGTTCTATGGTAAAGATGTGGCGGAGAGTCTCGCCGCGGCTATTAGTACTGATGATATCTTCCGTACCTCGGTCTTTGATGCTGATTTTCTCAATCTTGGACAGGAAACTGCAGATGCTAAGGTAAGAGGCGGAGCTGCCGAAGAGTCTGAGTCTGACGAGGATGGTATTTAAGTCATGGACGTATCCATCAAACTTACGTTTAATCTCCTCAGCGGGAATACCCGGGGGCAAGTTACCTTGAGACCTCATACCGGACAACACGGAGATAACATCTTTATAGACGTCGATTCGGTTTTTATACGCCTCATAAAAATATCTTTCAGAAAAATTTTTATTATAATCGATTTTTCTTTGGCGCCAGTTGAAGTATTGGGTAAGCACCATTCCGCCAACACTAATAACGGCGGCAATAACGACAGCCCAGCCATCGGTCAAATCAGGCATAATGCCCCTCTTTGCGGGAAAGATTTTAGTGTCACAACTGAATTGTACCGCACGGAGGGGCCTTTATATAGGGGAGTTAAGGGGCGATGATTGACCCGCGCATTTGCAGGAACCCGGTCGTTATTTTCCGCATAAAGAATAAAGGCGGGGGCTACCTGTACAGCGAGCAGGAATGTTTGAACTGGATCGAAGTAATGCTGGAGCGGGCTAAAAAGATATGGAGCGAAGAGCGGGGGCCGGACAAAAGCGGGACTGCCCGGCGTGAGCCCGCCTTTGGCAAACCCACCGGGCGGGGGAAGCTGTTTTGGGTGGATTCGGAATGACGGGAAAGGGCAGGTAGACAGGCATGATCGACAAATGGCTGACCGCTAACGAAATAGTTCAACTATTATCTCGTAGAAAATGTACTATCATCCGAAGAGCACAGCGTGAAAGCTGGCCCTACCGCAGTTACGCGGTCCGGGGCGGCAAGGAGCGGCGGTACCGCCTGGCGGACCTGCCGGAATACGTACAGGCCGCCTACGCCGCCAGCATCAAGACCAGTCTTGAAGAACTGCAAGCCCGGTTAAAGCCGGCCGTAAAGCCCGGTAAAAAAATCGACATCCCCCGGTACTCAGGCAGGGGCGCCAGGACCGGGGAAATCAAAAGCAAGGATCAATTTCCGCAAGCGTACCGGGAAATCGCCTCCCTCCGGGAGCGGGTCATACACGCCTACAGCGCGTCGGGCCTGACCGTCAGCCGGTTTGTAAGCGCGTATAACAGCGGCGCGATAGTTCCCGAACTCCGCGCCAGGCTCGGCCCGCACGGCGACATCCGCTCCCAGTCCAGCCTGTACCGCTGGCTGGAACGCTACCACGAACACGGCATGGACGGGCTGGTTCCCCAGTACCATAAGCGGGGCGGGAACGGCGCGTCCCTCCCGCGGGAAGTCAAAGAACGCATCGAGTGGCTGTATCTTGACACCTCCCGCCCCTCCGTTGCCGGCGTGATACGGGACCTGGAGCAGTACGGCATGCGCTATAACAAATCGATTATCCGGCGGTATATAGACGGCATTCCCGAAGCGGTCAAAGTAAGAGGCCGTGAGGGGTTCGACGCGTTCCACAAAAAATTTGAACGGTACGCGGAACGGGATTTCACGGCGTATAAAAGCATGGACTGTATCTGCGGCGATTACATGACCCACGACCTTATCTGCCGCATCGGGCGGAAGCTGTTCAGGGCGAAACTGTGCGCGTTTATGGACATGCGCAGCCGCCTGATAACCGGCTGGAGCCTGCAGCTTACGGCCAATTCCCTGGGGGTAATCCGGGCTCTTGAGATGAGCGTAAAAAATTACGGAACCGCCCGCGACGTGTATGTGGATAACGGCAGGGAGTTTAAGAACTACTGGCTGTGCGGGGACACGTGAAAAGCGCGGTATACCAGCGCCGACCCGGAGTCGCTTGAACTGGACGCCTGCGTCCTGCGCGAATGCGGCATGAACATTCATTTCTGCCTTCCGTATCACGGCCAGTCCAAGCCGATAGAACGGTTCTGGCGGACCCTCCACGAAATGTTTGACAAGCATGAAATAACCTACGTCGGGTCGGATACGGCCCTGCGCCCGGAGGAGATGAAGGTGTTTCAGCGCGGCATAAACGGCATAAAGAAATTTGACATGGACCTGGTTCCCGAATTCGGCACGATTAAAGAGCGGATAGATCATTTTATGAAATACTATAACGAACAGCATCATCATACCGGGCAGGGCATGGAGGGTAAAACCCCGGTACAGGTATTTCAGGAAAACGCGGTTCCCCGCCGGGAAATCCCCGAAACCATGAAGAAGTACGTGTTCACCCGCCGGGAAATCAAAACGATACGGCGGAACGGAATCCGTATTGACGGGATGTGGTATACCAGCCGGGAGATGCATGCGTACTTTCTTACCGAAGGCAAAGGGGTAAAAGTCGAAGTCAGGCGCGGTCTTGACGACGTGCGGACCGTATCAATATTCAGTATGCCGGATCGGGTGTACCTCTGCGGCGCGGAATGCGATCTGGAAAAAGGCTCGACGGAAGAAAACATCCGCAGGGTCAACAAAGCAAAAAAGGAAGCCCGCCAGCTCCTGGCAAAACACAACAGGAAGAAAGCGGAATACGACAAACAGGCATACAAGACTCCCGCGGAACTGTACGCGGAGGAGGCCCGCAAAGTGGCCGGCGGAGAACCCCTCGGTGAAAATGCGCCCCCGGGCATAACGCTTATAAAGGACGGTACGAAACCGGCCAGGCGGAAATACAGGAACATATTCGATGTTGACTAACGGTAATCCCCGTCCCGTTGGGGCGGATAAAAACAGACATACGAGGAGCGGGATATGGCAGACAAAGAAAAATCGAGAATTCAGACGGTAATCGACTTGCTTGAGGAAAACGGGTTCCATGTTTTCAAGGCGGAGGAGGAAAAGCCTGACGAATTGACGGGTTGGAAATACAGAAGAGGGACTATCCTTTTACGGATAGTCCCCGGGGAGGAGTAAAGGGAAGTCAGCTTTTAGCGGGCGGCGTTTTGATTTCTCCGGATTCAATGTATTTAAGGAGTATCTCGGCGCCGATGACAACTTGATTTGCAATTTCATCAGCCAGGTTGGTAATGGTTATAGGCTGTTGGACAGCGGAGATGAAGAGCTTTATGGCCTCTTCCCTTTTTTCCTGGATCGTTGAAGCGGAACTGATAGACATGGGTAATACCCTCCGAAGTGTAATGCACCCGCGCAAGCGGATGTTGGTGACAAAACAAGTGTATGACGCTTCGGGGGTTTTTGAAAGGCATTAGTACAAACAGCCCTGCGGGGCAAAGGAGCGAAATTGTATGAGTGACGCGATGCAATTTGATGAAGAACTGTATAAGCGGTTTTTCGAGATCGTAGGTTCCCCGGAAGAGGGGAAGCGGATTAGCCAGAGCAAGGCGGCGCAGGCTATGGGGTATTCGGCGGGCGTGGTTTCGGCCTACAAGAACCACGTCTATAGCGGCAACGTGAAAACGCTGGAAGAACGGATCGACGCATGGCTCAAGCGGGAAGCCCGGCGGCTTTCCCGGATGGACGTTCCCACCGCCGAGACCGCCGCGATGGAGCAGGTACGGCGGGCGATTACCATGGCGCAGGATGAGGCGGATATCGCCGTGATCATCGGGGAAGCGGGAACCGGCAAGACCACGGCGTTGCGGCAGTACGCGAAGGAAAGCCATGCCGCCCTGCTGGTTGACGTGGATCCGAGTTTTTCAAAGGTCGTGTTGATGAACAAGATCGGCCATGCCCTCGGGGTGGAAGCCAAGGGCGGCATGAACGCAGTCATCGACCGGGTGATTGAAGCCCTGAAGGATCGGGATGCCGTCCTTATCATTGACGAAGCGGATTACCTCTCCGAAAGTTCGCTTGAGCTTGTCCGCCGCGTTATCAACGACAAAGCCCGCACCGGCGTGGTACTGGTAGGGCTTCCTACCCTTGAGTACAAAATCCGCAGCCTGCACAACAATCACGAACAGCTTATCAGCCGGGTTGGGGTCAGGGTGAAACTCAGCGCATTGAAAAAAGCCGACGCGGAAAAAATCCTCTCCGGGGTTTGGACGGACCTGTCCAAAGAAACGCTTGAGGCGTTTATCAGGGGGGCGGGCGGCTCAACCCGTACGCTGGTAAAACTGATGGGCCGGGTTCACCAGCTTATGGGCATTAACCGGCTTGAAAAACCGGACACGGAAATAATCGCCGCCGCCGGCGAGCTTTTGATGAGGTGAGGATGATGTCGAAAAAAACATGGACGGGAGGGCAATGATGATCGGTTTTATATACCGGAGGGCGGTAGCTCTCAAGGAATTGGGGGAACGTCACAACCTGCCCTGGCTTATCAGGCTGGGGCTGGCGATAAGGGATCGGGTTATGAAATTCCCGGTTCGGTATTTCTAAGCGCACGGAGGTAAATGATGGCGCGGTACAAACCCCGGACGGGGAAAATCAAAACCCTTGTTGAGGCGAATCTTGCCCTCAAGGAAATCGGGATGCTTGAACACGAGCTTGCCGCTATCGATGCGGAAGGCGACAAGCAGATTGCGGAGATAAAGGCGGCCGCCGCCAGGGAGGGGGACGGCCTGCGGAAGCGCATCGTGGACCTTACCGCCTCGCTTGGGGTGTATGCCGAATACAACCGGGACGATCTTTTCAGGGACAGGAAAAGCGTTGATCTCGTATTCGGAAGCCTCGGCTTCAGGCAGTCCACTTCGATCCACGTCAAAAAGACCACGCTGGAACTGCTCAAAAAACTGGGGCTTGGTAACTGCGTCCGCCTCAAGGAGGAGCCGGATAAGGACGCCATGAAAGAACTCCCCGACGACACGCTGGCGCAGGTTGACGCGGTCAGGAAGGTTGAAGACAAGTTCTTTGCCGAAACGAACAAGGAGGAGATCAACAAGGAACTGCTGAAAGAGCAGATCGCCTCGTAAAAGCGAAACAGCGGGCCGCCTGAAAGCGGCCCCCTGTCGCCCGGAAGCGGCGTTCCGGGCCTGACGAGCACGCCAAAGGAGCGAAGAATATGAAGAATAAATTATCAGACTTGAACGATCACCTGTTCGAGGCAATCGAGTGGCTGGGAGACCGTGACCTGAAAGGGGAGGATCTCAGAGAGGAAATACGCAGGGCGGAAGCAAAGTGCAGGGTTGCACAGCAGATTATAGCCAACGGAAATCTGATACTGAATGCGGTCAGGACAGCAGATAACTTTATGGACAAAAAAACAAAACTGCCGCCCCTGCTGGTGGAGTAACATATGCGTATGCACCGCTGGTACACGACGGATGAAATCCGGTTTGTCAAAAGGAACATCCGGGGGCGCTCTTATATCGAAATGACTAAACTGTTCAATGAGCAATTCGGCCTCCGGATAACCCTGAAGCAAATGGAAACATTGCTGTATAAGCACAAGTTACGCAATGGCATTGGCAGCTTCCGGCCCGGACATGTTCCTGCTAACAAAGGCAAAACGCACAAGCCGTGGCAGGGAAATTACAGACCTGTTTTGAGTGAGCGAATAAACGGAGGGTATGTTGAAGTAAAAACCGGCCACAGCGTGTGGGAAAGAAAGCATACCGTAATCTGGAAAACGGCAAACGGAAAGATTCCCAAAGGACACGTTGTAATTTTCGCCGACGGCAATACCCGAAATTTCGCCCTGGACAATCTATTGCTGGTTTCACGAAAGGAACTTGCCGTAATGAATAGAAACGGCCTTATTTCCCCGCACAAAGGGCTGACCATGACCGGCAAAGCGATTGCGGATCTTAAAATGGTCATTAGCAAACGGAAAAGGAAAATGAAAAAATGACCAACGCATCCAGAACACCCCTGCCGATCACAAACAGAAAAGCGAAGCTCTCGCTGATC
>JAIROT010000215.1 GCA_031257385.1 Treponema sp.
TTGATTGTATGCGAAGGGTACATACCCAAGAGCCCGCCTTGCGGCGGGGGAGCTTCAGGGCGTTATAAAGGGTATGTACCCTGAGACAAATACCTTACCAAAACAATATACCTCGTCCCTTTAGGGCGAGGTTGTTGATTTTTGACGAAATATAGATCAGTATTGAGGAAGCTGCAAAACCAACCGGGTTTTGCAGCGGTTCTTGATACAGCAGGCTTGACAGGGAGCCTTTTGAAGCTGATGAGTTTTCAGGGCGATTGGGAGATTCAAAATGATAGGCAGAGTAATAGTACTGTTGCTGCTCATCGTGATCCTCGCGGGGGGCGGGATCGTCTGGTTCGACTATCTCAATGTTATTGACGCGAAAACCGTTTTAGCCCCCCTGTACCGTTTTATCGGCAGGGAAGGGCGGGGCCGGAGCGAAACCGCGCCGGAGGAGTTCCTCAACCTGGACGCCGAGCGCCTGGCCGTCCGGCTTGAGGCGCTGGAACTGCGGAACATGGAGATGGACACCCGCCAGCGGGAACTTGACACCCGCTATGGGGAGATTGAGCAGATGGCCCAGGAACTTGAAGAGCGGGAAAAAGCGCTGGACGAGCAGGAAAATTCACTCAGAGCGCAGGCCGCGGATGCCGAAAATAAGGAAAGAAATGTCGAGCAGAACGCCCGATACCTGAACGGTATGCCGCCGGAGCGAGCGGTGGGTATCATTACCGCGATGGACGATCAGGACGCTATCGACGTACTCCGGAAGACCGAAGAAATTGCCCAGGCTGAGGGAACTGCTTCCATAGTCTCCTACTGGTTCTCCCTGATGGATCCCCAGCGGGCCGCGGAATTGCAGCGCAAGATGGCGGGAAGGCCGCCCAGTCTGTAAATAAACGCTTTGTCACCCGGAGTGAATCCTTAATTTTAGGAGTCCAGGTGATTCAAATATCCCCACACATGGAAGCCGCTTACACGCCCGCATATGCGGAACTTATTCAAACGCCTGCGATACCCGCCGGGGAATCGCCGTATATCTCAGGGCCTGAAAACGGGCAGGATCAGACGGATCAAATTGATGAAAGCGGGGGAGGAAACCCTGTATCATTCCGGGAAATTCTCTCCGGCCTGCTCCGGAAAAACGGAACGGATGACGGCGGGGAGGACTACGGCGGGGGCGTCCGGCTCGATGAAATGACATTGTTTGAAGCCGAAGTCCCGTCTGCGGCCGATATGTTGGCCGGTATCCCCTTTGACGCCGATGCTCCGGCCGGCGAAGAAAGATTGGCCGGGTTTGCCCGGAATCAGGGCCGGATTAGCGGGAAAACAGAAAGCGCGGACGAGCCGGAAAAGGCCGAAAAAATGGTCAAGTCCGGCAGATCCGGCGCGATTGAAGCGGAGCTTTCCGCGCTTGACTTTTCGGAAGAAGACAAAAACATCCTTTTGAGCGTGCTCCTGAACCGCTCCACCGGACAAATCCCCATTGACGGGGAAGAGGCGCCTGTAGGTGAAATCCGCCTTGAGGCCGGGCCCGGCGGAGAATCGGCGGACTTTGCCGCCCTTTTTGAGGGGCAGGCTGAAACCGCCGGGACGGGGCAGCCGGCCGCCGGTACAGCGGAATTGACGGAGCTTGCCGAAGGCCTGAAAGCGCGGCGCTTTGACAACGGTGGAAGCGAAGCCCGGAGCGGCGACCGGTCCGGTGAGGCCGCTGAATTGGCCGGCTTTGCCCCGGACGCCGTACAGCCGGAACAGGCAGCCCCGCAGGGAAACGGCGGCGAAAAGGAAAGCCGGAGCCGGCCCGGGGAAGTCCGGGGCCGTGAGGGGCGGCGGGACCGCCTTTCCTTTGAGCTAAGGGACCTCCGCAAGGGCGGCGCAGGGGAGGGGATTAAATCTGAGAGTCTGCAGCTCAAAGCCTCCGCCGAAACCCGCATTCAGGGTGAAAGCGGAAACCGCGAAATTACCCTGGAGCTGCGCCTGCCGAACCAAAGCCGGAATACGCCCGCCACGGAAGCCGTTCGGGAAACCAATGCCGGCCGGGCTTTTGAGGACCTTCTGGCCAGGGAGCTGCACCAGAACTTTAACAGCGACATTGTACGCCACGCCTCAATGGTACTCAGGGACGAGGGGAGGGGAAGCATCCGGCTTGCCCTGAAACCCGAAACCCTTGGGAATGTAAAGATACGCCTCGAAATGGCCGAAAACAAGATCACAGGGCATATCGTTGTTGAAAGCGAGGAAGCCATGCGGGCCTTTGAGAAGGAGATTCGTTCCCTGGAACAGTCCTTTAAGGAATCCGGTTTTCAGAGCGCAAATCTGGAAATGTCCCTCGCCGCGGACGGCAGGCGGGCGGATCAGGGCCGGCAGGAGCCGGGGGCGAATCCCTTTCTGCCGGGGAGTATGGCCGCGTTCCGGTATAATACCGCCCTGGAGCGGGCGGAAATGCCGCTCCCGGATATTCTTGACGTATACCGGCGGCATACGGCTTCGGTTAATGTGCTGGCCTAGAGCCTGTTGCACTTGCAGGTTTTGTGCCTTTTCCGATGAAAAAGGACACAAAATCCACGATAAACAGGCTCCCAGGAGACAAATAAAACGCAGGAGAAGATATGGATGTTAATGACGCATTTAGATTAAGCGCGGAAGAACAGAACAGTATTAACAAGTTTGTCCATGATTTCAACAGTAAGCTGAATCCCGGACGCAAACCCCAGCAGAATTTGGGAAAGGACGACTTTCTAAAAATTCTCATCACGCAGCTTTCTTATCAGGATCCCACCGCCCCTATGGAGGACAAGGAATTCATCGCCCAGTTGGCCCAGTTCTCCACCCTGGAACAGATGACCAGCATGGCCGCGGATTTTTCAAGGCTGACCTCGATGATCACCGGAACCGAGGCTTCTTCCGCTCTGGGTAAATCGGTGGAACTTAGCGACGGGGACCGCATGGTCCAGGGCGCCGTCAAAGCTATAACCAGAGGCGGCAATCCCCAGGTACTGGTAAACGGCGTATATTACAACTGGGATCAGGTACACAAGGTTTTTGAGGAATAAGGAGTAGGCTTATGATGCGATCGTTGTTTTCCGGCGTTTCCGGACTGCAGAATCATCAGACCAGGATGGATGTAATCGGCAATAACATTGCCAACATCAACACTACCGGTTTCAAGCGGAACCGGGTCAATTTTCAGGATATTCTCTACCAGCAATTACAGGGGGCGGCCCGTCCCACCGAGGAATTGGGCGGAGTGAATCCCAAAGAAGTGGGCCTTGGGATGAGCATCGCTTCCATTGATACGATCCACATCCAGGGAAGCCTGCAGACCACCGGCATTGGTACGGACCTTGCCGTTTCGGGCACCGGCTTCTTTGTGCTGGACGACGCGGGTAAACAGCTCTTTACCAGGGCCGGCGCTTTTACCGTGGACGAGGCGGGTCTCATGGTCAACCCCGCCAACGGCATGAAGGTCCAGGGCTGGATGGCCCGTGAGGTCGATAATTACACGGTTATCGACGTTTCCCGGCCTGTGGAAGACCTGGTTATCCCGCTGGGCGGAAAAGATCCGGCGCGGGCTACCACGCTGATCAACTTTGCCTGTAATCTGGACAAGCGTATCCCGGAAATCCCGGAAAATCCTACCGGCAGGCAGCTAATCGACGGTACCTGGTCCACGGAGATTGACATTTACGACAGCTACGGCGACAAGCACATCCTCCAGGTGGAGTTCACCAGGGTACCCGGCGCCGTTAACAGTTGGAACGCCGCCGTCAGCGTGGACCCCCAGAACGAAGCCCCCACCAACACTGCCATCGGCTTTGGAGAAGACGCCCCGGCAGCCGGCGGCCCCACCGCCTTTGTCGTGAACTTTTCCAATAACGGCACCCTGCTTTCCGCCGAAGATGGGGAGGGAAACGTCTCCGGCGCGTCCGGCCAGGTGCAGATGAACGTGGCCTACGATGTGCAGACTTCCACCCCCAATGAGGACGGCACTCCGGTACGGCAGGAATTTGTCCTGGATCTGGGTCAGGTCGGCGGCTTTACCCGCTCCATCACCCAGTACGCCGAGTCAAGCTCTTCCAAAGCGGTGGAGCAGGATGGCCGCACCATGGGTTACCTTGAGAGTTTCAATATCGATACAAGCGGAGTAATTACCGGCATTTACGACAACGGCTCTACCAGGGCGCTCGGCCAGGTGGCCATGGCCAGCTTTCCCAATCAGGGGGGGCTTGAAAAGGCCGGGGATAATACCTTCAGGGTTTCCAGCAACTCAGGGGCCGCCAATATCGGGCCTTCGGGCATCGCCGGAAAGGGCGAAATCGTTTCCGGCGTTTTGGAAATGTCCAACGTTGACATGGCCGAGCAGTTCACCGACATGATTGTCACCCAGCGCGGCTTTCAGGCGAACTCCCGTACCATACAGACGGCGGATCAACTCTTGCAGGAAGTTTTGACCCTTAAGCGCTAATCGGCTGAACGGATATGATTAAAGTTACCCGGCTGGACAACGTAGAGTACTACATAAACCCTCACCAGATCGAATGTATCGAAATCAACCCCGATACTACCCTGGTTATGATGTCAGGCAAACACTATATTGTGCGGGAAGAAGTGGATGATATTTTGGGGAGAATCGAGGCATACCGCCGAAGGCTCGGCCCATTTTTAGTCCAGGAGTAAAGGTATGGATTTAGGAAGTCTTATAGGTATATTCGGCGCCTTCGGCATGGTGGTGTTCTCCGTTGTGGTCGGCGGCGGATCGCTGTTGAGCATCCTGGACCTTCCCTCGTTCCTCATGGTCGTTCTTGGCTCCTATTTTGCCCTGATGCTGGCAGCCAGCCTGTCCGACGCACTGGGAATTTTCAGTATTTTCGGCCGTACCTTCAATATTCCGGTTTTTAACGAACAGGGTATCATTCAGAAAATGATGGCTTTTTCCGAAAAAGCCCGCCGAGAGGGGCTTTTGGCCCTGGAAGACGAGCTTGAGGACCTGGACGACGAATTTATGAAAAAGGGCCTGCGCCTTGTGGTGGACGGTACGGACGCGGCGATTATCCGGGACCTTCTGGAACTGGAACTGAGCCAGATGCAGGGCCGGCACGCGGACAAGATCAACATCGTTAATATGTGGGCCGCCCTGGCCCCCGGTCTTGGAATGTTGGGTACGGTTATCGGGCTTATCGGAATGTTACAGAACCTGGACGATAAGGCCTCCATCGGTCCCAACATGGCCCTGGCCCTGGTAACCACTCTCTACGGCTCAATGGTCGCCAACCTTTTAATGATCCCCTTCAGCTCAAAGCTCAGGGGACATGACTCCAGGGAAAGCATGGTCAAGGAAATGATTATTGAAGGAGTGCTTTCAATCCAGGCCGGAGACAATACCCGCATCCTGGCAATGAAGCTGATGGCCTACCTAAGCCCGGCTGTCAGAAAAACCATGGAAGCGGAACTGCTGAAGGATTAACATGGCGCGGAAGAAAAGAGAAGGCGGCGGAGGCCCCGCGGGTAATGAGTGGCTGACCACTTACTCAGACATGGTTACCCTCATGCTCTGCTTCTTTGTCATTATGTTCAACCCCGACGAAACCACCCAGGCCCAGATGGAACAGATTGCCACCTCCATGCGGGTCGGGGGCATCGGCGCCCTGGCCGGCGGTCTTACCCTTTCGGCGGGCCGCAGCGCTGACCTGGGCAATACCATTATGTCCCTTCCCTCAATGGAACGGGGCCGCTCAATGGGAACGGCCCTGCGCAAGGCGGTCAGCGTTTTTTCACCGGAGATCCGCTCCAACAAGGTGCGCGTTACCCACGATGAGCGGGGCATTGTAATCACCCTCGCCTCGGACGCCTTTTTTAATCCCGCCAGCGCCCGGATCAACATTGAGGCGACCAGGGACATACTGCTCCGGCTGGGGACCTACCTCGTCTCCGACGATCTGGCCGGCAGGAAATTCAGAATAGAGGGCCATACCGACGCGGTTGACGTTGATCCCGCCGGTCCCTGGGAATCCAACTGGGAACTTTCCACAGCCCGCTCAATAAGCATTCTCCATTACCTCGCGGACCTTGGCATTGAGGAACGGCGTTTTCAGGTTGCCGGTTTCGCTGACACCGTCCCCCTTTCCACCAACGACACCCCCGAAGGCCGCGCCAACAACCGCCGCGTAGACGTGATCATCCTTGATGACGGACATCTGTAAAAAAGGAATCCGCAGCCGCTAAAAACCCTCCGCAGGGAAACTCATCCGGGCCCATAGGGGGCGCTTCTCACGCCACCTTGAAGCGCGACACTTCCATGATAAGCTGCTCTATCTGCTTCTTGTTCTCAACGCTTATATCATTCACCCGGTCCACCGCCGTGTCTATCTGTTCCGCACCGCTCGCCATCTCCTGTATACCGTTCCCTATCTCCGCCGTCATCCGCTCCAGGGCCTTACTCTCCTGTATCACTTCCCGGCTGTTCCCCAGCATACCCGTAGCGCTCCCTTTCACCTCACTGGTGAGTTCGTTCAGACTCTCTATGGACTCAAGTATGGCTTTGCTCCCTGCGCCTTGCTCCTCCATTGCATTACGAACCGTGGTCTCCTGATCCGTTACCGTCTTCACTCCCTCGATTATCGCCTCAAAGTTCCGCAGCGCCGCAGCAGTGGACGCGGTGATCTTGTCTATGGAGTCCTTTATCTTCTTCAACACATCGCTTATGGTCTTGGATTGCGCTGAAGATGACTCCGCCAGCTTGCGTATCTCTCCGGCTACCACGGCAAAACCCTTGCCAGCCTCGCCCGCGTGCGCCGCTTCTATCGCCGCATTCATACTTAACAAATTCGTCTGGCTGGCTATGTTCTCTATGACGGCGTTTATCTCCAGCAAGCCTGCGGATTCGCTGGCTATCTCCTCAATATCTCTTGAAACTCCCTGCAAGCCGGCGCTTCCAACCTGCGAGGCTTTGGCAAGTTTTGTTATATCGCTTTCATTATTGACAAGGATTTGGGTTACGCTGTTGATATTGGCCAGCATCTGTTCCACTGCCGAGGAAGACTGGCTCACACAATCGCTTTGCTTTTGAATCAGAACATTGAGGGTTTCGATGTCTTCCACAACCTGTTCCATGATGGCGCCGGCGCTTTTAATGCTTCCGGCCTGTTTGTTGGTCTGAGACCTGATACTCTGGATGTTTGCGGTGATTTCGTTGATGGAGGAGGCGGTTTCGTTCATGTTGGAGGCAAGATCGGATCCGGTTTGGGAGAGGGACCGGGCTTCGTTCCTGATAGATATGATAAGGCCTTTGATCCTGTCCACGGTGAAGTTTAAGTAGCGGGCAAGGTTCCCTATTTCGTCATTGGAACCGACGGCGAGTTCTTTGGTGAGGTCTCCTTCGGCGATGTCCTTGAGAACCGTCATGGTATAAGCGATGGGGCGGCTGACAGAACGGGCTATGAAGAGGACGCCCGCGGACATGAGGAGCATGGAAAGGACGCCGATGATGAGGTTTATGGCAAGCGCCCGGTAGACCGGGGCCATCACGGTGTTCCGGGAGACGGCGACTACGAGTGTCCAGGGCTGGGGAACACTCCCGATGGTGAAAGGCACGGCATAGTATTGCATAACCGTGTCCGATTGCGCGGGCCGGTAGGAGAAGACGGCGGCGCTTCCTGTGGTTACGGCGTCGACCGCCCTATCGAGGAAGGGGCCAAAGGTGTCCTGCTCGGACTCCCTCATATTCTTTCCCAGCCGCTGCGGGTCGGAGTGCGCGGCCACAATGCCCCCCGAGCTGAACAGCATCGCATGGCCGTCGCCGAAGGGTTTTATCTCCTCCACCATACTTTGTACCGCCGATAACACAATACTGGCTCCCGCCACCCCTATCAAGGCGTTGGTCTCCCTGTCCCATACCGGATTGCCCATATTGGCAATTAAAACGATTCCTTCTTTTTCAAAGGGGTACTCCGCGGGATCCAGCATATACTCGTTTTTTGTGTCCGGCAGTTGCAGAAGCGTCTCCCAGCTAAAGCCTATTATAGGAGTTACCCGCGCCCTGTTTTCAGGAAAGTCCCATTCCCATGCGGGTATAAAACGCCCGGTCTCATCGTGTCCGGGAGTATTCGCATACTCCGTGTCCAGGCCGTCAAGCCCATTGGGAGACCAGTTGGCATACATCGTTACTCCCGGGTTTACCGCGCTAATCTGTCGCATCATCAAATTGAAATAGTTCCGGCGATCCCTAACCGGTATCTCTTTATAACCCTCCATGATCTGCGCCAGGTTTCTTGTCGCGCCTATATAGACCTCAAACCAGTTCCTTATTTTTTCCCCGCTTTCCCTGGCAATGCTCTGCGCCTGCTCATCGGCCATACGGCCGATCTCCCGCCGGGACTGGATGAGGCTGACACCGACTAACAAACCGATACCGACAAGGTTGACCATACTGATGACTAGCGCCAGTTTAACGCCTATTTTCATAAATTACTCTCCTTATTGCATAAGCTATAAAATAATTTGAGAGTCGCAAGTTCTTGAGATCAACAACCTCGCCCTGAAGGGCGGGGTTGTTGATTAACCGCAACGTTTCACCAGGGACACAAAGGAAGATGAAAAATCGGAAAACAGCGGACTTTGTGCGATTCGCGTCCTTCGTGGTTCCGCTTTTTCGCGCTTACGCTTTGGCCTCGATTTTTTTCAAAATTCCGAATGACGGGTCCGCCGCGAATTTTGCGCCGCCGTTTTTCCCGCCAAGCGCCAAAGAGCCGCTTTCGGCCCCGGCAGCGTGGATTCCGCCGTCAAGCGCCCCGCCTTCATAGGGGGCAAAAAGCGTGCCGTAACGGAGGACGCGCGTCTTTCCCGCAGGTATGAGAAAGGTGGTGGGCGCGCCCATCAGTTGTTTCTTTTCACGGGCGTATTGCAGGCCAAAGGGAAGACCGGCGGCGGAATTTTCCGTACCCAGGCAGTAGGTAAGGTCCGTTCCCCCTTCGCGGGAGGCCCAGGGGGTGTAAGGCCGTCCGCCGTACTGCATCCAGAGATCGTTGAAGCGCAGTATTATGTCTTCTTCTCCCCCGGCGGCCGCCCCGGTAAAGAAACAGACATAGACCATCTTCAAAAAGGGATTTACCAGCGAGGACCAGCCCAGGGAAGCCGAAGCGGGAATGGCGCCGCAGACCAGATCCGTATAGCCGATGGGACCGGGTACCAGAGAGATGTTTTCGGTTCCGCCCGCGGCCAGCGGCGCGGCCTCAAGAGAGGCGAATTCGGCGCCCAGCGCAAGGCGGGTGGTGGTATCAAATTCGCCGCCACCGGCTACCACGCTCCAGCGATCCGCCGCAGCGGAAATGACGCAGCCGTGCTGTAAAAAGGGAGCGCCTACCGTATTGTGCCACGCGGCGCATATTTCAATGTCGTCCGTTCCCCGATTGCTGATTGCGAGGCTGGTATAATGAACGGCATGACCCATAGCCACCGCGTCTATTTTTTTGAAGGAAAGGGGTATTTTTGCCTCCGGGCTTTCCATGGTTGAGACGGCCCAGGCGGCCTCGTTATCCGAATCCTTGCCGCGAAAACGCCATGCAAGATTGGCGGTCCAGCCGTGGGGCGGCAGCGCGATACCGTCAAGATCCGTGTCCCCTCCGAAGTTGGGAGCGCAGGGAAAATTGCCCGCGATGTGATAGAGCAGATTCGCCTTCCAGAATTGTTCCTCGGCCGCGCCGAAAGGTTTCCCCGAACCGGAACGGAACCAGGGAAGCCAGTGGGCATTCACACGGTTTTCCCCCTGGATGTTCGTGAACTCAGGGATCATGCCGCCGATGTCATCTACCACTACCCTGACACAATCCTGTTCAAAAAGAGTGGCTTCCCGCCATCCCAATTCCTTTACGCGCTCTACACGTAACACGCCGTTATTCACCATAATCATTCTCCCGTGGGGTCTGTCCCTGCCTCTGCAACAGGCAGCTAAGGCCCGCAGCAATGCTTGTATTTTTTGCCGCTGCCGCAGGGGCAGGGCTCGTTACGCCCGACTTTTGGTGATGAGCGGACTATCGTTTTGGGAACGAGGTGTCCCTCATCATAGAGCCATTCGCCGTTTTTTCTGACAAACCTGGCCCGCTCGTGGTGGGTTTCCTTTAAGCCGCCGCGTTCGTAGCGCGCCTCAAATTCAACCGTCCCCTCGGTGTCGGCCGGGCCGCCCTTTTCGGCGAGTATAATGTTGAGGCCCAGCCAGGTTGACTTCTCGCTCCAGTCCCGCGTCTGTTCAAGGTCGATGTCGTCTTTGCCCCGGCGGACACAGGTGTCAATGATGTAATCCACCGCGTGTTCTACGTAGGCGGAATAACGGCTCCGCATCAGCTCTTCAGCAGTAGGGGCCCTGCTTTTTCCGGTAATGTACGGCTCGCAGCAGTCGGCGTAGGCGCGGCCCGTGCCGCAGGGGCATATTTTCATGCAAAGCTCCCCGGATTATAAACGCCGAATCGCGTCCAGCAGCGCGCCGGTTTCGGCGGGAATGGTTTGCGCGTTTACCGTCCGTTCCATGGCGCGCTCAAGGGCGGCGGGGACCGGCGCCGAACCGGCCAGGGGTTTTACAGTCTCGGAAAACTTTGCCGGATGGGCGGTGGAGAGTATTCCCACAGGCCCGGCGGCGATTTTATTTTCGGCGAAAAGTTTGTCCGTGCCTTTCCAGCCAACGGCGCTGTGGGGATCAAGAAAGTAGCCCGCTTCCCGGCGCACCCGCGCGATGGTCTCCTTCGTCTCGTTATCTGAAACGGAAACGCCCAGAATGATCCGTTTCATTTCCTCCCAGGAAAAATGCGCCGCCATACGCTCGAAGTTGCTGGGCGCGCCCACATCCATGGCGTTGGAGATGGTGGCCCGGGAAGCCCGGACAGTGTATTCGCCGGACGCAAGGTAATCGGGAACAGTTTTGTTGATATTGGTAGCGGCGATAAACTGTTTCACCGGCGCGCCCATTTTCATTGCGTACAGTCCGGCGGTCAGGTTACCGAAGTTGCCCGAAGGAACGCAGAAGACCGCCGCCTCACCCTTGCGCAATCCCAGGCGCGTATCTTTTACCGTGCCCGCGAAACCCTTCACCCTCGGCGTGGCCTCGCCGTCCGCGTCTGCCCTGCCGGCAAAGGCCCTTCCCGCGGCGGCGGCATAGTAAACCGCCTGGGGAATAAGCCTGCTTATGTTTATCGAATTCGCCGAAGAGAGGGCCGTCTCTTTTTTAAGCCCCTCATCGGCCAGGGCCGCTTTTACCAGCCGCTGGCAATCGTCAAAACTCCCCTCCACCGCAAGGGCGGAGATGTTCCCGCCCAGCCCGGCAATCTGCCGTTCCTGCAAAGGCGTTACCCTTCCCCTGGGATAGAGCACAGTAACGAAAATACCCGGCACTTCAAAAAAGCCGTCCGCCACCGCGCCGCCGGTATCACCGGAAGTGGCCACTAAAATCCGCAGGGGCTTTTCTTCGCCCCGGCGGAGATACGCGAAAGCCCTGGCCATGAAACGCGCGCCGAAATCCTTGAAGGCCGCCGTAGGCCCGTGGAACAGTTCCAGCACCAGCCGTCCGCCGACGCCCAGCAGCGGCGCGCCGAAAGGGTAGGCCGAATGGACAATATCCTCCAGCGCCGCGCCGGGTATCTCGTCTCCCGTGTAGAGCCTGATCGTTTCAAAAGCGATGTCGCAAAAATCCATGTCTCCGAGAGCGTTTTTCACCGCCGCCCGATAGCGGGGGATTTCCTCTGGCACAAAAAGCCCGCCGTCAGGGGCAAGGCCGGCAAGGGCGGCGCCCGCGAAACCGGCCGATTCATTTTTGTTCCGGGTGCTGAAGTAGCGCATGAATTATACTAGCACGAAGGGGAAAAAACGCCAAGGGAAAAAGAGGAACCACGGCGGCGTGGAGAGAAACACCGGGATCACAGCGCCGAAACGCCTCATTTTAAAATGTTACCGAAAGCGCCCTTCCCGGCCGTAATGCCTCATTAAAAAATCTAACCGTAGGGGTTGGATGCCTCATGCTAAAAATCTAACCATGAGAATCCGATACGGGAGGAGGAACCTCCCGGTTCTTGTGCATATGAATGTGAA
>JAIROT010000229.1 GCA_031257385.1 Treponema sp.
GCGCAAGCTTGGCTATCTTAAGGCTATGGAAGCTGCGGGGATCACTACGGACGATCTGATAATTTCCTGCGATATAACGGTAAATGAGGCAATGAACCGCTTGATCAAAAAAACATTGCGGCGCCGGAAAAATTTTGACGCCATTTTTACCTATAATGACATTATCGCGTTTCGTATCATCCGCATTGCCCGTCAAATAAAAATTCCCGTGCCGGATATTGTTGGTTACGATAATATCCAGTCAAAACTTGATTTCGGTTTTGATCTGGTGTCCGTAAATACGTATAAGACCTTGATGGCGGAAAAAGCGGCCGCGTGTCTCTTTTCACGGATTCACAACCCCAGAGAAACCGGCGGCTATTTTAATGAAGTCGTTCCTGTTGATTTAGACCTGACGCCTGAAAAAATATAAATTTCCTCTCGAACGAGCCTCCGATCAAGAAATTGCCCCAGGTTCCAGATACCGCGCGGCTTGCCGCGCGGAGGCTCATTCCCCGGAATCCGGGGAACGGTTCTATATGGCGCTTCACATCGTCCCGGTGAAGTTTTACATACGCTGAGGCTAACGGCCTCTTTTTCACAGCCGCATATTCCCGGACATAGGGGTCTTCCCAGAAATCCGCCACATACCGGGTGAAAGGTTGTGTGGAAGTATCAGGACTGAAACGAATCTGGGGCGGCATAGCCCGCACCGCTTCTTCGGCGTCATGCCGGCCGCCTCCCCGGCCCTTTACGGGTATACCGGTTGATCGGATATAGGCCTAGCAGTTTGTTGCGCTTTGCGCGTAAAACCTCCAAAAATCGTCAATCAGACGATTTTTTACTCTGCAAACTGCCAAAGCAACCCGTTAATCGTGGTTTTTGCGGCACGAAGTGACGCAAAAACCTACAAGTGCAACAGGCTGCTAGTTCCGGCTTGTTTCGTCCCGATAACGGACATACCAAAAATACCCGGCTTTAGTCTGTTTGCGGTAAATACAATAGGGGGCATGAGGTTTCAACGGTCGCATAATACCACCTTTCCCCAAGAGTAAGGCCCGGTATCAATGTACTTTGCTTGTACCTCGGGGCTTTTTGTGTTATACAGCTTCCGTTGTCCGGTCAGCTAATTCCCTGCCATATAAGCAATTAGGGCAACGCTGATTAACTTGACGCTAATCAGCGTTGCCCTACTATTTTTCTCGTTTTCCTACGGAAAACTGCGAAAAAACCACATTAAAGTAGCACTGATTTATTCTCGATTGAATAAATCAGTGCTTCCTTAGACGCTGGGCGATACTGGATTTGAACCAGTGACTTCTACCGTGTGAAGGTAACACTCTCCCGCTGAGTTAATCGCCCGTTATCCGGCTTTAACCGTAAAGCAGTGAGTTCCAACGGATGACACTGCCGGACAGTTAAAGCCTTAGGATGTTTAGAAACTAGCATTTGTCCCGTATTCTGTCAAGCTATATAAACCGTGGGGATAAAAATGTGGGGGGGGTATTTGTGATAATCGGTATCCATAAAGATATACAGCTTTGCGGATTCACTGTTTCTATGCTATGCTGTGCACTATAAGACAGGTGTGGAAATAGTGTTCGATCCAGGCATGGCGCTTACCGGCGCAATTGTTGTGTTCGCCCTTGCGGGACTGCTTGCCGCGATCCGGGGCGTCGGCGGAACTCTCGCTGAAAGCGCTACGGTCAAGGCGGAGGTTTCAGCCATCCTTACAGGAGATTTTATGCCATTGGAAAAAAAGGAGCGGCTCTCCGCGATAAAAAAACGGGGAATCGGACTGCGGTTCAAAATTGCTTCCTTTACAATGGCCCTGTCCCTGCTGGTGGTTGTCATGGTTTCTGTACCCCTGTACTACGTGATGACCCAGACCCAGCGGGAAACACTTCTGCGGGAGCTTTGGAACCGCTCGACCGTCTTGCTGGAAGGGCTTGCCTCAAACGCCTACGTCTATCTGCCTTCCGGAGACATGGAAGGACTCGGCCTCCTTCCAGCCCGGATCGCCATCATTCCCGAAGCCCGCTATATCACTATCACCGGCTACCCGGCCGGTGGCAGCGGGATTTCCGCCGCAGCCGCGTATGGCGATTATGTCTGGGCCACCAACGATCCGGACATCCTTTCAAAAATCGACACCCCGGAACTGGCGCCTGGTGTTTCCCGTCTCAGCGACGCGCTCTCCCCCCGGCTTGAACAACTCAGCCGCAAGATGAACGACGAAGCCCGGATCGGATCGGAGCCGCCCTTTCCTATCAGCACTATTTCCCCCCGTGGGAACCATCTCTACATATTTTACAAGCCTCTGGTATACCGCCAGGGCGAGAATGATACTTTGTTCGGGGGTATCATCCGCCTGGAAATATCCACCGAGTCGATCATAGAAAGAGTAACCATGGAACAGGTGCGGCTGCTCAGAATCATCCTCGTCATTGCCCTGGCGGCGCTTGCCATCGGCGTCATCGGTGCGCTGGTGCTTTCCAGCCTGATCATCCGGCCTATACGAAAACTGGTGAGCCACGTGGAAATAATCCGGGACACCGAGGATAAGGCGAATCTTGCCGGCTTGTACATCCGTTTCGCCACACGCGATGAAATAGCGGTACTGGGAAACACCATCAACGACATGACCCGCAGTCTGGCACAGGCCGCGCTTACCGCCTCAGATCTTTCCATCGGTAAAGAACTGCAAAAAAAGTTTATCCCCCTGGATTTGGATCGGGAGGGCAACAAGCTCAGTTCCGGTTACAAAGACACCCCCAACGCCCATTTTTTCGGCTACTACGAAGGGGCCAAAGGCGTTTCGGGCGACTATTTTAATTACCTGGATTTGGACGGCCGCTATTACGCGATCATCAAGTGCGACGTGGCCGGTAAGGGTATCTCCGCGGCGCTTATCATGATCCAGGTGGCCACCATGTTCCTCAATCATTTCAAACAGTGGCGGCCTGCCGCACGGGGCATGCGCATTGAGGAACTGGTGTACCAGATCAACGATTTTTTTGAAAACATGAGTTTCGAGGACCGCTTTGTCGCCCTTACCCTCTGTCTCTTTGACTCCGAGACCGGCCTGCTCCGCATCTGCCATGCCGGCGATAATCTGCTCCACCTGTACGATAGTTCCGGGCGCTGCTTCAAAACCCTCACCCTGCCGGTAACACCCGCCGTTGGCGCGGTCTCCAATTCTACGGTGAAATCCAGGGGCGGCTATCAGGTGCGGACCCTTAACCTTGATCACGGCGACATACTCTTGCTGTATACCGACGGCATTGAGGAGGCAAAACGGAATTTTCGGGACTCTCATTTCAGGGAGATAGTGTGCGCCGAAGGTCCCAATGGCGCTCCCCACGGGAACCACGTAGCCGGTCAGGGAAACGAGGAACTGGGGCCGGACCGCATAAAGCGGATCGTTGAAGCGCTGATGAACAGGGGTGTCTACACCCTGCACAAATGGCATAACGGCGAAGGGGACAGACCCCTGCATTTCAATTTCGCCGGCTGCGAGGACAAAGTGGAAGAGATGATAATGGCCTTGGTCTCCGTGGAAAAAATGTTTCGCTGTTACAAAGACACCAGGCCCGGCGGCGAGGATTCCCGCGTACTGGTCGACAAAAAGATCGACGGGTTTCTCAAGGTACATTTCCTCGAATACCGGAATTACTGCGCCGATACCCGTCCCTACCCTGGCAATGATGCTTATATGTATTATACTCGTATAGAAGAGGATGAGCAGTATGACGATCTGACCATCCTTGGAATAAAACGGAAATAAGGAGAGATTTTCCAAAACGAACCGAGTTTTTGGGAAATCCTCAAAGGAGACAAAATGACATTTAGTGAAAGAATGAAAGAACTGCTGGATCAGGGAGTGGCGGTCTCCAAAGAATTCGCCATCAAAGCCGGCGCGAAAGCCCAGGACCTGGGCGAGCGGGGCGTCCTCATGCTGGAAATCAAGCAGCTTGAAAACCAGGCCCAAAAACTCCTCAGCCGCCTGGGCAACGAGGTTTACCGCGCCTTCATCGACCGCGATCAGCCCGGTATTGACCGTGACGCGCCGGAAATCAAGGCGATTCTGGCGGAAATAGCCTCGATACGGGACGCGATCGAAAGAAAAGACGCCGACATCAAGAGCAGAAAGGCGAATACCTGACCAATTGAGCCTGTTTTACTATAGGGAACTTACTTTCTCAATAAGCTTGTCCTTATATTCACCCGCTCTCCACGCGGTATATTGCTTTATTCCGGTCCTGGTGCTATAATGCCCCCATGAGAAAGTACATCCTTTTTTCCTTTTTGCCGCTGGCGGTGCTGCTGGTTTTGCTGACCTGCGCCACTAATCCCCTTAGCGGCAAAAGTACCATGGCCTTGGTAGACAATACCGAACTGTTCGCCATGTCCTTTCAGGAATATGATCAGTTTTTGGCGGAAAACAAGGTTATTACCGGAACCGCCGAAGCGAATATGGTGGAACGGGTCGGCCAAAACATCCGGACGGCGGCGGAAAAATGGCTCGCCTCGGAAGGGCAGAGCAATTACCTCGACGGCTACGAATGGGAGTACCATCTGGTTGATTCCGAAGAAGTGAACGCCTGGTGTATGCCCGGCGGAAAAATCGTGGTTTATTCCGGTATACTGCCCGTTACCGAAACAGAAGACGGCCTTGCCACGGTGATGGGGCACGAGGTTGCCCACGCCCTGCTGAACCACGGCCAGCAGAGGATGAGCGCCGGCGTGCTGCAGCAACTGGGCGGTTCGCTGGTCGGCGCCGTTGTTTCAGGCGGTTCGGAGAATACCCAGGCCCTTACCATGCTGGCCTACGGCGTCGGTTCGCAAGTCCTCGGTACCCTCCCTTTCAGCCGTGAGCACGAAAGCGAGGCGGATCACTACGGCCTTATCCTCATGGCCATCGCCGGTTATGAGCCTGAAGAATCGGTGCCCTTCTGGGAACGGATGTCGGCCCTGAGCGGCGGTACCATCGAATTCCTCAGTACCCACCCCTCGGACACAACCCGTATCAGGCAGCTGAGGGGCTGGATGGCCGAGGCCAAAAAGAAGGCGGCGGAGTTTTAATGGAGGGGGAAGTCTCCCCCTGCTCCAGCCGGCTTCCGCTTTCCCCTCTTCTTTTCTTGTCTATGCAGTTTCGGACCGTAGATTAGGCGTGTCTATGGTTAAATTTTGGTAAGGAGTCCGGAAGATATGGCGAAATATCCCTTTGAAACTATTGAGCCCAAGTGGCAGCGCTATTGGGCGGAGCATAAAACCTTCAGGGCGGTGGAAGACCCTTCGGTTCCAAAGGACAAGCGCCGGTACGTGCTTGACATGTTTCCCTATCCTTCCGCCCAGGGGCTGCACGTGGGCCACCCCGAAGGCTATACCGCCACGGACATCTACTGCCGTTACCTCCGCATGAACGGCTACAACGTGCTGCACCCTATGGGCTTTGATGCCTTCGGCCTTCCCGCGGAGAATTACGCAATCAAAACCGGTACCCACCCGGCGCTTACCACTGCCGCGAACATAGAACGTTTCCGCTCCCAGATCAAGTCCCTGGGTTTTTCCTACGACTGGGACCGGGAAGTGGATACCTCAAGCGGGGAGTACTACCGCTGGACCCAGTGGATCTTCCTTAAGCTGTTCGAGAAGGGCCTTGCTTACGAGGCGGAAAGCCCGATCAACTGGTGTCCTTCCTGCAAGACGGGTCTTGCCAACGAGGAAGTGAAGGACGGTCTCTGCGAGCGCTGCGGCTCAAAAGTTACGCGCAGGCGAATCCGCCAGTGGATACTCAAAATAACCGCCTACGCCGAGCGGCTCCTGTCAGACCTGGACGGCCTTGACTGGCCGGAGCCGGTGAAGCTTATGCAGCGTAACTGGATCGGCCGCAGCGAGGGCGCCGACGTGACCTTTGCGATTGACGGGCATCCTGAGACGCTGGCAATTTACACCACAAGGCCGGACACCCTGTTCGGCGCGACTTACATGGTTCTCGCACCGGAACATCCCCTGGTAGAAAAGATCACCACGCCGGAACGGAAGAGAGCGGTGGCGGCCTATCTTGAGGAATCCGCGGCCAAGAGCGACCTTGAACGCACGGACTTGGCAAAAGAAAAAACCGGCGTGTTTAGCGGCGCGTATGCGGTAAACCCGGTAAACAACGCGAAAATCCCTATTTGGATCGCCGATTACGTGCTTATCTCCTACGGCACCGGCGCGATTATGGCGGTGCCCGCACATGATGAGCGCGACTGGGATTTTGCCAGGGCCTTTGATCTGCCGATTGTGTTGGTTGTGGCTGCCGAAAAACCGGAGGCGGGAAAGGATTATTCCGCCGAGCCTGAGGCCTGCACCATAGCGGACGGTTACTCGGTGAACTCAGGTCCATTTACCGGCATGCCGACCGCTGAAGCAAAAGAGCGCATAACGGACTGGCTTGAAGAGAAAGGCATCGGCAGAAGGGCGGTAAACTTCAAACTCAGGGACTGGATATTCAGCCGCCAGCGCTACTGGGGGGAACCTATTCCCGTTGTGCACTGTGAAAAGTGCGGTATTGTGCCCCTGCCTGAAAGCGAACTTCCCCTGAAGCTGCCGGAGGTGAAATCCTACGCTCCCACCGGTACCGGCGAATCGCCGCTGGCCGGAATCGATGAATGGGTAAACACCGCCTGCCCTCAATGCGGCGGCAGGGCAAAACGGGAAACCAACACCATGCCCCAGTGGGCGGGCTCCTGCTGGTACTACCTGCGTTACCTCGATCCCCACAACGACAAGGCCTTCGCGGCAAAGGACAAAGTCGATTACTGGGCGCCGGTGGACCTGTACGTCGGCGGCGCGGAACACGCGGTGCTGCACCTCCTGTACAGCCGCTTCTGGCATAAGGTACTCTACGACCTGGGCCTGGTGAATACAAGCGAGCCTTTTCAGCGGCTTATCAACCAGGGCATGATTCTGGGAGAAGACAACCAGAAGATGAGTAAAAGCCGGGGAAACGTGATCAACCCCGAAGACATCATCAAAAACTACGGCGCGGATGCGATGCGGCTCTACGAGATGTTCATGGGGCCGCTGGAAGTGAGCAAGCCCTGGATCACTGCGGGGCTTATCGGCGTGTCACGTTTTCTGGAACGGATCTGGGCTATCGGTGAAAAGCCGGTCTGTGACGCCGCGCCCGGAAGCGGGGCGGCGGGCGGCAAGGCCCTGCTCAAACGCTTCCACCGCACGATCAAAAAAGTAAGCGAAGACACGGCGAACATCAACTTCAACACCGCGATTAGCCAGATGATGATATACTCCAACGAGCTTGCCAAACTCGCCGAAATTCCCCGCAGCTTCTGGGAGCCGCTGGTGATCATGCTCGGCGCCTATGCCCCCCACCTGGGAGAGGAACTTTGGGAGAAGCTGGGCCACGCCGAATCGGTGTCCGCCTGCCCCTGGCCGTCCTATGATGAAAAGTTAATCCTTGACGAGGAAGTAACCGTCGTGGCCCAGGTGAACGGCAAAATACGCGACAAGTTTACCGCCCCCGCGGGGACGGCAGGGGCGGAACTTGAAAAAACCGCCCTGGCCCTGCCGGGGGTGCTCAAATGGACTGAAGGGCATACCGTGGCAAAGGTGATCTCCGTGCCGGATAAGCTGGTGAATATCGTGGTAAAGTGAGCGGCTTCAGCCGCTCATCGCGGTCCGCCGTTCCCTTACGAGATCGAGTCGTTTTTCCAGGGCCGCCGCGTCGGCGCTGTGGATAAGTGACTTGAGCGTATCCAAGCTTCCCTCAAATTGTTCGATCCTGGCAAGCAGATTCTCCCGGTTTTCGATAAAAAGCCCGGCCCACATGGGGGCGTTAAGCATAGCGATACGGGTGAGGTCTTCAAAGCTGCCGCCGCCGAAGCGGGTTATGGCGGTGTCGGCCTCGCAGTCGATAAGCGCCGCGGCGATAATATGGCAGAGCTGGCTGGTGAAGGCGATCTTCCGGTCATGCTCGGCGGCGCTTACCTCGCTTATGCTGCCAAATCCCATACGGCGGATGAGGTTTTTGAGAAAATCAAGATTTCCCGGCTTGTTGCGCCTGAGCGTGGTAAGGATATAATTCTTGCCCCGGAACTTACAGAGGCCGGCGTTTGCAAAGCCGCCTTTTTCCGCGCCGGCCATGGGGTGGCCGGGAATAAAGTCAACGTCTTTGCGAAACTTTTCCGCGGTCCTTACAACGCTTCCCTTGATTCCGGCGATGTCGGTTAACAGGGCGCCGCTTTTGAAGGAAGGCTCCCATTTTTCAAGAAACCTGATCAGCGTGGAAGGGTTAAGGCAGAGAAAGACAAGATCGCAGGCGCCCAGCATTTCGCTTACAGCTTCATCCCCCTGCCAGCCCCGGCCGATAAGTCCCGCCTGTTTTGCCGCTGCCAGCGTCCCGCCGTCGGTATCACAGGCAAACAGGCGATTTTGCGCAAGGCAGCAGCGCTCCCGCAGGGCCATGGCAAAAGCGCCGCCCATGAGACCCAGGCCGACGATGCCGACCGTACATTCTTCAATCGGTTTCACCTCATACTCCTTTTAAATCGTCTTTCCTTCAAGTTCCGCGTATTTGCGGAGTACGCTCATCAGTTCCGCAAAAGAATCCGGGGTAATGGACTGTTCCCCGTCGCAGAGCGCGTGTTCGGGATCATTGTGCACCTCGACGATGATCCCATCGGCGCCGGCGGCGATTGCCGCTTTTGACATGGCAGGTACCATCCAGGCGATTCCCGTAGCGTGGCTGGGGTCCACTATTACCGGCAGATGGGTCTTCTTCTTGAGCGCCGGGATCAGGGCCAAATCCAGAACGTTTCGGGTAAAAGAGTCAAAGGCCCGTATCCCCCGCTCGCAAAGAATGACCCGCTCGTTGCCGCCCGACATGATGTACTCCGCCGCCATAAGCAGTTCCGTCATGGTGGACGCCATCCCCCGCTTGAGGAGAATTGGCTTGCGGCAGCGGCCCAGTTCTTTCAGGAGGTTGAAATTCTGCATATTCCGCGCGCCCACCTGGATCACATCCACCTCCTCGAAGAGCTCAAGTTGGCTTATCTCCATCAACTCGGTTACAATGGGCAGCCCCGTTTCTTTTTTCGCCTCCAGTATCAGGTCAAGACCTTCGCAGCCCAGGCCCTGAAAACTGTAAGGGCTGGTGCGGGGCTTGAAAGCTCCGCCCCGCAGAAAGGCGCCCCCGGCTTTTTTCACCTCCTCCGCAATGGAAATAATTTGTTCCCTGCTCTCCACCGAACAGGGCCCGGCGATAACGGCGAAAGTTCCGCCGCCAATCTTTGCCTTTTTGCCGTTTGCCGGGAGCAGAACGATTTTCGTGCCGTCCGGATGGAACATCCGGTTTGCCCGCTTGTACGGTTCCTGTACCCGGATCACCTTCTCCACCAGACGGCTGGCCTGCAAAGCCTCCTGGTCAATGGCGGTGGTATCCCCTACGAGGCCCAGCACGGTCCGGGTGGCCCCTTCGGAAAAATTGACCTTCACCCCCTGTTTTTCAAGGCTTTCGGCAAAGTGCAGGGCCTCCTCCCTGGCGACCCCGTGTTTCATTGCGATAATCATGTCAAACTCCTTCCGTTTAATTCCGCCCCGGATTAGTCCGGCGGGCGGGCATAAAAAAAGGGAGGTTCCCGTGCGCTTAAGCGCCGCGGGAGCCTCCCTGATATACAGGATAACCGGCCTTTCAGTTTATAGCCTGAAAACGCCTGACTCCGCGCGGGTGGGGATATAGTAATAATAGTAGTACGCCTGAACGGAGTTTTTCATCATTCTTCCTTTCGATAACATAATGCCGCAGACGGACAATAGTGTCAATATTCCGCTGAATTCCGCGGAAAGCCGGGGCGGGGAAAGTTTTTAAGGCGGTTCCGAAGCCGGTAGGTGGACAAAAACCTTCATTTTTGTTATATTTATGTATGCGAACCCTGACAAGGGTTTTGGCGCCGTACCCAAGCGGTAAGGGAGTGGTCTGCAAAACCATTATGCATCAGTTCGATTCTGATCGGCGCCTCGTTAATGGACAATGCTGACTCGTATTATATAACCCTGGCGGTCTCTCTTGCGGCCCTGCTCTGTTTTTCCGCTTTTTTTTCCGCCAGCGAAATGGCCTTTTCTTCCCTCAACCGGATCAAGCTGAAAAATTTGGCGGCAAAAAACAGGCGGGCCGCCCTTGCCCTTAAACTGCTGGACATCTATGATAAGCTCCTTTCCTCAGTGCTCATCGGGAACAATATCGTCAACATCACTTCCTCCGCCCTGGCGACGGTGCTTTTTGTGGGTCTTTTCGGCGCAAAAGGGGTAACCATTACCACCATCGTTATGACACTGGCGGTACTGGTGTTCGGTGAAATTTCCCCTAAAACCCTGGCAAAGGAATCGCCGGAACTGACCGCACTCAGGGTGGCGCCGCTGCTGCGTTTCTTTGTTATCGTTTTTACCCCGCTTAACTACCTGGCCGGAGCATGGAGAAAAGTCATCGTGAAGATCTTCCCCGTCAAGGGGGACCGCTCGGTTACCGAGGATGAACTGCTGACTTTTGTGGAAGAAGTCAGGCAGGAAGGGGGCATTAACAAGCAGGAAGAGGAGATGATCCGCCAGGTGATCGAATTTGACGATTTGACGGCCGGCGAAATTTTTACCCCGCGGATAGACGTGTCGGCGGTATCGGAGAATGATACCGCCGGGGAAATTGACCGGAAGTTCGCCGAGACCGGATTTTCCCGCCTGCCGGTTTATCGGGAAAACATTGATAATATTATCGGAGTCATACTGCTCAAGGATTTTCATCATGAGGTGATGAGGGACAAAAAGACCGTGGCGGAAATTATGAAACCCGTTGTCTTTGTTACCAAGACGATTAAAATTTCAAAACTCCTGCGGACTTTGCAGCAAAAGCAGGCCCACCTTGCGGTGCTGGTGGATGAGTTCGGCGGTACGCTGGGTATTGTTACCATCGAGGATATTGTTGAGGAATTGGTAGGTGAAATCTGGGACGAGCATGACGAAATAGTGGAACCGGTTAAAAAAAATCCGGACGGAAGTTTTACCGTGATAGGCAGCGCGAATCTTCAGGATATGCTTGAATATACAGGGAGCGGCGGCGGTGAAACGGGCGATATCCCCAATACCACTGTGGGAAGCTGGGTTATGGAAAAAACCGGCGGCATACCCCGCAGCGGCGAACAGTTTGTATGGTGTAATTTGCAAATCCGCGTAACCAGGGTATTGCGGCACCGTGTTATGGAAATAACGGTTAACGTGATTGACGGGCGGGAATCGGGCGAACAAAGCCGGGGATGATTCGGGTGACGGCTATGGAAAAAAATGAAATCCTGGTTATATACGGCGGCGATATGGCGGCAATGGCGATCCGTCTCGCTGAAGAGGCGGATCTTGCCGGCCTTATCGGGGAGCGGGGCAAACGCATCGGCCTGAAGCCCAATCTGGTTGTTTCCCGGCCCGCTTCGGGCGGGGCTACTACCCACCCGGAAATCGCGGCGGGGCTTATCGCCTATCTCAGGAAAAACGGCTTTACCAATCTGGTGATTCTCGAAGGTTCCTGGGCCGGGGATTCCACCGACAAGGCGTTTACCGTCTGCGGCTACCGGAAACTCGCAAGCGAGGCCGGGGTCGGGCTTATTGATACCAAGTCCGGCAAAACGAGGGCCTGCGACTGTAAGGGCATGAAAATCGAAATCTGCGAAAGCGCCCTGGCTCTGGATTTTATGATCAACCTGCCGGTGATGAAAGGCCATTGCCAGACACGCCTTACCTGCGCCCTCAAGAACAACAAGGGAATCATCCCCGACCGGGAAAAACGCCGCTTCCACAGCCTCGGCCTGACCAGACCCATTGCCCATCTCAACACCGCGGTCCGCAATGACTTCATCGTGGTTGACGGAATCTGCGGCGACCTTGATTTTGAGGAAGGCGGCAATCCGGTCCACGCCGGACGCATGTTTGCCGCCAGAGACCCGGTACTCTGCGACGCCTGGGCCGCGGCCCAGATGGGTTATACCCTTGCCGACATTCCCTACATCGGCCTCGCGGAAAAACTCGGAGTGGGGAGCGCGGACCTGCACGGCGCCAAAGTGCGGGAATTAAACGGCGGCAGCGCGGCCGTCTCCGCCAGGCCCGGCGGCAAAGTTTCGCGGCTCGCCGCCCATATCACCGAAGACAGGGCCTGCAGCGCCTGTTACGCGGCGCTGGTATTTGCCCTGTCCCGCATGGGCCGGAACGGGCTTGACCGGCTCAGGGAAAAAGTCTGCGTCGGCCAGGGCTTCCGGCAAAAATCAGGAAAACTCGGCGTGGGACAATGCACCGCCGGATTCAAAGCCTCCTGCCCCGGCTGCCCTCCCTCAGGCGCGGACATACTGGCTTTTTTGCGCGGGAGCGCTTAAAGCTCCCGGGGTAAAGGCATGATAAAAACCAACGCGATGCGCCTCTTGAGCGCCGCCGGCATCAGTTACACCGTCAAGGAATACACGGTAGACGAATCGGATCTTTCGGCGCTGCACGCCGCGGAATCTCTTGATATACCCGTAGAACAGGTCTTCAAAACGCTGGTGCTGCAAGGCGCTTCCGGCGCGTATATTGTGTGCTGCGTTTCCGCCGTCACGGAGCTGGACCTGAAAAAGACCTCCAAAGCGGCGGGCGAAAAAAGCGTTGCCCTTATCCCGATGAAGGAACTGTACCCCCTCACCGGCTATGTCCGGGGCGGCTGTTCCCCAATCGGCATGAAAAAACGCTTCCCCGTTTTCATCGACGAAACCGCCCGCCTCTTCGATGCCATTGGGATCAGCGCCGGAGAGCGCGGCGCGCAGATAGTCATCTCCCCAGGCAGTCTTGCCGCTTTCCTTTCCGCCCAATTCGCCGACCTTACCGTGTAGAAAGAAAGGCTCACTAACGGGGGATCAGGAGTTTCTTTAGGGAAAAACTTTTAGGGAAGCCGTTCCGCAAATTCCGAGGGGCTGAGACCCCGCAGCTTTCTGAAAATCTTGCTGAAGTAATTGGGGTCACGGTAACCGGCGGCAAAGGCGATCTCCTTGATGCTCAGGCTTGATTCCCGGATCAGTTTTTCGCTTTTTTCGATGCGGAAGGCGGTGAGGTAATCGACAAAGCTGGTTCCGAGCTGATCCGAAAAAAGGCGGCTCAGGTAGGCGGGCGATACCTGGGCAGCTTCGGCGGCGGTACTGAGCTGCAGGGCGGGGTCGGCGTAATATTCCTTTATGTAGGCGATGGCTTTGACCAGGGGGAGAGGGCTATCCGAACGGCGGAGGGCGGCCTCGTTCAGTAGTTTTTCAAAGGCGGCGGCGGACCAGAGTTCCCAGTCGGCAAGGTCCTTCAGGGACATGATTTCTTCGGCCGCGTTAAAGAGCGGTGTTTCATCAGGATTGCTGTAACAGCCGGTGATGTCGTCCATGAGGAACATAAAGAGCGAGGCCATTTTCCCCTTGGCAAGGCTAAAGTCCTGATTGGCGAAAACACCGCCCCAGATAAGGCCGAACAGTTTTCGCAGTTCGGCGGGATCGGCGGCGCCAATTTTCCGGCGGAGTTGAATGAACCGCCGGCGTTCATCGTCCCGGAAGCCGCCGTTTCGGACTCCTTTTTGCCTGCGTCTGTCTTCCAAATCGCGGAGCGCGGCGGCGCAGGACAGATACAGTTCCGGCCCCCGGCGCGGATCCCCCAGGCCCCGGAATTCTCCCCCGCCCGGCGGAAACTCCCCAAATGCAAGGTCAAGCAGTTCCTTAAGATCCTCACGGCCGGGTTCGCCGGAAATGAGGAATATGCCCCGGTTCAGCATGACGTCATACACACAGTGACGCCTGTAGGAAATCAACTCCGCCAGACGGGCGCATACCGTTTCGGCTTCCCCGCTTTCCAGGATGCAGACAATTCCCCTGTCCGAGGGAAGGGCCAGTTCGGCGCGGACCGCCGCCCACTCGTTTTCATTCATCGCTTTCCAGATGGTCCGCCGCATGAAACGCTGCAGGGGCGTTTCCGCTTCCACGGGGGCGGCTTCACGGCTTTGCAGGGCCTCCCGCGCCGTATCCAGTGTCGCGAGAAAGGTCTTTTTGGACACGGGCTTTACCAGGTAGTCGAACACACCCAGGGGGATGGCCCGCTGGGCAAGGTCAAAGCGCTCGTAAGCGGTAGAGAGAACAAAGATCATCGCGGGGAATTTTTTGTGCACATCGGCGATAACCTCAAGACCGTCCAGACCGGGGATGTTGATGTCCATAAAAACCAGATCCGGCTCAAGCTCGTGGATCAGCTTGAGGGCCTCAAAGCCGGAACGCGCCTTACCCGCCAGAGTAAAACCGGCGCAGCCTTTGAGCATAAAAACATAGCTGTCCAGAACCGGCTCTTCATCATCTACAACCAAAACGCGGTACATATCAACAAATAGTAAATAACAATGAAGAAAGAGTAAAGAACACGGAACACGCGGGTGCAACTTCTTTTTCGGGGCATTCAGGCAGCCATGATAAAGTCCCGAACCGAAGCGCCCCATATCCCGCTCTCTTCCTTGGCTTTAAGGGTCACCATGGCCTGGGCGGTGGACTCATTCCACCTCATCCGGGTGCAACTTCTTTTTCGGGGTAAATTATGGGTATCTGTCAATTTCTCCCCTGATAAAATTCCAATAAAAAGACGAAAGATTTACAAACAGAAATAGATATGATACTATAAGAACATGCAGTTTGTGGATGTAATAAAAAAGAAGTCACCCTCTGATTGGGGTACCATGGTTGAAAACCAGAAGAAAAAAATTAATGAATTAGAGTGTACCATAAAACAGCTCGAATTTAAAAATATTGTAACCGTTCACAGCGATTCGGCCAGATTTATGTAATCCGGAAATGAATCAAATCTGAAAAAGGCGGCTAAACATTCTTTGAGATACTTCATTACCGATGTGTTTTGCATAGTGCACGTTGATAAAACGTATCCGTCAATTACGCCCCACCTTTTTTCACCTGAACGACAAGCGTAGACTTTCTGGAAACACTTAACCAGGAGGTGCTATGAAACGGTACAGCGAAGAAGACAAAAAATGGCTTAT
>JAIROT010000236.1 GCA_031257385.1 Treponema sp.
CACGTAATCCATTGAACCGCCGTGTACCGAACGGTACGCACGGTGGTGTGGGAGGACGGCTGCCCAAATAATGGGCAGCCTCCTACCCGATTGCAGACTCCCAAAGGAGCCCGAAAATCGGGGGTTTTTGCGGTCAAAGGCCGCAAAAATCCACAAGTCCCACAGGCTCCTAGGGATCAAAACCAAAGCCTATGCCCACCAAACCGAAATCAGGTACTATTTGAGGTACTGTTCCGGCGATAAACGTTACATCCGGCATGGCGTTGTCCGTCCCGGCCGGGGGCGGCGGCAGCAGGCCGGTCTGGATTATGTCCACCGAATTCGCCGCCTTGCCGGTAGTGATATTCACGCTGTTCTCCGAGCCGGCGTATACCAGCGCCGGCGCGCCGCGGGAACCCCGGTATGCCACGACGCCCTCATTCACCTGAACGCTGCGCGTACCCATTTCAAAGCCGGTGCCCCGCACCGAAGCGGTGGCGGTCGGGCTTACCACGGTGAAATCGGCCTTTGCCCCGGAAGGGGGATTCACATCCACCCGCACACGGCCCGCCCGCAGATTCATCCTGACCGTTTCCGTGTCCTCCCTCACGGCTATTTCTTCCAGACTCAGCCTGGTAAGGGGCCGTACAAGGATGGTTGCGCTTCCCACCTCGATAACCACGCTGCTTTTGAATCCCATGGACACGATGGTACTCCGTTCCACCGGATCCCCGGAAGCCGCCGCCCCCGCGGGCTTCAGTTCCACGGTTCCCGCCAGTTCGGTAATCCTGCCGCTCTGGGCAAAAGCCCCCAGGCCAAGACTAACCGCCGCAATGAACAACACAAATTTTTTCATTCCATGCTCCTTTTAATGAGGTTTAATTAAAGGAGTCTGTTCCAAAACCCCTTGATAAAGATAAAAAAGGAGGGAGAAACCTGATAAGACTGTAAAAACTATGGCCGGGAGAGGAGCAGGCAAGCGGCGCGAGGCAACAGAACCACGCCCGGTGCGGAGTTTATCTATTGGGAGGAATGGGGGGGGGGATTACCTATCAGCCCTGTAAAACCTGACATATATCCACTCCTTAATGTTATCTAAAATAATAGCGTGTTTCATTGGTAATGTCAAGCGAATCACGCACGTCTGCACGTCTTGCCAGGCTCTCGCCGGTAAATTTTCTAAATGAGGCGTTTCGGGCGGGGCGGTGTATGAAACGGGATCGTTCCAATCGGGCCGGGGATTATGCCGGCGCGAAAACCGTCTCTCTTATACGCCGACAACGGCGCTGACCTGCGGCACTTCCTTTTTGAGATAATTTTCAATTCCCATTTTAATCGTCATCTGGGCCATGGGGCAGCCGCCGCAGGCGCCGGTCAACTTTACCGAAACAGTCCCGTCCTCGGAAATGGAAACAAATTCCACATCCCCGCCGTCGGCCTGCAAAGAGGGCCGCACATTATCCAAAGCAGTTTTCACCTGTTCTTCAAGCATATTTCACTCCTGATACCAATATAACGATAATGCGAAGGAATGGCAATGACAGTTTCAGGCAGCGCCAATCTTTTACGTTTCATGTATTTTTGGTATAATTGCGTATGTCAATTGAACAAGTACGCGCTTATTTAAGCCTCTGGAACAGAGACAGGGATATTATCGAGATGGACGCTTCCACCGCCACGGTGGAACTTGCCGCCGCCGCCCTTGGCGTGATTCCCGCCAGAATAGCAAAAAGCATTTCCCTCCGGGGCGCTGCCGGGGCTGTAATTGTCGTTGCCGCCGGAGACATGAAGCTGGACAACCGGAAATTCCGCGGGCAATTCGGCTTTAAGGCCAGAATGTTAAACCCCGAAGAAGCCTTTCAATGCACCGGCCACGCCGTCGGCGGCGTTTGCCCCTTTGCCCTGCCCCCCGGTGTCGAGGTGTATCTTGACAATTCCATGAAGCGTTTCCAAACGGTGTACCCTGCCTGCGGCAGCGGCAATTCCGCGATAGAATTAACCCTGGCCGAACTGGAAGAGTATTCGCAAAGCAAAGGCTGGGTCGATGTGTGCGCCCCCCGCAATCCGGCGGCAGGGTCTATTGACCGCCGCCCCTGTTCCGTGGTATTATAGGGAACCGATGAAGTATTCCAACCCGGTGAACCTTGCCATTATCGCCTGTCCGGGCGGCGAAGTGTTCGCCGACGAGGTAGTTACCCACCTGAAGCGGCGCTACCGGCGCAACGGGGAAAAGACAACGGCGGAGCTTGCCCGGCGTTACGGCCTCAGCGTTGAAGACGCCCTGCGGCAGATCAATGTAATCGGTGAAATCGTGTTTTCAGGCCCCCACGCCCGGGGGGCGCACTGCCCGGTCCCCCGCTTCAAAGTCCCCGTCAAATTCACCCTGTTTGCCAACGGCGAAATCAAGGCGGAGATACAGGAATCCATCAGGGGAAAAGACATCTATATTTTTCAGGATGTGGAGAACCACTACCCGGTCAATTTTTCAGGCAGGGAGAAAAAAGCCCTTTCCATCAACGATCATATAATGACCGCTTTTGTTACTATCGACGCGGTCAGGCTGGCCGGGGCGCAGCGGGTAACGCTTGTTATGCCCAATTTTCCCTATGCCAGGCAGCACAAGGCCAAAGGCAGGGAAGCCTTAAGTGCGAGCCGGATCGGGAAGATTTTTGAGGGCCTGGGGGTGAATCACCTTATCACACTGGACATTCATTCACGGGATATTATGAACGCGTTCAACCGGATGCGTCTTGAGAATCTCCACGCCAGCTATCAGATTATCCGTACCCTGAGCCGCCTGGACGGAATACTCAGCGACGATTTCGTGGTGGTTTCCCCGGATACCGGCGCGGTGGACCGGAACAAGTTTTTCGCCTCGGCTTTGAAGAAGCCCCTGGCGTTGCTCTACAAGGAACGGGATTACTCGAAGATCACCAAAGACGCCCTGGATACGAATATTTCCCAGATACGGCTTTTGGGCAATGTGCGGGACAAGACGGTGTTTATGGCCGACGACATGCTGGGTACCGGCGGGACTCTGATCAAGGGGATGCAGATACTCAGGGAAAACGGCGCGCGGCGGATCATCTGCTCCATCAGCCTGCCCCTGTTTTCAGGCGACGCCGTTTCGTATCTTGACCGGGCGTATAAAGAGGGGCTTTTTTACCGCATCATCGGTACCAACGCCGTTTACCAGGAAGAGGTTCTCAAGCGGGAATGGTATATCAGCGTGAATATATCGGGCCTCTTTGCCCATGTTATTTCCCGGCTGCACCAGAATCTTTCCATTTCGAGCCTGCTGGACAGCCGCGAGATTATCAACCGGCTTCTGGCGGAGACCAAGGGCGCGGGCCCCCAGCATGAGTTGCCCTTTCAGCAGACCGAAATATGAAGGCGTACCGGCTTCCCCCATACTGCGCCGCGGTACTCTTCGACATGGATTCCACCCTCTACACCCATCCCGAATACCAGCGAAGCCAGCTTGACCTTCCCGTCGGACGGCTTGCCCGCCTCAGGGGAAAATCCTTTGAGGAAATGAACGGGGAGATCGCCCGCTGCCGGGAAGAGTGGGCCGCCGCTCACGGCGGGCGGAAGATAAGCATGGGGAAGGCCTTTGAAGCCTTCGGCGTTTCCATTGCGGAAAGCGTCCGCTGGAGGGAAGAACTGTACGAGCCTGAGCGCTACCTCGCGGATGACCCGCGGCTCTGCGCCGCCCTTGGGAAACTTGCCGTCCGCTTTGCCCTGGCGGTGGTTACCAACAACCCCGTATCTATTGCCCGGCGGACACTCGCCGCCCTGGGGGCCTCCGGTTTTTTCCGGGCGATTGTGGGCCTGGACACCTGCGGCGTTTCCAAGCCCCACGAGGCGCCGTTCTGCAAAGCGGCCGAATTGTGCGGCGCGGCGGCCCCTTTCTGCGTGTCCGTGGGGGACCGCTACGACATTGACATCGCCCTTCCCCTGGAACTCGGCATGGGCGGCGTGCTGGTTGACGGGGTGGAGGACGTGTACAAACTGCCGGACTTGTTGGTATAAAGCGTAACCCGCGAGGAGCGTATTATGGACATGGAATTTTTTGCCCGGTCTTTGGCTGAAATCTGCGCCCGTTCCCGTGTAGCGCCGGGCCGCCCGCTGCGCCTGATCTTTATCGCTAACCCTACCGCCGGCGGATTTACCATCCGGTCCCGCTGGAAGGAGCATAGCCGGGTATTGGAAGCGTACCGGGAAAAGGCCCTGGCGAATCCTCTTCGTGAAGCCCTCCCTTCACAGACAGCGAAAGATTTCGCCGCGTTTTCCGGCAGCGCCCTGGTTTGCACCGCCGGGCCGGGGACGGCCCAAAAAACCGCCCGGTCCCTGATTGAAGAAGCGGATAGCGCCCCTGGGCCTTTTTATCTTGTTATCACCGCTGGCGGTGACGGAACAAGCCTGGAAGTGTTATCCTCCGTGTACCGCGGGTCCGGGCGTGTCCGCGCCAATATGGCGGTGTTGCGCCTTCCTATGGGAACCGGCAACGACGGCGTGGACCGCGCCGATCTGGCCGGCGCGCTTGATCTTCTGGTAAAGCCTGTGAATATCGAATTCAGCCCGGCGCTGCGGCTGTTGACCGCTTCCGGCGGTCCCGCCGAAGCGAAAGGCCCTTTCCTTGCCTTTAACATCCTTTCAGCGGGCCTTGACGCGTTTGTTACCCACATGACCAACAAGATGAAGGGAACTCTTCCCGGCGATTCCTATAAACTCTGGGTGGATATCGCCGCCCTGCTCTACGACCGCTTGTACAAAGTAGATTTTCTTGATGTCCGCGCCCTGGACGAACAGGAGCGGGAGCTTTGTTCTTTCCGGGAAAAAGCGCTGCTCATCGCGGTAGGCGCTTCCGGGCGCCGGACCTACGGCTCCCATAATAAGATTCTCCCCGATGATCGCAATGTCTGCATCGTAAAACAAATGCCGCTGCTGCGCAAGCTGGCCCTCAAGGGCTTGTTCCGCACCGGGGAGCACGTTGAAAAGCCCGAGTCGATACTTTTTAGCGCCCGGCGGGTCGAGTTTTCGGGCCTTCATCCGATTCTTGCCCAGATGGACGGCGAAACCGTGCTGCTTGAGAAAGAAGATTTTCCCGCCGCCATAGAACTGACCCCGCCGGTGATTCCGCTGCTTAAAATTTCTCCTTGATTTCGACCCTGGCCGCGTCACCCGCCGTTTTGAAAGCCCTGGCGAGTTTTGAAATGTCGGCGGAGTCGGGAATACTGACCAGGAAACGGAGTCTGGTGTTTTTCCCTTTTCCCAGCCCCTGGTTCACATCCATGGATTGGATTTTAAGGCCGTAATTTTTCAGTATCTCCCGGGCCGCCGCGGTATCGGCTTTGGAGCCGGGTTTGTACTGTATCTCCAGCAATTTGTTCCGCGCCGCGGGAAATATCTTTTTTTCTATACGGTCGAGGACTACCAGGGTAATGAGGCTTAAAGCCTCGGCAGCCGCGGCCGCAATGTACATGCCCGCGCCGATGGCCATACCAACCGCGGCGATGAGCCAGAGGGAAGCGGCGGTGGTAAGCCCCTTGACGTTGTTCCCCAGGCGGATTATTGCCCCGGCCCCCAGGAAGCCGATGCCCGAAACCACCTGGGCGGCAATTCTGCCCGGATCGCCGTTTCTTGTTTCATTGAAACCCTGGGACAGCCAGATTGAAAGCAGCATGAGGAGGGTCGCCCCCAGGCAGATGAGTATGTGCGTCCGCAGGCCCGCTATCTGGCGGCGGCTTGAGCGCTCAAAGCCGATGATCCCCCCCGCGAGGAATCCAAGGCAGAGCCGGATAATAATGGCAAATTCGCTAATCGGCACGGCGTTTCCCATGCGTATAATGTACCGTCTTGCGCAAAGTCTTGCAACACGCACGTACCCCTTTTCACTTAGAAAAATTATGGCGCATTGCGTCCCCTTGTTTTTTTTGCGGGAATTCTTTTATCTTTAGAGTGTCCCATAATGTTAAAGTACTACGCGCTACAGGTAAAAACCCGGGGTGAAGACAAGTTTATCCGTCTCTTTAAGGCTCTGCATCCGGAGGTTCCTTTTCCCCTTTATTTTCCCCAGCGCCGCATTGATATCAGGCGCAGGGGGGTTGTCCGGCAGTCTATGGCGGCGATTTTTCCCGGGTATGTGTTTCTGGAAGCCGGCGAAGAGGGGGATCTTCTGAGCCACCAGTGGGCTTTCCGGCGTACCGACGGCTTTTTCCGCTTCTTGAAATCGAACCAGAACATCCTGCCTTTGGCGGACCAGGATCTGGAACTGGTGCTGCACTTCATCAAAAAAATCGGGCCGGTGGCGGGCGTTTCCAAGGCCTACTTTAACGAAAAATCCCGCATTGTGGTGGTGGAAGGCCCGCTTATGGGACTTGAGGGAAAGATAATAAAGGTCGATAAAAGAAAGGGGAGGGCAAAGATCAAGCTGGACCTCTATGAGGATTCCTTTTCCATTGATCTTGCGTTTGAGGTGATAAGCCCGCTGGACCGCCGCTAAACTCTCCGTTCATGAAGCGCCCGGGGAGGGGACATGACCATACAAAAATCAAAACGCCTGTATATTATCGGGGCGGGATTCGCCGGCCGGAGCCTGGCAAACGAAATCAAATCCAAAGCGGTGTTCGGAGAGGTAGTGGCTTTTCTGGACGACGATCCCGGAAAAATAGGCCGGCGGATTGAGGGCATTCCGGTACTGGGGCCGATTCGGGACGTGGCCAAATTGCTGCGGATGAACCCCGCCGACGAGGCTATCATCACGATTCCCGGCGCCGGCAGGGAATACCTCAAAGATCTGTATACGATCCTGAAAAAAGCGGGCTTCGAGCGGATTCGGATCCTGCCGGGCATCTCCCAGATACTGGACGGGGACGCCCGTCTGATTCAGACGCGCTCCATTGACCCCCAGGACCTTCTGGGCAGGACGCCCGTGGCGATAAAGCTCCGCCAGAGTCTCGCGTACCTCAGGGGCAAACGGGTACTGATAACCGGCGCGGGCGGCTCCATCGGCAGCGAACTGTGCCGGCAGCTCCTCTCCGGCGGCGCTTCCAGGCTTTTCCTTTTCGGCCACGGCGAGAATTCGATTTACCAGATTGACCGGGAACTGCGGCTGCTCCAGGAAGAGGGGGCGGGCGAAAAGGCGGCGCTGGTGCCGGTTATCGGAGACCTTAAAGACGGCAACTATGTTGACTATATTCTGGGGAATTTACGGGCGGACGCGGTATTTCATGCCGCCGCCTATAAGCACGTGCCCATGATGGAAGAAAATCCGGTGGCGGCCGTCGAGAACAATGTGCTGGGTACCGAAAACCTGATCAACGCGGCGCGGAAGCACGGCGTAAAACGTTTTGTACACATCACCACCGACAAGGCGGTGGAGCCGGTGTCGGTGTACGGCGCGTCCAAATACCTCTGTGAGCGGCTGGTACTGGACGCCGCGGCGAAGGCCGGGTACGGCGGGGATACCGACTTTATGGTGGTCCGCTTCGGCAACGTACTGGGTTCGCGCGGCTCCATTGTGCCCCTGTTTCAGCGGCAGATTGAAAAAGGCGGGCCGGTTACCGTTACCCATCCGGACATGCGCCGCTGGTTTATGACGATTCCGGAGGCCTGTTCCCTGGTGCTCAAGGCGGGCGGCGTCGGCGAGAACGGCGGGCTGTACCTTTTGGACATGGGAGAGCCGGTCCGCATCCGGGACCTGGCGGAACAATTGATCCGCTTCTACGGCTTTGAGCCTGAAACCGAAATCAGGATAGAATACACCGGCCTCCGCCCCGGCGAGCGTCTGAACGAGCGGCTCTGGGCCGGGGACGAGGAGCCTTGTGAAACCGGGTACAGCCGCATCCTGCGCCTGAACCGGAAGAGCCCCCTTGCCGTTGATATCCCCGCGCTGCTGGACGAACTGCGGCCCGTCTGCCGCTTTGATCCAAAGCGCCCCGGAATATACCGCGACAGCGAATTCCTGCGCGCCCTTCTGCGGGAAGCCATACCCAGTATGCGGCCCGCTGAAACCTCTCTTCCGAAAGTCCGGCGCGGCGCCGAAGCGGTCATGGCTTAAACGCCGGAGCGCCGGCCGTTCTTTTCAAAGGCTTGCGATAATGGGGGCTGTGCAGGCTTCACGGCGCGAGGCGCAGCGGGCGGCGCTTTCGGCGAAGAGATTGTTTCCCTGAGTGTCGATGCTCACAATCAGGGGGCCGAATTCGCGGACCCGCAACACCCAGAGACATTCGCTCATGCCCAATTCCCGCCAGAAGACGTTCTCGATTTTTTCAACCTGCCCCGCGCCGAGGACCGCGCAGCCGCCGGGGTATACGCAATGGACGGCCCCGTGCCCGCGGCAGGCCGCGGCGGTTTTGTCCCCCATGCCGCCTTTGCCTATCATCATTTTAAGGCCGCTCCGCGCGATAAAGGCGGCGGCATATTCTTCCATGCGGCTTGAGGTGGTGGGGCCTATGGAGACGAGCTCGTAACGCGGTGGATTTTCCCTGACAATGGGGCCGGCGTGGAACAGGGCGGCGGCGCTGAAATCGACGGGGCTTTCCATGCCCTCGCGCACCATACGGCGGTGCGCCTCGTCCCTGGCGGTTACAAGGACGCCTGAAAGGTACACGATGTCCCCAATGCGCAGGCCGGCGAGGTCTTCATCACGAAGGGGGGGGCGAAGGACGGGGCTGTTCACAGCGCGGCCCCCCTGTAAGTGGGCAGTTCAAAGGAAAGATCCTCTTTGAAGCGGATGATCCCCCGGCGGTGGGTGTAGCAGGAAACGTTTACGGCGCAGGCAATGGTAGCGGTGTGCCTGCCCGATGATTCGATATGCACGGCCATGACGGCCTGATTGCCCGGCAGCCCCTGCGCGCCGATGCCGAGGCCGTTGAGGCCTTCCATGATCCGGCGCTCAAGCTCCGCGCCTTTGGGATGGGGGTGACGGCTGCCCAGGAGTCGCAGACAGGCTTTCTTGGAGAGCAGCGCGGCGTTTTCCGCGTTATGTCCCAGGCCGATGCCCACCACCAGGGGAGGGCAGGCGTTTATACCCGGACCCGAAACGGCGTCAAACACAAAGGGGATGACAGCCCCGTAACCGTCCGAGGGTTTGAACACCCGGGCCCTGCCCGGCAGGCTGCATCCCGCGCCGGCGAGGTACAGGGTGATCTCCATGCCGGAAGCGCCGGGAACGATTTCCCAGTTGATCCAGGGGACGCGCTCGGCGGTGTTGTCCCCGGTGTTTTTTTCATCGAAGAAATTGACCGCGTTGGGCCTGAGGGGCGCGCTGAGCGTTGCCCGGCGCACCGCCTCGGCAAGGGCCGCGGCGGTGATATCCAGATAGGGAAAGGCTGTCCCGGCTTTCAGGTAGAACTGGGGCAGGCCGGTGTCCTGACAGCAGGGCCGGCCCAGTTCAAGGGCTTTACGCAGGTTTTCAAAATAGCTGTCATAGATCGCCCGCTGCAGCGGGGAATCTTCCCGCGCGCGCATTTCCTCAAGGCGCGCGTACACGTCATCGGGCAGGCGGACACAGGCCAAGCCGATAAATTTTTCCATGGTAATGGTGAACTGTTCTTTGGCCCTTTCCCCGGTCAATGCCCTCTCCTGAGTATGGATCATACCGCCGTATAACAAAAGAATTCAACCAAGCCCCTATTAATCTCAAGAAGTGGCGTATACCATTCGTATCCGTCAATTACGCCCCACCTTTTTTCACCTGAACGACAAGCGTAGACTTTCTGGAAACACTTAACCAGGAGGTACTATGAAACGGTACAGCGAAGAAGACAAGAAATGGCTTAT
>JAIROT010000160.1 GCA_031257385.1 Treponema sp.
ATATACCCGTTTTTCCCAAACCCCTTCTCCGTCATCAGTTCTGAAGTTTGCCTCAATAGTAAAGGACTTTTCTTCAGGGTCAATACCGGTAATCGTTATGCTGGTCGTTACAATGTCGAGTATCCCTACAAATTCTGTTCCGCCAAACTCAAAAAAAAGCGGTCCTTCGCCCATCCCGCCTCTTCTATAGAGATACAATTCCTCTTTCCCGTTTCCATTAAAATCGCTGACATAGCCAATTTTCCTGTCTCTCCAGATAATAGATCTTCCCAGTACCTCGGTTAAACCTGCCCCTGCTGCATCATCTTCATTTTCCATAAACGCACTAGTTACAAAATTTATAGGGTATGCATATTCAACTTTTTCACCAGATGTATCGCATACTAAACAATAACCACAGTCTATCCATCCCCTCCCCGTAGAATCCCATCTTACCTCCGTATAAAAGCCAATGATCTCCCTGTTGCCGGAACCGGTAAAGTTGCCTTCAATCTGGAATAACAACCGATGTTTTACAGGAGTCCTGCCGGGCGCTGTAGAAGCATAATCATTGATTATCTCCTGCAGCGGTTTTTCTTCCGCTTCCTCCAACGGAACTGCCATATCGGCAGGCAATGGAACTATCACACCGGGAACAAATGGAACTACTACATCGGCAGCAACAGAGTTACCGCCTGGTGAACTATCGGAAATTACTGGCGGCCTGTCGGCGGCGGACTGGGGTGTGCCGCGCTTTTCGCAGCTCGTAAAAAGCGCCATTGCCGCGATTGTCCATACAAGACAAAGTTTGTTCATAATGTCTCCTTTTCAATCCCATGTAGGCCGCCTCTTCTATCACCCGCGATGACATCCGTTTGCTTACATAACCGTAGATGAGTAACGCCAGCATCATCTCAGACAGATACTGCTCATCCCCGCTGCCGTTCTCATTTACCTTGAAGTTTCTGATTCCGGTTTCCCTACGGCGTCAATAAAGTGGACGATGTGCTTCTCAGGAACCCGTTTCCGCAAATCTTCGGGAAACAACAGCGGCGCATCCCGGTCTATGTTGACAAATCTTGCGCCCGTGCGGGAATTTTACCACTCCCCGCGCCTTTTAGTCATCCCTCGAATGAAGCGCAACAGGCTGCTAGGAGCCCAAAAACCCACAAGTCCCACAGGCTCCTAGTTGACAATAAGGGCGAAAATCCGCATTGTACCTTTAGAAATACCCGGGTAGGGATTACGGCGGCATGGGATGCCGCGCCGAAACGCGGCGTAGCTCTTGCCTGAAAGGAGGCTGGAAGTAACAGATTGAAAGGAAGCGATGTGGTCATCAGGGAGGTTTCTAAATCCTTCGGTGATTTTAGGGCGCTCAACAATGTGAATCTTGAGATTAAAAAAGGGGAGTTTTTCTCCCTCCTAGGGCCTTCAGGATGCGGAAAGACAACCCTCCTGCGGATTATCGCGGGTTTTGAGCACCCCGATTCCGGGGCGGTTACCTTTGACGGGGACAATGTGCTTCCGCTTCCTCCCAACCGGCGGCAGGCAAACACGGTTTTCCAGAACTATGCCCTGTTTCCCCACCTGTCGGTGTTTGAAAACGTGGCCTTTTCCATGCGGATCAAAAAGGCCTCCAGGAGAGCAGTCGAATCCAAAGTGAACGAATACCTCCGCCTGGTGCAGCTTGAAGGCCACGCCCATAAAAAGCCAAATCAGCTTTCCGGCGGGCAAAAACAGCGGGTCGCCATTGCCAGGGCGCTGATCAATGAGCCACGGGTGCTGCTACTGGACGAACCGCTTTCCGCGCTGGACGCCAAGCTCCGGCAGCACATGCTTATTGAACTGGACCAGATTCACGACAAAATCGGCATCACTTTCATTTACGTTACCCACGACCAGCAGGAGGCCCTTTCGGTTTCGGACCGGCTGGCGGTGATGAGCCAGGGCGACGTACTGCAAATCGGCACGCCCCACGATATTTACGAAAGCCCGGCCACGGATTTTGCGGCCCGCTTTATCGGCGAGACCAACCTCTTTGACGCTGCGGTGCTCAGCGCCGAAAAAATAAGCGGGCCTTCGCCGCCCGGTACGGAGGCGCCCAGGGCGGAGTATATGGCGGAGCTTGATATTCCGGAGCTGGGGCGGATCAAGGTGACCACCGTGGACGAGATACGCTCCGGCCAGACGGTGAGCTTTACGATCAGGCCGGAAAAGATCGTTATCACCAAGGATCGGCCCGCCACCAAGCGGGGGGATATCAACCTTTTTCAGGGCACGGTGGACGAGCCGATCTATTCGGGTTTCCAGACCAAATTCTACGTCAAGGTGATGGATAAAACCCTCATCAGGGTGATCAAACAGCACGCCAATTATTCCGACGAGGGACCGGATATTATCTGGAAGGATTCGGTTTTTCTTTCGTGGAGCGCCGATGACGGTTACATTGTCGAGGTAAAAAGGTGAACCTACAAGTCCCACAGGCTCCCCGGAAGCGCGAGAGGAATTTCGGCCCTCTGTACTCGTCGCCGATGGCGCTCTGGTTTACCCTGTTTTTTCTCGCGCCGCTTGGCATTATCATCATCTACAGTTTTCTCAAAAAGGGGCTGTACGGCGGCATTGAAAATGAATTTTCCATTGACGCTTACACCTATCTGGGCGACCCGATTTTTCTGGGCATCACCCTCCGCACGGTGCTGACTTCCATGGCCGCCACGGTGATCACGATTTTCATCGCCCTGCCCTGCGGCTACTTTATGGCGAAAAGCCGGAATCAAACGCTGCTGCTGCTGCTCATCATCATTCCCTTTTGGACCAATTTTCTCATCCGGGTTTTCGCCTGGATGAACATTCTGGGGAACAACGGCTTTCTCAACGAATTGTTAATCCGCGCCGGACTCATCGAAGACTATATCCATTTTCTCTACAATCAAAAAGTGGTGGTTTTGGTACTGGTCTATATGTACCTGCCCTACGCGATTCTCCCTCTTTTTTCCACGATAGATAAATTCGATTTTTCCCTGCTTGAGGCCGCCCGCGATCTGGGCGCTACCAAGCTGACTTCGATGATCAAGGTACTGCTGCCCAATATCCGCAGCGGCATTTTTACGGCGGTCCTTTTTACGTTTATTCCCATTTTCGGCGCCTATGCGGTACCGCTTTTGGTGGGCGGCAAGGATTCCTACATGCTGGGAAATATTATCGCCGACCAGCTTTCAAAATCGCGTAACTGGCCGCGGGCCTCGGCAATTTCCATGGTACTCACCCTGGTCACCACGGCGGGTGTTCTACTGATGATGAACATCCAGCGCCGGGACGCTTCCCGAACGGCCGAGGCCAGGGGAGTCGAAGGCGCGGACGCAAGGCCGGCAGCCCCGGACCAGGGAGGCCGCTGATGAACTTCAAAGCGGTAGTCCGCAGCGTAATCACCTCGATCAGGCCCGGCAGGGTTATTCAGGGCGAAGCCGCCCGTCACGCGCGGCTGGCTTACCGCAGGCGCTTTTCCCTGTCCCAGACCGTTTTTATCGTTACGATTATTTTTCTCTTTCTGCCCCTGCTGGTTTTGATTCTCTATTCCTTCAACGATTCCACCAGCATGCACTGGAACGGCTTTTCCCTGCGCTGGTACGAGCGGCTCCTTTCATCCAGAGAACTCTGGCGGGCTTTCGGGAACAGTCTCGTCGTAGCCGTTACTTCGGCGGCCACCGCCACGGTGATAGGAACTATCGGCGCAATCGGCGTCAACTGGTACCGCTTCAAACTCCGCAATTATGTGCAGACGATTTCATTTCTGCCCATGATTCTGCCGGAGATCATCATCGGCGTATCCCTTTCGATTTTTTTCGCCGGACTGGGCATTCCCCTGGGCCTGTTTACCATCTACATCGCCCACACCACCTTTAACCTTCCCTTTGTGTTTCTCATGGTGATGGCCCGGCTGGACGAGTTTGATTTTTCCATAATTGAAGCCGCCCACGATCTGGGGGCCAGCGAAAGGCAAACCCTGTTCAAAGTTACCCTGCCGATCTGCATGCCCGGTATCATGTCCGGCCTTTTAACCGCCATCACCCTTTCGCTGGAGGATTTTGTCATCACCTTCTTCGTGGCAGGCCCCGGTTCCTCAACCCTGCCTATATTTATCTATTCCGCCATTACCCGCCGGGGCGGAGTTACCCCGGTTATCAGCGCCCTTTCCGTGGTGATGATTCTGGGGACCGTGGCGCTTACCACCCTTTTGAGGAATTTCCTCAAATATATCGCGGCGAAATGAGGCGCCGCATAGCGCGCGTCTATTCGGAAACTGCCGTTTTCGAATAGGGCAAATGTTTTAATTTGGGTTTTGGGGATTCCTGGAATCCCTTAATTAAAAGTGTTGAAATCAAACTATACCAAATTTCAACATCAGGAGGAAAAGATGAAAAAAATACCTGTGGTTCTGGGCATGACCCTGGTCCTGGTCATGCTGGGTGGCTGCGGAAAAAAATCCGCTCAGCTCTTTATCTACAATTGGACCTACTATACCCCGGATACGGTTATAGAAAAATTCGAGGAAGAATACAATGTCACCGTAATTTACGACGAGTTTGCCTCAAACGAAGACATGTACGCCAAATTAAAGGCCGGAGGCAGCGGCTACGACATTGTTTTTCCATCGGGGGATTACGTGTCGATCATGATTCAGCAGAACATGCTGGAAAAAATCGACAAATCAAAACTTTCCAATCTTAAAAACATCGACCCGGTGGTGCTCGGCAAGGCAACCTACGATCCCGATATGGAATACTCGGTTCCCTACTATTTCGGCGCCGCGGGCATTATCGTCAACAAGGGCAAGGTTCCCGATTTTGAGCGGAGCTGGGCTATCTTCGGCAGGGAAGACCTCCGCAACCGGATGACCATGCTGGACGACATGAGGGAAGTGATGGGCGACGCCCTGGCTTACCTCGGCTACTCGGTGAACAGCAAAGATCCCGCCCAGATTGAGCAAGTGAAAAACCTCATCAACAATTCCTGGAAACCGAACCTCACCAAGTTTGACGCCGAGGCATTCGGCAAAGGCTACGCCAACGGCGACTTCTGGGTGGTGCAGGGCTACGCCGAAGTGGTCTTTGAGGAAATCGCCGACAATCCCCAGCTCATGGAAGACACGGTTTTCTTTATTCCCCCCGAAGGCGGTCCGGCCTATATCGACAGCATGTGTATTCTAAAGGGTTCCAGGAATTCCGATCTGGCCCACAAGTTCATCGACTTTATCCACCGGCCGGAGATCTACGCCGAGTTTGTGGACGCCTTCGGTTTCCCCGCCACCGCGAATATCCCCGCCAGGGAATACAAAACCGGCGACTCTTGGTATACCGCCGAAGAACTGGCCAACACCGAGCTGAAAGACGACCTCGGAGCGGCCCTGGATCTCTACAACGACGCGTGGTTTAATTCGATTCGGGTTGGGGAGTAACCGTCCCTGGCAGCCTGTTGCGCTTGTAGGTTTTTGTGCCTTTTTTCAGTGAAAAAAACACAAAAACCACGATAAATGGGCTCCTTACGGAGTTGAAGGGCTGCGGTCAAGGTATTTGGCGGAAACCCGCCCTTCAACTCTTTCTGACAATCCTCCGGACAATTTCCGCTGAGTGGCGGGATGCGACAGGCAGAAACTCGACTGAGGTAACCGGTGATTCGGCGCCGGCAATGTCGGAAAGGGCGCGGATAACCAGCGCGGGAACGGAAAAGAGGCGGCAGCAGTGGGCAATGGCCGCGCCTTCCATTTCTACCGCGGCAATATCCGGAAAGAGGCGGCGTACCGCGGCGATGCGTTCCGGTTCGTGCATAAAGACATCGGCGGAACCGATGAGGCCCCGGCGGTGATTGAAGCCGGCCGGCAGGACCTGTTCCCGCTTGAGTTCATCCACCGCCTGTTCCGCCCGAAGGATAAGGGCCTCATCCACGGGAAAAATCTGGGGCTGACCGGGAAGCTGACCCGGCGCGTAATTGAAAGCGGTTACATCCACGTCGTGGTACACGAGGCCGGTGGAAATGATCGCGTCGCCGAAGCGCAGCTCCGGATCAATACCTCCGGCGGAACCGGTGTTGACGACAAAATCCGGCCTGCAGGTATGGATCAGCATAGCGCAGCCCACCGCCGCGCTCACCTTGCCGATGCCGCAGCGCAAAAGGACCACGCGCTTCCCTTCGAGTTCCCCCGTGTATAAAGTAAATCCCCCGATGCCGACGCTTTTGTTTTTCCCCATGCTTTCCCGCAGAAGCCGGACCTCGTCTTCCATAGCCCCGATGATGCCGATTATACCGCTCATGCCGGTTCCCCCTCGCATGGTTTCTTGGAAGCAAAGCCGGGTTCCCAAATAGTGCTGCGGTTCCTCCCCCGTCTCTTCGAAAGATACAGAGCGGCATCGGCGCGGCGGATGATCTCTGAGGAGTCTGTATTGCTGCTCTGATCAAAAGTGTAAATGCCAAGACTGAGCGTAACCTTGGGCAGGGGGGTATCCCAGAGGACCTTCATGGCGGCGGAATTCTCCCGCAGGCGTTCCGCCACCGACCACGCGGTATGGGTGTCGGTGTGGGGAAGCAGCACGGTGAATTCCTCGCCGCCGAAGCGGGAGGGAATGTCGTCATTTCTGACCCCCTGCTTGATTACCAGGGCGAGTTTTTCCAGCACCATGTCGCCTGCAAGATGGCCGTAGGTATCGTTGAAGTGTTTGAATTTATCCACGTCCATCACAATGATCGAAGAGGCGTGGTTGGTACGCTTGATACGGGCAACTTCCTCATTGAGACGTGTCATAAAAAAGCCGTGGTTATACAGGCCCGTTTTCACGTCACGCAGGGAATGTTCATAATGCAGATGGTTCTTGATCGCCTGGGACACAAAAGACATAAGCTGCTGCAAAAAGAGCAGTTCTTCAGGGGAATAATCGTTTTCCAGTATTTTGCGGCCCACCAGGATGATTCCGTACAGCCCCAAGGGGCCAAGGATGGGGATGACAATTTCAGGGTGCACTTCCTGAAAAGGCTTGATAGCCTCGTCGTTACCCAACTCAAAGGCCAGCAGATCGAAATTGATCGGCTTGGAGAACTGGAGAAAAAAGGGCTCAAAAGCAGTGATATTATCTATATGGAGATCCATATCTACCGGCTTGTAGTTCTTGTACGATTTGATGGTAATATCCGCGCGGTTTTGGATGGGCTTCCAGAGGAAGGCGATAAACGAGGGAAGAAAATGATCCGAAATCTGGTAGACCGTGGCGTCCATTATTTCATCAATGCTGGTACGGTTGAGAATATCCAGACCCCGGGAAAGGAGGCTCTTGTAAGAGTTAATCTCCCGGCTCAGGCTCTCAATAACCTGGAACACACCTATATCCTGAAGAAGCGCGTAGTTCTCCGCCACCCGGGGACTTGAGAGAAATTTTCTCTCAAATTCTTCTTTGTCACGATTCAACTCTTTCAGTTCTTCCATGTCTTTCATCCGGCAGCACTTCAGGTTACCGAAAAATAGTCGCTGACGGATCGGCGCCATTCGGAACGGCTATCCTTGTTCTCCCATTCGAAAATCTTTGTTATGGCAAAATCCCGTGCATCAAGGGAATTGTTATAATGAATGATGCCGAAACGTCCGCCGCCTATATAACTGATTACATCTCCCGGCTCCAGAGTCTCGCCCTCTCTGATCCGGGCAATCACGCAGTCAAAGTGGACCGGCTCACCCGATACCTTGTCGGCAACGGCGGTGGAAAGGTCCCTGATTGGTTTCCCGCACCAGGGGCAGTCCGGTACGGGCATCGGCTTGGAAGGGACGACCGGCGGGATCCAGCGGGGACGCTCATACAGGCCGCTTCGTTTTTTTTCAGGTTTGACCTCGTTCGCCCCCGCAAACTCTACCGCATTTTTACCCTCACGGGGATTTTCCTGCCGCGCACCCTGGGCGGATTCCCGCCCCCGGCGCCTTGAAAAACGCCGCCGGCCTCCCCGGTTATCCCCGCTTTTTCCGCCGCCCATCGTACTTCCTTTCCTTAAACGTATCCAGCAACTCGTTGCTCAATACCAGGGCTATTCTCTGGATCGCCTCGTACAGATAATCCTCATCATTTATGCGATTCCGCAGTTGTTCTAGTTTTGTGGAACTTATTGACTGTTCCATCATCATACACGCTCCATAAAAGCCGATGCAAGATGGGTGACCGCCTCTTTCCCGACAAAAACCACGTCAAAACGAACAGCCTTCCCATTATATTTTCGATGGCCGGAAAGAAAATACTTAGCGGTTTCTATAATCCGGCGCTGTTTTTTGAGGTTCACCCCGTATTGCAGGTTCTCGATGCCATAGACGGACCAGGCTTTTACCTCTACAAATACAAGCGTTTCCCCGTCCAGGGCGACAATGTCCACCTCTCCACTCGGGGAACGGACATTTTTCGCGATTATGGTCATACCCGCCGCCTCCAGCGCCGCCGCCGCCTGCTCTTCCCCCTTCCGGCCCAGGCCGGCTTTATTGATTTTTCCCGGCAATGTCTTTGGGGTCCACCGCTTTTGAGATAAAAAGGCTCTTATTGGTCTTCAAATCAATAATATCCCCCTCGTCGGGCTTGAAGATTCTGCCGAATTCGTTGATTAACAGGTGAATTTTCGGCCTGAGAGGGGTATCCGCGTGGACCTCAACAACCCTGGCAAGGGCGGAGTTGTTGAGGAGCACAATGGAACCGATGGGATAAATCCCCATGGTTTTGATAAAAACCTTGAGCATACCCGGATCAAAGCGCCGGGAATTGTCCGCGAGGAGGTTTTTCATCGCCTGGTAACCCACCATGGAATTCCTGTAAGGTTTGTTGCTTACCATGGCCTCAAAAGCGTCCGACACCGAAACAATCCTGGCCCCCAAATCGATCTTGGTTCCGCTGATCCTGTGGGGATATCCTCCGCCGTCCCAGCGCTCGTGGTGCTGCAAAACGATAAGGCCCACTTCTTTCGGGTAGAAGAGTTCCTGGGTTACGATTTTGTGCGCTACCAGCGGATGACTGCCGATCCGCTGCCGCTCCGTATCGGAAAGGCTGCCCTTCTTGTCGAGTATTTCCTTGGGCAGCCGGAGCATCCCCACATCGTGGAGCAAAGACCCGGTGGCGATCTGTAAAATTTTGTGGTTGATCAGTTTAAGTTCCAGGGCGATAAGGATCGAAAGGATAGCGGTATTTATCGAATTTTTTGCCATACTGCGGCCCTTTACTTCCCCGCCGAGGATATAACCGATAAAACTGTCCCGCTTGTCCCTGACCTCCTGGAGCAGTTGGGAAGTGATATAATCAATGGAGCGGGCCTCAACGCCGGCCCTGCCGGCAATGCCGACAAAAATGGTGTCCAGCCGCTCAATAAGGCTGATGTAACTCCGGTAGGGGCCTTTGTTTTCCTGCACTTCGACCAGGGATAATTTACTGGGGGCGGTGTTTTTCGGGGCAGCGTTTTTATTGGCTTCGGTTTGAATTTCTCCTTCGGTTCTAACCGAGAAAATGCCCCAGTCGCTGAGCTGGTCGATGTCTTTTTGCCGCAGGGGAATCCCCGCCGGCACGAGGAGATTATCGCTGTCAATGTACACCGGCTCGGTAAAAGCGATACCCGACTTTAAGGTCTTTACATCAATTTTATTCATTTTTATCCTTGGCCAATACGAAGGCCAGTATTTTAGCCGCCGCTTCCCAGCACCACACCGGAATTATTTCTCCCGGACGCAAGCCGGAGTCCAGCAGAACCGCCAGAGCGGGATCTTCAATTACCGCCACACCGGCCTGTTCCGCGATAGCGATAATCCGCTCCGCCGCCCTGTCCCTGCCCGAGGCAATCAAACGGGGCCCGGTATCTTCCGGCGAATAAGCGATAGCGGAAGCGGTCCTCTTCCCCATGTTACACCTCTTCATTTATGGTACGCAATACATTATACCCGCTATTTTCCGCGAAAGGAAAAAATTCCGCGTAATTTTCAACAAAAACAGATTCCGGCGGAAGTCCCATAAGGGCCGCCAGTTCCCCGGCAAGTGATTGCAGGGTTTTGGGAGAGGCCGGCGGCCAAAGAGACACCCGCAGACGGGGCTTGTTTCTCTTTTCCCTGTCCATGGCAAAAGACCAGCGCCGTTCCGGAGCCGCTCCGGCAGGTCCCGCGGCTGTTTCAAGAATAAAATGGCCGGCGGCCCCGCCGGCGTCAAGCAGTATTCTCAGGGAAACCCGGTACAGCAGCCCCTGTTCGACAAAACTCAGGGGAAGGACAATCCAGCGTTGGCCGTTTTTTCCGGGAAGCCTGTTCAGCAGATTAAGGACAGGGTTATTCCCGGCGTATTCAAGCAGCTTTTCCCTGAGTGCCGGACTAGCGATGGCAAGGGCAGGTTCAATTTCTCCATTGCCATCTTTGCGGCGGCCGTCATTTTTCCCGCCGGCATTTTGGCCGGACGCGCCCTGGTTCCCCCTGCCGCCGGAATTTTCCCCGCCGCCGCTGTTTTTCCCATCCTGCCTGTCCGGATCTATTGCCGAGGCATAATCCTCAAGGCTTTTCCAATTGAGTTCAGTCCCTTTGTCCGCCGCCGCCGTTGCCGCCAGTGACAAAGCCTCCCTGTTTCTGAAAAACCCCGCCCCGGCGGGCAGCTCCTCCGCGGCTTTTTCCGGGGCCGCCCCCAGCGCTGCCGGCAACGCTTTTTCCGGCAGCTTTACCTGGCGGCGGACTTTCGCCAGAAAATCCGGCTCCAGGGGAAGCGAAAAAAACCGGGCAAATGAAACAATTGAGCCGGACAGCCGGTCCGCCGGCAGGCCCAGGGATTTGAGGAGGGCGGCGGGGGAACGGACCTCAGGCAACGGCAAATGGGAAACGGCCGTTTTCGCCGAATGTGCAGCGGAAGCGGAAGGCGCGGCCTTTGCCGAGGCCCCGGAATGGTACTGTTTGGGAAGTTCCCGTGACGGGACAATTTTCATTATACCAATCCTGCTATGGAGTCTGTGGGGCTTTAGCCCAAATGATAAAGAAAATGCACAATTTTGTGCATTTTCTACCTTGCAGACTCCCAAAGGAGCCCAAAAATCGGGGGTTTTTGCGGTCAAAGGCCGCAAA
>JAIROT010000255.1 GCA_031257385.1 Treponema sp.
GCGGCCTTTGACCGCAAAAACCCCCGATTTTTGGGCTCCTTTGGGAGTCTGCAAGGTAGAAAATGCACAAAATTGTGCATTTTCTTTATCATTTGGGCTAAAGCCCCACAGACTCATAGGGAACTTCCAAAAACTTCAGTTTTTAGAAGTTTTCCGTTTAAAAATACGTGTTTCGCAACCCGTAGGGTTAGAAACCGCAAGGAAACCGAAAAACAACCGGTTTTTAGAGCTTCCCTAAATATACTCCGAACCCGTAAATGGCTTTAACCCCATTCAGGCTCCGAGAAATCAGGTAAGACTTGTAATTTTCCCCAAAGGAAAACCGGCCTTACCGTCTAGCTAATTAGTACGGATAAAATTAAAGGCAGGGAAATGGCAAGGGAAAACAGGGTATCGCACAAGACAGAATCCGGTGTCCTCTCGGCGCAAAGACCCGCGCATACCGCAATGAATCCTCCGGATTGTCTGTCATTCCGTTTCAACACTCTTTTCTCTCCAGAGCCCGCAATTCAGAAACAAGTCTATTATACCCAAAAACGGAAATTTGTGCAAGGAGAAAGTGGAAAAACGGAAACAGTTCCTTCCGCTACTTCTGCCCGGAAGCGGCGTTCATAAAACGGCGCTGATAGGACAGCACCTGGTTTGTTGACGTAAAACGGGCCAGATAAGCGGGTTCGGCGGTTATAACGATACGGTCGATTACATCGGCGTATTCGGGATCCGCCATGAGGCGGTCAATATCGGGATAATTATATTCACCCTCCATTGAACAGATGATAAGCCGGGTATCCCTCAGGTTGCACTGACGCAAAAGCCGCAGGTTGTGGCGTACCCCGTCAAGGCCGTCGGCCCCGTAGGGCGATTCAAAATTCCGGTAGTTGACAATATCCCGGCCAAATTTCAGCACCTCAAGCAGATCGCGCCCTTCTTCGCCTTTGGCAAGGTAATCGTTGGCCAGCATATAATTCCGCAGATCCGCCAGATACCTGGCGTCTCCGGTAAGTTCATGGATATCCAGAAACTGTTTGATAACGGCGCTTTGCTTGCCCCGGTGACGGATAAAACTGTTGATAAAGGCGGGTTTGGCCTGCAGCGCCATATTGGTCTGGTACGGCTCAAACATCAGGGTATAATTGATTCGGTAACCGTTTTCCCGCAGCTTCAGGGCCAGATTGTGACCGCGGAGGGCGTCGGCTGTGGTTCCCTGATCATAGCGGACGGAAAAACGCCTGTCGCCTTCCAGTAATTCATGCACATTACCGGCGTTAACCGGCCCTGTGTGCGGAACTTTTACCACTAGGCGGTATTCGCTGAGTATTTTTTTGAAAGTTTCACATTCTTCCAGAATTTTATCAAAATCTTTTTCAAAGGGATTGTTCAGCTCCACGCTGACGTCACAGCCTGGTCCCAGTATCCGCCCGATTTCGCTTATTACCTCATCCCTGGTCTTGAATTTCCCCCCCACATTGGCCTTTGGGTTGTTGATGAAAAGATCGTAGACAATGCCGGGGTTGCAGGTCAAATTGCCAAGCATGGGCGCTATATGCCCGACTTCGTAAGGATTGGCTGAATCAGCGGAAAAAATGATCTTTGTCGGGCGTTTAACGCCGTTTTTATCGCAGGAAATGTCCCTGACCATATCCAGTTCGAGCAGGCCGCCTTCTTTCAGCGCGCTTTCGATACGAAAGCCGGCGGGTGTCTCATTGTCCTGTACATTAAAAGTTTTTATAATATCCTTCCAGCGGGCGGAAAAGCTTAGATTTTTAACGACATTCCTGAGCGCCAAAAATTGTTTTTCGGTGATAAGCAGGTTCTTTACCCGCCCAAATTCGTTTACGTCGTCCGTAACTGTCCCTAAAGCGCCCAGAGTATAGTTGATCCCGGCTGTGCCTTCGCCGCTGTTCAGATAGTTTACCGTTTGCATAGATGTCCTCCAATAGCTAATTGTCTATACAAGTATAGACGATGTTTATGGTAATGTCAAGAAAATTTTTCGTGACAGCAGTAATTTCGAATGAAAAACCCAGGAGCAAGCTCTTGGGTATCTTCGTTGGATAGGAAATTTATTGTACTGGCGTGGTCCATACCCCGATACGCAAATCGGTTTACATCTTTCTACGGATTGTAAATTTTCTGGAGCAAGCTCCGGGGTATGGACCACGCCTTCCAATCAACAACCCCGCCCTGAAGGGCAATCTCCAAAAACCGGCTGCTTTTCCAAAACTGAAGTTTTGGAAAAGGTTTTCTATTCTTGTAATTTTATCAATTTTTTGCAAAAATTGATGTATGGCATTTACGTGGCAAGTGTTAAACAGAAATTCTTCAAAACCTCTTTACGCACAGTTAAAAAGTATCATTAAAGAAAAAGTAGAAAACGGTGAATGGTGCGCCAATGAAATGATACCGAGCGAAAATGAGCTGGCTTCCCGTTTCGGGATAAGCCGGATGACCGCCCGCAGTGTGGTAACCCAGTTGGTTGCGGAGAATGTGTTATACCGCGTCCAGGGGAAGGGTACCTTTGTATGTGAAGATAAAATTGAAATGACCTCCCTGTCCTACGCGGGCATACGGAGTCAGCTTGAAAAAAAAGGCTACGATGTGGAAACCCGGCTTTTGGATGTAAAGCAAATTCCCGCCGGGGGCCGTGCGGCCCAGCGTTTGGCGGTAGCGCCGGGCAGTATGCTCTACGAAATAAAACGCATCAGAATTGCCAATAAAACCCCCATAAGTTATCACCATAGTTTTATCCCCTTGAGCTTCTGCGAAGGTCTTGAAAAGTACGATCTGCAGAACGAGCAGCTTTGCGATATCATGTCGGTCCATTACGGATTGCGCCGCACCTATTCTGTGGAGACGCTGGAAAGTTCCCTGGCGGACGATCAAAAGGCGAATGTTTTTGGAGTCGGGTATGGTTTCCCCTTGATCCTGCTGCAAGACGTTATTTTTAACACGGTTCGGGTTGCTTTTGAGTATTCCAGGGTATATTTCCGCGGCGATAAAGTAACGCTGCGTTTTGAACACAGCGAAAATTCGTGAAATATCCTCACTTTTTTATTTGACAAGTATATACAAGCATGATAAATTCAATTGTTGGGGCTTTTCCAAAACCCGGTTGGTTTTGGGAAACCTCCTGCGGTTTCTGAGCCCTTAGGCTAGCAGCCTGTGGGACTTGTGGATTTTTGCGGCCTTTGACCGCAAAAATCCCCGGTTTTTGGGCTCCTACGAAACACGCTTTTTTATCGGCTTTTTTCCAAAACTGAAGTTTTAGGAAAATCTCTGTTTCCAAGCAAGATTCCATTTTCCGGAGGCGTTTTATGGCGATTGATTTTACAAAAATTGACAAATGGGCTTTAGGAAAGCACTTTGATCACAGTGTTTTGCCCAAAAATACCAATGAGGATGATATCCGCAAGGGGTGCAGGGAGGCGGTCAAGTACAATTGCGCGGCCTTTTATTCGGCCTCGCCCTACTGGACGCCGGTTGTGGTTGAGGAACTTAAAGGTACCGGTGTGCTTCCGGCCACAGGTATTGATTTTCCTTTCGGGGCATCGCCGGGCAAATTAAAGGCCCTGGAAACCGAATACGCGGTAAAAGTGGGCTGTAAAGCGGTGGATATTGTGATCAATGTGGGCGCTTTGCGGGACAAGCGTTACGATATTTGCAAACAGGAGCTTGTGGATTACAAGGCCGCCGCCGCCGGCGCCCTGACCAAGGTGATTCTTGACACTGCGTTCCTCACCGACGAGGAAATAGCCGCGGAATGTAAAATAATTGCAGAGGTAGGCTGCGACTATGCGAAAACCGCCACGGGGCAGTTTGAAGGGCCCAGCATGAACCAGTTTCTGGTTATGAAAAAGACGCTTGCCGGTACGCCGGTTAAGCTGAAAGTGGCGGGGGTCAAATTCCCCCGTCCCCAGAACGCATACACCTTCCTCCTGGCCGGCGCGGAGATAATCGGAACACGCGCCGCGGTGGAAATAATCGAGGCGCTGGATCAGATGCGGGAAATCGGGCTGCTGCCGCCCTACAAGGGGTAAAATTGCGATTTTTGCAGGCGGCGGGAAAGCCGTACTGTTTTGGGAGCTTCTAAAAACTTCAGTTTTTAGAAATTTTCCGCTTAAAATGTATGTTTCACAACCCGTAGGGTGAGAAACTGCAGGGGAATCGAAAAAAACAACCGGTTTTTGGAGTTTCCCTTTTGTTGATTTATGGAGGGAAGTATGGGAAAATACGTTGTCGGAATTGATGTGGGAACTACCGGGTCCAAGGCGATGGTCTTTGATCTGAAGGGAAATGTAATCGGAAAGGGTTACCGGGAGTACAAGCTCAATGAACCAAAACCGAATTGGGTCGAGGTCGGCGCGAAGTTTCTGCTGGATATCACCTTTGAGGCTGTAAAAGAGGCTGTGGCGGACTCAAAAGTGCCGAACAGCGAGATTGATTCTATCGGTTTTTCGGTGAACCGTTCCAGTTTTTGTCTGGTTGACGAAAATCTTAACGCCATTGACGACAAGTTTTATATTTGGCTCGATTCCCGCGCCGAAAGCATTATGGACGAAATGAACGGGAAAATACCGGCGGCCAAACGCAATCAGATTACCGGAATGCCCGGTTTCAATATTTTTGCCGTGGCCAAGTATTACTGGGTCAAGCAAAACGAGAGCGAAACCTACAAAAAGACCAAATATTTCTCCACGGTGGAGAGTTATATAATGTACGGTTTTGGCGCCGACAAATTCGCGGTGGAAATCAGCAACGGGACCACAAGCGGCCTTATGGATATACGTACCCTGGACTGGAACAAGGAACTGGCCGGCGCCCTGGGCTTTGACATGGCGAAATTCCCCCCGCTCTGCAAACCCGGCGAGGTGATGGGAACCATCAAGGCCGGTGTTGCGGCAAAAACCGGTCTTGCGGTGGGTACCAAAATAGTGGCCGGTTCAGGCGATCAGCAGCTTGCCGCTATGGGCGCGGGGGTTATCCGTGACGGCGCGGTCTCCCTTACCATCGGTACTTTCGGCCTTTTGGCGATAGGCCTGGCAAAGCCCGATTTTGCCGCTCTTGAAGGGCTGATGATTCCCTGTTCGCCGGTATTGGGCGTGTTTGAGGTGGAAGGCCCGCAGGTATCCGGGGCTACCTGTTACCGCTGGCTCAGGGATACCCTCTGCGCGGAAGATGTGGAGGAAGCGAAGAAAAAAGGCGTTGATCCCTATGTGCTGATGAGCGAAAAATACGTCTCCAAAAGCGCGCCCGGTTCCAATGGGGTCATCTTCTATTCCGCCCTTTTCGGCAGCGGTTATCCCACCTGGGACACCAACGCCACCGGCATGTTTCTCGGCCTGCGCAATACCCATACCAAGGCGGATATGGTTCGCAGCGTTATGGAGGGAATCACCCTGGAAGCCCGGCGCATCCTGGAAGGCGTTCTGGCTGCGGGCGTTCAGATGGACGATGTGATTACCATTACCGGAGGCGTTTCCAAGAGTCCCGAATGGTGCCAGATTATCGCCGATATTATGAACCGGGAAATCCGCACGCTGGATGTGGCGGACGCCGCTGTTCTGGGGGCAGCCGGTCTTGCCGCAATCGGCGCGGGCCTGCTGAAAAACGTGGATGATGTCGTCGGCAGCATGGTGCGTTTCGGCAAAGTGTACGATCCCATACCGGCCAATGTGGCGGTCTACGACAGGGTTTTCGCGGTCTATAAAGACGCCTACAAAGGGCTTAAGGAAGCCGGCGTGTTTACCAGGCTGGCCGATCTGCGCCCCAAGGAGTAGAGGCCGGGATCATTTTAATTCTTTATCCGTCCATGCGGCAATGGAGGCGCCGCAGTGAACACGCCCGCGCAGATTACGTCCCGCTGCTGCGGCCCGCTTTACCTCGGCGCTTGGCAGACCTATGATCAAAATTCCTTTGTCAACCGTATTCTGATAGATGATTTCCATATCGTTATATTCAGGCTGCGACAGGTTGACGGCGGATATTCCACCGATCTCCGAAACATGCCCTATATAATGATCCCCTTTTCCGCAGAAATGTATCCCGCCTCCAAAGGTTCTGATGATCCGCTGGTCTTGCGGTTTTACAAATTCCCTATACATATCGCCGGAAATGTTCATCGCCGCGTCGTTCCGTATTATCACCCCGCCCCGGTGCAGCAGTCCCCATTCAAGGCTGTGGTCCCCGTCATAGGGCGGAAAAATAACGTGAAATTTTTTGAGAAACGCGATTATCACATCCGCGAAAAAACCCAGTGCGGCATAAACCGTTTCCTGTTCGTCAAAGATATCCAGGTAAAGCTCCGATCCCCAAAGCAGCTCCACCAGAGGCAGCGGCCCCTGGAGATCGGGATTGTACATATACACATAACGACTGACGATTTGATACGGCAGGGAAAGCTCGGCCCAACGTTCGGCAAAATCAAAAACCCGCCCCGCAAGGGCTTTGGAAAAATCCATTTCCCCCTTGTCAATGATGCGCTTGATGTCAGTCATGGCGCCGGAAAGCGTCCGCACGCCGGGCAGGGTATTCGCCTCGCGGGGCATGATAAAAACCTCCGCGCCGTACATCGAAGGAATGATCCCCGTTCCGTAATTTGGCCGCAGGGAAAGCATCTCCCCGCCGCCATCGGAAAGAATATCGGAAACACCTTTGAGCTGCTGGTAGATCATCATGTCAATATCGTCAATACAGTCGTTGATATTGACCTCAGGCCAGGCAAAGGCCGGCGCGGACTTCGGCCTGGAAGGCGCGAAATACCCTTCGCGCAGTTTGCAGCCGGCAAAGGAAAGCCATTCCGCGGCAAGACGATCCTCGTCAGCCGTGCTGATGCGCCGCTCCAGGTCTTCAAAGTAAACGGAGAGGTCCATTTCTATTTGCCGTACACCAGGTTGGGCAGCCACATTACCACATCAGGGATAAAAATCAGAATAATATCCAGCCCTATTACCGCCGCGTAAAACGGAAGGGTCTGTTTGAAATAAACCTCAACCGGACAATCCAGAATATCACAGACAATATAAAGCGCCGTCCCCACAGGAGGCGTCATGCAGCCCATGGTAACTACGGTCATCATGATGATGCCGAAGTGTACGGGGTTTACCCCTATCTCCTTCAGCACAGGCAGAAAGATAGGGGTAAGCAGGAGGATGTTGACATTGCTGTCGATGAACATACCGGCAACCACCAGAAACAGCACTATGATCACCATCAGAATTTGCGGGTTCGATGTAATTCCGAAAAGGAGGGATCCCAGCATGGCGGGCGTGTTTTCGTCGGTAAGCGCAAAACCGAATATTCCGGACAGCGCTATGATGAGGAGTATGCCGCCGTTGTCGATGAATGAATCCTTTAGCGCCGCAAGGAAGCCCTTGAAGGTCAACTCCCTGTAAACGAAGATACCGATGACCAGGGCGTACGCAACGGCAAAGGCGCCCGCCTCGGTGGGCGTGAAAAGCCCGAAGCGTATCCCGATGATGAGGATCAGGGGGAAGAGCAGCGCCCAGACGGAAGAGCGAAGTTCGGTGAATATCTCTCTCGCGGTGGCGGGTTTTACGTCCTTGGACGGAAGGTCGTAGCGCCCCCGCCTGGCGGTAATGGATACCGTCATCATGAGAACCCCCATCATCATGATGCCGGGCACCACACCGGCGACAAAGAGCCTGCCTATGGATACATTCCCGATGAAACCATAGAGGATCAAGCCCAGGGACGGGGGGATTGTCGCTACAATGAGGGACGTGAGGCAAATCACCCCTCCCGTATAGCCACGGGGATAACCTCGTTTTATCATTTCCGGCCCCAGGATACGGGCTTCCATGGAAGCGTCAGCCACGGCGGAACCGGAGATGCCGCCCATTAGGGTGGAGAGGACTACCGAAACCTGGGCAATGCCGCCGGCCATACGCCTTGTCAGGAGCCGTGAAAAACTGATGAGGTGTTTGGTGATCCCCGTCCGGTTCATTAAATTCCCCGCGAAAATAAAGAACGGCACCGCAAGGAAAGAGATGGACTGGGTCTGGGCCACGACGCGCTGTACGGCGATATTCATGGAATATTCACTGTGCTGGAAAAACTACGCAGTTCCTGCCAGTCCAATCACAAACGCGATAGGCGTATTGATGAGCAAAAGAACAACAAAAACAATAATAAGAATGGTCATGATTTCTCCGCATCCATTGTCTTTTCACCTTCGAGACCTTCCATGGCAAGATCAAGAGCCGCGCCGGCGAATTCTTCGCCGATGATATCCGGATTGTCTTTTTTTACATTATAGCTGTCGTCCTTAAAATGGGTAACAACCTTGATGATTTTAAGGATTGCGGTGAAAATCATCAGACAGCAGCTTACCGGAAAACTTAAGGTAACCCAGCCGTAGGAGATGGGCAGACTGTTGAAAGCCCGCTTCCAGTTCCTGTTTGCAAGGAGAAAGCCGGATCGCAGAAACAGCAGCATGGCCCCTACCATGATCATATACACCAGTACCTGAAAGAACTTTTGCCACCTTGCCGGGAACTTGGACACGAGAATATCCATTCCAACCAGGCGGGAATACCGTAAAGCTACATCAGCGCCAAGCAGCGCCGCCCAGCTAAAGAGGAGGAGACAAATATCATCCGCAGTGATGATGGGACGCCTGAATACCCGCAGTACCGCGTTGAGGAAGGTCAATCCGACAATTGTCGTAAAACAGGCCCCCACAATAAGTTCTTCAAGGCGGCAGTATATCCGGTAAACTTTTTGAAGCATTAGCCCTCCGGAAAAACAAACGGCGGCCGGCCGGAACCAAACGCCGTTATGCTATCATTTAATTGATGCCGAGCTGCTTGTAAAGCTCTGTCCTGAGCGCTTCAAAATCCGCGCCGCCTGTAGTCGCCTTATCCGCGTAAAGATGGGCCGTAGCCGCCCTGAAAGCTTCGCGGTCAGGGTTCTCTTCAACCACTACGCCGTATTTGTCGCGCATTTCGTCCAGATATTTCTTTTCATATTCCACGACAATGGTCTGGTTGTCTTTGTAGGTCTTGACGGCGGTCTCTACCAACTGGGTCTGCTGTTCCTTGCTCAGACTTTCAAACCATTTCGCACCGACAACAATGGAGCCGGTAAGCAGGAAGTGGCGGGAAAGGCTGATGTTCTTGCAGACCTCATAGAATTTTGAAGAATAGATGGTAGGAAGCTGCCACTCGCCTCCGTCGATTACCTTCGTGGTTATGGCGTTGTAACATTCATTCTGGTTCATCGGGGTAGCAACGGCGCCCATCGCGTTTACGGAATTGATGGCGATGGGATTGCCCATAGTGCGGATCTTGAGGCCGTTCAAATCCGAAGGCCGTCTGATGGGCTTGTTGGTTAGCCAGTTCCGCCAGCCGGTAAGGCAGTTATTGGTCAGCAGCACGAGCCCCTGGGCACGGAGCTTCTGTACCCAGTCTTTGTAGAGGGCGGTTTCCATAAGGTTGTCCAGCTGGGAATAATCGCTCAAAAGATAGGGCATCATAAGGACGCCGAATTCAGGCACATAAGAGGCCAAGCGGGAGGGATCCGAAGCCGCGACAACAGGGGAGCCGTCCAGGGCCTGCTCCACCACATCGTCGGTACTTCCCATTTCGGAAGAAACTCTCGCTACCGCGTCCCAGCCGCCCAGCGCATTGAGGCGTCTGGCAAACTCTTCATGTGCCATGGACTGGGTGTCTCCAACCCCATTCGTACCGCAAATGGTCAGCTTGGTTAGGGGCTTCAAGGCCGTGGATGACTTATCGCCGCTACCGCCGGCATAGATACTAAATGCCGTCATTGCACAGAGAAGAAACATCACTAATCTTTTCATTTTTTCCTCCTTGAAAAAGTGTGACGTTATATTGTAAGGGCGGCAAAGCGTGATTTTTTGCATTTTGTAAATTAAATTTTGCAAATATTGTGAATTTAAACCGGGCCATTATGCATCCCCCTTTGGTATTGTTTGGGGCTGCACCCGGTACGCTGCTTGAACGAGCGGCTGAAATGCGACAGGTTGTTAAATCCCGCAAGATCGCACACTTCTTCGACGGAATAGTCTTTCATCAAAAGTTCCTTCGTTTTCTGCATACGGCAGTTGATAAGGTACTGGGCCGGCGTCATTCCGGTAACATTTTTGAACAGGGAGCAGAGGTAATATTTGTTGATATTAAACTTCTTTGCCAGCATATCAAGGGAAATATCCTCAAAATAATTTCTGTGCAAAAAATTGATAATCGTGTATACCCGCCATTTGTTTTTCCCCGGTGAACCGGTATTGATGTTATGTGCTTTGCGGTACGCACAGTTTATCTTTATCAGCAATTCCCCCAGCAGGAATTTGGTTTTCAGATCGCCGCCGTAAGCGCGCGCTTTTGCCTCGCCGTCCGCCTCGATCATCCGCTCAAGCAGCGTAATAAGCTCCGTAACCGTTTCCTGTGGCAGGGGAAGGAGATTGGGATCGGAAAAGGGACGGAAATAAAAACACTCCAGCAAATCGGTATCCGCCGAAGAAAAGGCCGAAATAAATTCCGGCTGGAAGTACAGTACATAGCGGTTGTTGACGGCCCCCGGCTTCATGATACTTATATGGTGCAAATCCATATTTTGAAAATAAGAAGCGTATTTTTTTCAAGATGATATATCCCCTCCCCGATCCGGCAGAGGATATCGTCGGAAAGGTTCAGCAGCAGTTCGAACTGATCATGAATATGGAAATTGTGTTTTTCATTGGTTTTGGAAATCTTGTGTTTGACCGAGAACGTCTCCAGGGTTTCCCTGTATTCATCATATGACCGATTCAAACCACCTCCGTCCGGCGCCGCTGTTGCCGGCGGGACAATCTATTTTATCACGTCCCGGTTTCTTTCTCAAGTTTTCATTCGTGCGAAATCTTGACAAATACCCTGAATAGCGTGATAATGCAAACCAGCATGAAAATTGACGAAGTTTTAAGACCCGACTGTATTATTGATCGTCTTGAGGCGGAAACTAGGGAAGAAGCGCTGACGGCAATGTGCCAAATGCTCCTTTCCAGGGGGTATGTAAAAGACAGCTTCCCTGAGGCGATTTTGGAACGGGAAAGGCTGTACCCTTCCGGTCTTCCCATGGAAGGGCATAAAATCGCCATTCCCCATACGGATGCCGAACATGTAAACGAGTCGGTGATCCTCTTTGCCCGACTTGCCAGGCCGCTGGAATTTTCCTCCATGGGCGATCCCGATGAAAAAATCCAGGTACAGCTCATTTCCATGTTCGCCCTTAAAGAAAAGAAAAAAATCGGCTTTATGCTGGACGTGCTTATCACCGCCTATTCAGACAACGAGGTACTGGACGCCATTCTGAAAGCCCCTTCCGCCAGGGTTATGTACGATGTCCTTTACCGGGCCGTCGGTTCCCGCATGGATGAAAAAAACAACGCATGAAGACACTCCTCGGTTTAACCGCGGCCCCGGGAATCTGTTCGGGAAAAGCCTATATTTTTAAAGTTCCCGATCTAAGCTACGATCCCTGCAAGATCGAAGATTCGGAAACGGAAAAAAAGCGGCTTTCCGAAGCCTTCCGCCTTTCGTTTGAAGAGCTTGACCGGATCAAGGGCGCCCTTTCGGGGAGCCTTGGAGTGGAATACGGACATATTTTCCGCGCCCAGATGACTATTCTGGAGGATGATGATTTTAAGCAGGAAATTACCGGTAAACTTGACGAAAGCCCCTGCCGGGCGGAAACTGCGGTGGAAGCCGCGTATAAAATGTACGAAGAACTGTTTTCCCGGATGGACGACAGTTCCTGCAATGCCCAGCGCCTGGCGGACTTAAACGACGTTTGCAAGCGGGTTCTCCGTAATCTTTTGGGAAAAGACGATGTAAACCTTTCCGTCCTTCCGCCGGAGAGCATTGTCGTCGCGGAAGAGCTGCTGCCATCCGATACGGCCACGATGGACCGGAAGCATATCCGGGGCTTTGTTACCGAGCGGGGGGGCTGTACCTCACACGTGGCAATACTGGCAAAAAGCCTCTCGCTCCCAGCCGCGGTGGGGGTGGCGGAGCTAACGCGGCAGATAAAAAAGAACGATTTTGTAATTCTGGATGTCCGCGATTTTGAAGAAGCCCGGATTTACATCAATCCCGACGCGGCCAAACAGAAGGAACTGGAAATCCATAAAAGTGAGTACCGGAAACGGCAGGAAGATTTTCTTAAAATGAAGGACCTGGAAGCGGTCACCCTGGACGGCAAAAAAATCACCCTTTCCGCCAATATTGGTTCGCTGGAGGACCTTGCCAACGCGCAGAGCCTGGGAGCCAAAAGTGTCGGCCTTTTCCGGACTGAATTCCTTTTTTTGAAGGGGAATCTTCCCGGAGAAGATGAGCAGTACGAGGTTTACGCGGAGGCCGCCAAAAAACTCGCCGGAGGCATGTTGATCGTCAGAACCCTGGATATAGGCGGCGACAAGGAAGTAAAAGCCCTGAATCTGCGCAAAGAGGAAAATCCCTTTCTGGGCCTGCGGGGAATACGGCTTTGTTTTAAGTACGAAGAACTTTTTCTTGCCCAGTTAAGGGCTTTGCTGAGGGCCTCGGTTCATGGGGATATCAGGATCATGTTCCCGATGATCTCCTCGGTCCTTGAATTCCGCAAGGCCGGGGAACTGGCGGCGAAGGCTGCGGAAGAACTGAAATCCAGGGGAATAAGGCGCCGCAGCGATCCTCCCCTGGGGGTGATGGTAGAAACGCCGGCGGCGGTTTTCCTGGCCGATGAACTTACCCGCGAAGCGGGCTTTGTCAGCATAGGGACCAACGATTTAACCCAGTACATTCTTTCTGTTGACCGCGGAAACGAGGATATCGGTTCCTACTACCGGACCTTCAGCCCTGCGGTACTGCGGGCCATCGGCATTACCGCCCGCGCCGCTGAAAAAAACGGCAAATGGACCGGAATATGCGGTGAACTGGCCGGCAATCCCATGGCCATACCGGTTCTTCTCGGTCTGGGAGTGGCGGAACTCAGCGTTACTGCTTCGGCCCTTCCCCAAACCATAGCCCAAATCCGCGGCCTGGATTCCGGCAAGTGCCGGAAAATCGCCGAAAAAGCCGTTTCCATGGCCACCGAAGAAGACATAAAGGCATATCTAAAAGAAGAAATCCGGCCGGAATGAGCTTCCGCGCTACGCCGGCCCTCTCAAACCCTCTTTTCTTTTGTTTTTTTCTTTTTTTTGCCTATAATAAAGACATGACGAAAAACACGTTAAAAAAACTGATTGCCGTTGCCGCGGGAAGAAGGCCGGCGGAGCTTCTGGTGCGGGGCGGTAAAATCGCCGATGTGTATTCGGGGCGGTTTATTGAGGGCGATCTTGCGATCGCGGACGGACTGGTCGCGGTCATCGGCGGGGCCGGCTCGTATCAGGGGCTTGAGCTAATCGACGCCGACGGACGGTATGTACTTCCCGCGTTTATCGATAGTCATATCCACATTGAGTCTTCTTTTCTCAGTCCGCCGGAGCTGGGGCGGCTCCTGGTTCCGAGGGGTACCGCGACGATTATCGCCGACCCGCACGAGGTGGTGAATGTCGCCGGCCTTGCGGGTCTGGATTATATGCTGCAAGCCTCCGGGGATATCGCCCTGGATATCAAATTCATGGCCCCTTCCTGCGTGCCCTGTACCCCGTTTGAGCACAACGGGGCGGCGCTGGATGCCGCCGCCCTGGAAACGCCGTTGAAGCATGAGCGGATTTTGGGCCTGGGCGAAATGATGGATTATCAGGGAGTGATCAACGAAAATGACGACGTGCTGGAAAAAATCCTTTTGGCGCTGAAACAGGGCAAGCTCATTGACGGCCACAGTCCCGGACTGGGCGGCCGGGACTTGTCGGCCTATATGGCGGGCATGATCCACACGGATCACGAGTGTTCCACTGTGGAAGAGATGCAAAAGCGGCTTGGAATGGGGATGTATGTGATGCTCCGCCAGGGTTCGGCCTGCCGTGACTTGAAAAAACTCCTCCCCGGCCTGACAGGCGAAAACAGCCGCCGCTGCGTGCTCTGCACCGACGACTGCCAGCCCCGTACCATTTTTGAGGAGGGGCACATTGACAACCATCTGCGGCTCTGTGTTGAGTACGGCCTTGACCCCATGACCGCTCTGAGGATGGCTACACTGAACGCAGCCGAATGTTTCGGCCTGAAAGACCGGGGCGGTTTCGCGCCGGGTCTGCGGGCGGATATTGCGCTGGTGGATAACCTGCGGGATTTTCGTGTGGAAAAGGTGTTTATCAAGGGAAAACTCAGCGCGCGGGACGGGCGTTTTCTGCCGCCCCCAGCGCCGCCGCGCGCTCCGGCGCGTGCCGGCGGCACGGTTTTGCGGGCCAGTTTTCATGTAAAAGACTTTTCGGCGCGGCGGCTCGTCCTGCCGCTCGTTTCAGACCATGTGTGGGTGATCGATATAAGCCCCGGCAGTGTGGTTACCGGCAAGGGGAAAGCGGCGGTGAAGCGGGATTCTTCAGGAGCTTTTCAGTTTGATCCCGCCGCAGATGTCGCCAAGATCGCCGTAGTGGAGCGGCACCGGAACACCGGCAATGTGGGCCTGGGCCTTATCCGGGGTTACGGAATCCGCCGGGGTGCGGTTGCCGTTTCGGTGGCCCACGATTCGCACAACATTATCGCAGTGGGGGCCGGGGACGGCGATATGGCCGCGGCCGTGGAGCGGCTTATTGCCCTGAACGGCGGCGCTGTACTGGTCAGGGACGGGGCGATCCTGGAAGAGATGCCCCTTCCCCTGGGCGGGCTGATGAGCGATCAGAGCGGCGAATGGGTGGACCGGAAACTGCGATCCCTTCAACAAAAAGCGGTGGACGATCTGGGGGTAAACGATAAAATTGAGCCGCTGATGACGCTCTGCTTCATGTCCCTGCCGGTCATTCCCTGCCTGAAAATAACCGACATGGGCCTGTTTGACACCTCAGCGTTCAAATTCATTCCGGTTGAGGCAGAGGACAAATGAGCCCCGCGCGGCATTAAACCGGACTTTCAAACAGGCCTCCGCTGTGTTTTTTGTTGTACTCATCCGCCAGGGCGTTTGTGTTTTTGATAATAATGTGCAGGGCTATAAAAGGCCCGACAATAATAAATGCCCCCAGTAAATACCAAAGAAGCACCGCGCCTCCGCTTTCTTTGATATTAAGCCCATACCTGGGCGCATTGTCCTGCAGACGGTCGCCAAGCATATACAACCACACAAAATCGTAAATACCGAATGTGATTATCCCCAGCAAAAGATATTTCAACAAACCGCCGGTCTTTTTGCCGTCGCCTTCACAAATTACATTTACATCTTTTGCCAGTTTATGGATCCAGTAAAGGCTGTAAATCCCCAGCGTAATAATCGAAAGAAGTATAAATCCGGCCAATCCGCGTTTTTTGATCATACCCTGCTCCTTGATAGTTTTTCCGGTAAAATACCTGGCGGTTTCCCGGCCTTTAGGCCGCGAAACACGCTTTTTACCGGCCGCTTTCCCAAAACTGAAGTTTCGGGAAAGACTTCTTATTTATATTATATTCTAATTGTTTACTGTATGCAAATCACCGCAATGCCTCATCGAAATTCTAATCCAAAAGGGGCCATGCCTCATTATAAAAATCTAACGTAACCGTTCACGGTTATCCAGCTAAATTTATCTCCATATTATTTTTCCCAATTCTTTAACTTTCATTTATTATTTTGTCCAGTTTTTTATTCTCTTCTTCCAGTAGTTTTATCTGCTTATTCTCCTTTTCTATTTCCAGTTCCAATATTTCCTTTTGATATTTTAATTTTTCTATTTCTTTTTCCCTTTTGTTTTTTGTGTTTTTATGTATAAATGTGAACAGTATTGCGGGTAACCCAACAAATAATGATAATATGGCAATACT
>JAIROT010000297.1 GCA_031257385.1 Treponema sp.
CCGGAAAGTCATTTTCTTCCGTCCATGCGGAAAACTGAAAGCCGCAATCAATGCCCCGGAGGAACCCGGCATATGAATGAAATAACCGGAGCCGATTTAGGGCTCACTACCGTAAAAGGCCGACTGCTCACGGTTAAAGAAGTGGCAGATTTCTGTCATATCTCTGAACGGACGGTAGAAAAGCGGATAAAGAAAAAGCTGTTTCCATTTGGGTGGTTTCCTTTCGGTGTAAGGAGTTTCCGTGCGGATTCAGAAGACTTGGACGATTGGCTTTGCAAAATCAAAATTTCGGCGGGTATTGATCCCGCTGCCCAAAAGGGCGAAAGAGAAAATCAAGAAAAGGAGGTCAAAACCTGATGAAGAAATAAATCCGCAGGTGGCGCCGGTGCTTACTCACGAAGGTTCGTCCGGCGCCGCTCTGAGGGGAAGGGCCGCCGGAGGTTCCCCCTCGATACCCTGAAAACACTGTGGAGTCCGTGAAGTATCCGGGGCATATTGACATATAAAACGACACAAAAAATATTGTGTTTGGGTAATTTTGGATAATCCGATATAATCTATAATACGTAAATCGCCTTGTTATTTGTAGCATATTGATACATAATAATACACGGTAACTCTTAATAGGTTGAATTGGAACGACTTAAAATCCCCTCCCCGCAAGGGGGTACGGGTTCAAGTCCCGTTCCCGGCATAATCTTGTCAGCTTACCTTGGTTTTTGTATAAAACTGTGGAATTGGTTAAAATAGCGGTATGATTTGGTTTAATAATCAGCATGTAGTAATACAGGCTTTACTGGCGTGCCTTTTTACTTGGGGCCTAACCGCCCTGGGAGCGGGGACGGTGTTTTTCTTCAAAACCATCAACCGCGGGGCGCTTGATGGCATGCTCGGCTTTGCCGCCGGCGTGATGATTGCGGCCAGTTTCTGGTCCCTGTTAAGTCCCGCGATTGCCATGGTTTCGGAAAGTTCCGGTGTTCCCCGCTGGCTTCCCGCGGCGGCGGGCTTCCTGCTGGGCGGCGGCTTTTTGCGCCTTGCCGACCGGCTGCTCCCCCACCTGCACATTGAGCATAATACCGATGACGCCGAGGGAATCAAAACTTCCTGGAGCCGCTCGGTCCTTTTGGTGCTGGCCATCACCCTGCACAACATCCCCGAAGGGCTTGCCGTGGGGGTAGGCTTCGGCGCGGCCGCTGCCGGTATTCCCGGCGCGGGATTAGCCGGCGCGATGGCCCTGGCCCTGGGCATCGGCCTACAGAATTTTCCTGAGGGCGCAGCGGTTTCCATACCCCTGCGCAGGGACGGCCTGAGCCGGCTGTGGAGTTTCTGGTACGGGCAGCTTTCGGGCCTTGTGGAGCCTGTCGCCGGCGTTCTCGGCGCGGCCCTGGTCTTTTTCATCCAGCCCGTCATGCCCTACGCCCTATCCTTTGCCGCCGGCGCCATGATTTTCGTGGCCGCCGAGGAACTCATCCCCGAAGCCTACGGCGCGGGAAACGATCACATCGCCACCACCGGCCTTATGCTTGGCTTCACCCTCATGATGATACTGGATGTAGGTCTGGGATAACCTTGCCGGGAAGCCGCGGGGTATTAAACCAGGCTTTCGAATAAGTTTTTACTTCAAAGCTCTTTTTTGACCTCATTTTTAATTCAGAACCATTTAATGACGGTATAAATGCTTGGAATATTGTAAATACAGTGACATTTGAAAATAATGGGAGAAAATATTATTACGGTGCATTAATTAAAGCAAAACCGGATGCAACGGTAAAAGTTATGTCCAGTGACTATAAACAGGCGATTAAAAAAGAAGAGCCTGATATGTTGATTGGAAGGCGTGGTCCATACCCCGGAGCTTGCTCCGGGGTATGGACCACGCCAGTACAATAAATTTCCTATCCAACGAAGATACCCAGGAGCTTGCTCCTGGGTTCTTCATTGCTTCAAGTGAATTCGTATATATACCTGATTATTCTGGAATATCATTTCATAGTATACCTAATCACATTGAACCAAAGAAATTTATAAGAAAATTGGTTATTTCTTCTTTAAATTTAATCAGCTGATCCCGCAATTCTCCAAAAACAAGGCCGGACATTTTATCTTCTTTAAAGAGTTGCCTCAATTTTCTGTAACGAGTTTTACAATGCCCTAAAAAATTATCAATTTCTTCAAAAAATATATCGGCTTCCCGATCTTTGAGTATTCCTGTCTTCTCGCTATTAAAATAAAAATCAGCTATTGAGAATTCAGGCGTTTGTAGATTACCCGCGACACGGCGCAATGCGTTTTTAAGTAAGAACATCATCCCATCAACCATGTTATCATCCTTTATTCGAAAGTCTGGTTTAATACCAAATTTTTGTAATTGTTGCTTTATTCAGCCGGAGCAGAGCTCCGGGGTATTAAACCAGACTTTCGAATAACGCCCTCCAGATAGCCCTGGTTTTGGGATCCAGGCCATCGTCCATCGTAACGGCCGGCCGGTCCCCGATGCAGACCTGGTTCCCCCTCACCCGGATGGCGGATGTCTCCGGCGCGGCAGGGGCCTCTCCCCGGAAAAAGCTGATAAACTGCCTGAGGGACATATCCTTGACCGCCCGGCCCGCCGCAGGCGGGGATGCGCCAAAATTTAAAATTAAAATAGCGGGGCTCCTTTTTTTTGGCGGGAAAATCTGTTATAACATCAGAAAGCCATGTCATTTTGGGAAACTAACAGCGCTATTCTCCGCAGGCGGTATCCGGGGCTTCTTGAGGAACTCAACCGGGAAGATGAGGATGCCCTCGCCCCGGAGGACATCCGAGTTGAAGCCGCCGCTTCCGGCGCGCCAAGCCTGCGGCTCAAGGGGCTGCACGTCCACTCGCCACGGGATCCCGTGCGGGAAGGGCGGCGGCTGGCGGCGGAGCTCAAGGACCGGGCCGGGGGCATGGGTGGCGGCGCGGGCGAAGATCGGCCCGGCGCGGTTATCGTTCTTGGCTTCGGGTTGGGCTATGTAGCCGAGGCTGCTGCGGAACTGGCCCACGGGCCTCTCGTTATTGTGGAAAAACACCGGGAACTGCTGCACAGGGCCCTGGAACTGCGGGATCTGCGGAATCTGCTCGAAAAAGAAAACGTCGTGTTTGTCCCCGGCGGCTCCGGCGAAGGAGTAAGCAAAGCCCTCTCCCTGTTTGAGGAAGCCGGAACGGAAAGGGCCGTACCCGTTGTTATACGCAATCCCGCGCTGATCAATTTGGACAAGGAATGGTACGCTGCGGTGGAGAGCCGAGTCCGTACCTGGTCCATGCGGGACGACGTGAATACAGCTACCCTCAGGCGTTTCGGAAAACGCTGGGTCCGTAATCTTTCGCGTAACATAAGCGCCATCCGGGATATGCCGGGCATTTTTCCCCTTGCGGGGCTTGCCGCAAATGGCGGTGACGGCAGGCCGCTTCCGGTTTTTCTCGCCGCCGCCGGCCCCAGTCTGGACAGGGCCGGGCCCTTGCTGCCTGAAATCCGCCAGCGTTGCGTGCTGGTTGCCGTGGACACGAGCCTCCGCTTCCTGCTCAGGCACGGCGCCGATCCCGACTTTGTGCTGGCAGTGGACCCCCAGTTCTGGAACGCCCGCCACCTGGACCGCTGTCCCGCCCCCCGCACCCGGCTCATCGCCGAGTCGGCGGTATACCCGCCGGTCCTGCATCTCCCCTTCAAGGGCGTCTACCTCTGCAGCTCCCTCTTTCCCCTGGGGAGTTTCATCGAACAGCGGGTGGATCCCAAGGGGATACTGGGGGCCGGCGGCTCGGTCGCCACCACAAGCTGGGACTTCGCCCGTACCCTGGGGGCGGAGGATATCTGGATCGCCGGCCTGGATCTTTCCTTTCCGGGTCTCAAAACCCATTTTCACGGCGCACTCTTCGAGGAACGCGCCCTCGCGGAAACGGAGCGCCGCCGGCCCACTGAGACCTGGCTTTTCCGCGCACTCAGGGACGGCATCCCCTTCCGCGCCCCCGCTTCCTCCGGCGGCCAGGTCCTCACCGACCGGCGGCTTTCACTCTATGCCGCCTGGTTCGAAAACCGCTTCCGTCAATTCCCACAGCTACGTTCCCTGAGCCTTTCCGCCGGGGGGCTGGCCATTGCCGGACTGGACCGCGCCACATCCGAAGCCCTCTTGGCCCTGCCCCCGCGCCGAGAAGAGATAGACCGCCGGATTGACGCCGCCTGTTCCCGGATTGAGGCGGATTTTAACGCCGCCGCCGAGACCCGCCGCCGCTCGGAACGTTATCAAAATGCCGTTACCGCCCTCCTCGCCGGTCTTGAGCGGATCAGAACTGCCGCCGAAAAAGGCGCCCGAACCGCGGAAGGGGCGCTGCGGCAGACCCGCGCCGAACAAGCCTCCGTCCTCGCCGAACTGGACCGCATCACTCGCGCAATCACCCGTGACGAGACTAAAGACGTGGCCGGCTTCCTCTTTCCCCCCAACGGACTGGCCGCGATGAGTTCCGGCGTTGCCGACCCTTTCCGTTCCTACCTCGGCTCCGCCGCCAGCTTTTTCCGTTCCCTCGCCGACTCAGCGGAGTTCAACCTGCATGAAATGAAAAAGCATCCATCAGGTAATTCATTTTAGATTAGGGAAGCTGCAAAACTTCGACAGCCGGTGCAAAACTAACCGGGTTTTGTAACCGGCCCGATTAACCGTTAGCAGCCTGTTGAACTTGCAGGTTTTTACGCAGTGCCGCAAAAACCACGATAATGGGCTGCTTGGGCAATTTGCAGGGTAAAAAATCGCCTTGCGGGCGATTTTTGGAGCTTTTATGGGCAAAGCGCAACAGGCTGCCGGGAGCCCTAACAGGTCTCATAGACAAAACCCTGGTAATATCCTACAATTGAAGTAGGAGTTTAGAAAAATATGAAACTGGGTACCCGGTTGATACATAGCGGCCACGATACGGACCCGTCAAGCGGCGCCCTGGGGGTTCCGCTGATTCAGACTTCCACGTTTGATCAGAGCGCCTACTTTGCCGATCCGGCGGACGGACGGGAGGCCCCCCGGTACGATTATGCCCGTTCGGGGAACCCTACCAGAAACGCCCTGGAGGAAATTATCGCCGGTCTCGAAGGGGGAAAATGCGGCTATGCCTTTGGCAGCGGCATCGCGGCGGTTTCCTCGGCCCTGGGGATTTTTTCTGCCGGGGATCACATTATTGCCGCCGAAGATATATACGGCGGCGCTTACCGGATACTCAATACTTTTTTCAGGCGCTGGGGCCTTGAACTGACCGCGGTTGACGCTTCCGATCCGGAGCAAATCCGCAGGTCGATAAAATCCAACACCAAAGCGGTTTATCTTGAAACCCCCTCAAATCCACTGCTTAAAATCACCGACCTTAAAGCCTGCATAACCATCGCCAAAGAAGCGGGGCTGCTTGTCCTTGTGGACAATACTTTTATGACCCCCTACTTCCAGCGGCCCATTGAACTCGGCGCCGATATTGTGCTTCATTCGGCCACCAAATTTCTCGGAGGGCACAGCGACGTTATTTCCGGACTGGCGGTTACCGCTGCCAAAGAGCTGGGGAAGCGGGTCTACGCGGTACAGAACGGTTTCGGTGCGGTGCCGGGACCCTGGGATGTGTGGCTGGTGATCCGGGGGATTAAAACCCTGAAGGTACGGCTTGAGACACAGCAGGCAACGGCCCGGTTTTTAAGCCGGCGGCTGCGGGAGCATCCCAAAGTAGAGGCGGTCTACTATCCCGGCCTTGAGGATCATCCCGGAAAGGCGGTTCACGACGGACAGTCTTCGGGAGCCGGCGCGGTTTTTTCCTTCAAGACAAGGACCGTCGAACAGGCCCTCGGTTTTCTCGGCAGGACAAAGCTCGCCGCGGCCGCGGTAAGCCTGGGCGGGGTAGAGACCATCGCCTCCTATCCGGTACGGATGAGCCACGCGTCAATCCCCAAACCCGAACGGGAACGGCTGGGCATCACCGACACTTTAATCAGAATTTCACCCGGACTGGAAGATCCGGAGGATCTGCTTGAGGATTTTGAGCAGGCCCTGGCCTGAGTATTTACAATGGAGTTTTGCGTAACAAAACTCCATGGAGGTAAAATGAGAATATCCACCAAGGGTCGTTATTCGCTTGAGGCGCTTCTTTACATGGCGATGCTTCCCAATGGGCAGTACGTCAGCACCAGGGGCATTGCCGAATACACCGGCCTTTCCGAGGGCTACCTTGAACAGCTTTTTATTCCGCTGCGCCATGCGGGGATTATTCAGGGAATGAGAGGCCCCAAGGGGGGCTACCTTCTCGGCAGGCCCCCTGAAAAAATCAGCGTCGGCGATATTTTACGGGTGATGGAAGGTTCTCTGGAGCCAACGGAATGCGTTAATTCGCGTGACTGTCCGGTTGTGGACATTTGCGCTTCCCGGCATACATGGAGTGAACTCTATAAAGAAATATCAGGCTGTGTGGATTCAATCAATCTCAGGGATCTGGTTGAAGCCTACGAGCACATGGATCAAATGGAATACGCTATATGAAAATTTCCACCAGAGGCCGTTACGGGGTGAGGCTCCTCATTGACCTTGCGGAACACTCCGGAGAGGATCATGTTCCGCTGGCCAGTATCGCCGAACGGCAGAACATTTCGATTCGTTACCTTGAGCAGGTGGCGGTGATCCTCCGCCGTTCCGGTTTTATCCGCTCGATCAAAGGTTCCTCAGGCGGCTACGCTTTGGCGCGAAAAGCCGATGACATTACCATAGGAGATGCCCTGCGTATTCTGGAAGGCGACATGCTGGTCGTGGACAACCCTCTCCCCGGCGTAAAAGAAACAAAACTCCAGCGCTGCATCAGAACCACCGTCTTTGACCGCCTCAATGACCGGATCGCCGCCGTAATCGACCGTAAAACTCTCGCGTCCCTGGTGGGCACCACCGATCCGGATGAATCGTATATGTATTTCATTTGAGAGGCAACCGGGTTACGAATTCGGCCCTCTTTCATCCATAATCTTGAGCTGCGACAAAGAAATATACAAAATGCCCTTTTTTTATTCGTGCCGAGGGGTTTAATACCCGTTTAATACCCAAAAACCCGCCTTGCGGCGGGGCAGTTCATTAGTTCACGCCTTTTTGAACTCTCACCCGGAAACCATGCCGGGTATCTACAGTACGCTCTGCAAAAACTGCCGGGTGCGGTCATTCGAGGGATTGTTAAACATCACTTCCGGCGTACCGGTCTCAAGGATCGTCCCCTCGAACATGAACACCACCTGGTCGGCCACTTCCCGCGCAAAGCCTATCTCGTGGGTAACAACCAGCATGGTCATGCCCTGAGCGGCAAGCTGCTTCATAACGGCCAGGACTTCGCCCACAAGCTCCGGGTCAAGGGCGCTGGTAGGCTCGTCAAAAAGCATAATATGCGGCTCCATTGCAAGGGCGCGGGCTATGGCGACCCGCTGCTGCTGGCCTCCCGAAAGCTGGGCGGGAAACACATCGAATTTATCACCCAGCCCCACCCGCTCAAGGATCTGCCGTGACCGTTCCCGCGCTTCTCCGGGGGAGAGTTTTCGGACATGTACGGGGGCAAGCATCACGTTTTCCAGGGCGGTCTTGTGGGGAAACAGGTTAAAACGCTGGAACACCATACCCACCTCAAGCAGGGCTTTGCTGTGCTCGTCATGCTGCATTTTGACGCTGTTCACCCCGTGGTGACAGTCAAAAAGGAGTTTGTCTTCAATAAAAATTTTGCCCTCGTCAATGGTTTCAAGCCGGTTAAGGGCACGGAGGTATGTCGATTTACCCGCCCCGGAAGGGCCGATTATACAGACCACCTCTTTTTGTTCCACGGTAAGGGACACATCCTTGAGCACTTCCAGGGGGCTGCGGCCCTGTGAACCGTGAAAGGTCTTGCAAACACCAACGGTTTTAATCATGGACATGAAGGCCTCTCATTCGTACACCGAATACTTTTTTTCCAGCTTGTGGAAAATGAACGAAAAAACCGCGGTGATGATAAGGTACAGGATCATCGCCGGAATATACACCAGGGCTGAACGGGTGGAACCTTCGATGTTCCGCGTCGCCTTGGTAATATCGACTAACGCGATCATCGACACCAGAGAAGCGTCTTTGAGCATCATGATAAATTCATTACCCACCGGCGGGATGAGCCGCCTTATCGACTGGGGTATGATCACGAGCCGCATGGTCTGGGCGTAGGACAGGCCCAGGGCGCGGGCCGCCTCGAACTGCCCCCTGTCTATACTCTGAATCGCCGCCCTGATAATCTCCGCGCAGTAGGCCGCGGAATTCAAACTGAAGGCGATAAATGCATAAATAAAGCGGTCCGCCTCGGCCTGCCCTGTCTGGATTAGAAATATCCTGGAAGTCATGGGCAGCGCGTAATAGATAAAGTAAAGCTGCATCAAAAGGGGCGTACCCCGAAAGAAAAACACATAGGCGCTGCAAAATTTATTGAGGAGGATGTTCTTTGACATCTTCCCCAGGGCGATAAAGAGGCTTATGACCAGCCCCGCTGAAACGGCGAGAATCGTTAAGGATATGGTGATTCTCGCACCGTTCAGCAGTGCGGGAATCCAGGATATAATCGCTTGGAGCTTGCTCACTTGCAAATCCGGTTACTGCCGTGCGGCAGTTACCATGTCCAGCTTAAAAATGTCCTGGGATATTTTCAGCATCGTGCCGTCGGCGAACAGGGCGTCCAAAGCCTTGTCGATCTCCGCGGTCAGGGCGTTATTCCCCTTCTTTATGCAAATACCGAATTTTTCGTCCGCCGGCCCCTGCCAGACAATCTCGAAGGGGCTGTCCGCGGGACTGACATAGTCGTAGGCTACGAGGATATCGGTAATAATCACGTCCACCCGGCCCAGTTCCAATTCGTCAAAGCAGTTCATCACCTTCTCGTATTCGTAAGGGGTGAATCTGAGGCCCTGCCTGGCGTAGTCCTCCATAAAGAAATCCGCGGTTGTTTCCGCCTGATAGGCGACGCCGAGTCCGCCGAGATCTTCGGGCCTGCGGGCGGTAATTTTGGAACCTTTCAGCAGCACCATTGCCATGGCGTTTCCGACATAGGGCTTGCTGAAATCGTGGGCGTTCTGCCTCTCCGGTGTAATCGTAACCGAGGATATGATACAGTCATACTTGCCGGTGTCAACGCCGGCGAATATCCCGTCCCAGGCGGTGTCCACAAACTCGACCTTAAGGCCCATTTTGTCCGCGATGGCCTTGGCCATACTCACGTCAAAACCGATAGGGGTTTTACTGTCGGTATCATAATACTCCATCGGGGGATAGCCGATTTCCATTCCCACCATAAGAACCCCCGGCTTGATAGTCAAGCCGCCGGACTGCCTGCTGCCCCCGGCAAAGAGGGCGCCGCTCACCGCAAGGACGGCCAGGGCCGTCAAAACCACCTTTTTCATAACTCCTCCTAAAAGTAAATATAAGGAAGTATACCGTTTTAGTTTTTTCTCTGTCAATTGATCGCGTTGAGGAACCAGGGCATCGGCGTTTACTCTGCAAACAAAGCCTGATACAGGAAATCCTCATTGAGGGCTGCATGCATCATGCGGCGTTTCGCGCTGACCCGTTTCTTTTCCATCGTCATTTTTCGCA
>JAIROT010000303.1 GCA_031257385.1 Treponema sp.
AAAGAAAAAGAAACTGCCCGGAAACTGGTTATGGCAAACGGCATTAATTTTTTCGCGCAAAAAACGGAAATATATTTTTACGATAAAATTGAAGATTTACAGGGGGTTCTGTAATGAAAATTATTATAATCAACGGAAGCCAGAAATCAGGGGAATCAAATACCGGCATAATATTAAACGAATTAAACAGCCTTATAAGAAAGGAACATAAGGTTATAAATTATGTATTGGGATCAAAAAAGATTGCATCTGAACTTTATAAGGAGATAATCACAGGCGATGTAATAGTTTTTGCTTTCCCGCTTTATATAGATTCTATCCCTTCAAATGCCCTTAAAATGTTAATAGATATAGAAGATTTTCTAAAAAAAGGCGGCGTACAAGATATTGTTATGTACGCAATAATAAACAATGGATTTTATGAAGGAAAACAGACACGGATAGCCTTTGAAATCATACAAAACTGGTGTGAGCATACGGGAATACGATTTGGCGGCGGGATTGGACAGGGGGCGGGTGAAATGATAGGGGCCACTAAAAATATGCCCTTAAGCAAAGGGCCGTTTAATAATCTTGGGCGGGAACTGAAATTTCTTATGGAAAAGATTGAAGTAAAAGAAACATTTGAAACAAAATATTTAAGCCCCTGTTTTCCGAGGTTTTTATGGCGGTTTATGGCAAAACATACTTTTTGGCATCCGATGGCATATAAAAACAAATTAAAGAAGAAAGATTTAATAAAGAGAATAATATAAAAGCAAAAAAAACGGCGCATAACAGGTCTGTATATACAGCCGGAATGTTATGCGCCATTTGCGCAGAAATTTCAAAAAATTATTGACAAAATAAGAAATGGATATACACTTAAACTTACAAAACAGGAAGATATTATGAGACTGTTTCTTAAAATGGTTTTGTTTGTTTCGTTTATCAATTTGTTTGGTTGTACATCAATTTCACAAAATGCACATTATTCAAAATTGGCAAAAGAACATTCTTTTGAATATTTTTTTCCCGGTTCTGATTTTAGGATGAAATTTTCAACAATTTGTGGCGCCGGCGCAGTGATTTTTTCTTTATGTATATGAGGGCCGCATGTAATACCGGTTAAATTTCTCATATTTCACCCGTAAAATGGAAAACTTCCGGGTGTTTGTACTATAATAGCGGTATGATTATACGAATGGACTCGCTGATCCGGGTGCTGGCGCAGGCCCTGGATATGGTGGAAATAGCGTACATCGGGGCGAGCACTAACCATGGGAAGCGGATTGCGGTGCTCTGCGCGGCCATGGGCCGGTATCTGGGCATGGGGGAGGACGAGCTTTCGGACCTGGTGTGCTGCGCCCTTTTGCATGACAACGCCCTGACTGAGTTTATCCAGTTGCAGCGGGGCAGCGAGGAAGACACTATCTATCTGGGACCTCACTGTGAGATAGGGCAGCGGAATTTGGAGCGGCTGCCTTTTAAGGGGGATATCACCGGGTTTATTCAGTATCACCATGAGCGGGCCGACGGTCAGGGGCCTTTTTTGCTGCTTGAGGGGTACTACCCCATGGGGGCGGAGCTTATCGCCGCGGCGGATATGATAGACGTGAACCTGCATTTGCAGCGGATTGCGCCGGAAGGATTGCCGGCGCTCCGGCAGGGCATTGCCGGCGACATTCACCGCCGCTTTACCAGGCGGGCGGGGGACGCCCTGCTGGCGGTACTGGACGAAGAACTGCTGGCCTCCCTGGGGGATGAGCGGATTGTCGAAACTGTCAACCGTTCGGTTCCGGCCTGGATTATGGACATGGAAGATCCGGCACTGGTCCCCATCGCCGAATTTATTGCCCGCATCATCGACTATAAATCGGTGTTTACCAGGATTCATACCCAGCAAATCGCCAACCGCGCCTGGGTAATAGCCGAACACTACGGCTATGATTTAACCCGGAAGATTCAGCTCTACCTTTCCGCGGCCCTGCACGATATCGGAAAACTTGCCATTCCCTCCGAGGTGCTGGAAAAACCGGGGAAGCTCAACGACGAGGAATTCAAAATTATCCAAACCCACGTTGTTCACACCAGGGCTTTGCTGGACGCAGACGAGGGCCTTGGCCCGATTACCGAATGGGCCTCGAACCACCACGAAAAACTCGACTACAGCGGCTATCCTATGGGCAAGACCGCCGCGGACCTGGATTTTAATTCCCGCCTTATGGCCTGCATCGACATTTATCAGGCGGTCAGCGAGGAACGTCCCTACCACCCCCGACGCAGCCATGCCGACACCATCGCCATCCTCAACAGCATGGCGGAGAGGGGGAAGATAGATCCGGCCATTGTAAGGGATATGGACGAGATAATGGCGCCCTGGTCCGGAAAGGATGTGGAAGGGCCGAGGCTTTGAGGGTTTTGGGCCAAGCAACGCCCCGGAACACCGGGCCGTCGGGAACAGTCTTTCCATGCGGTTCTTAATTGCCGGCAGCCGGTTTTATGCGCGAAGCGCAACAGGCTGCCAGGAGTTTACGGGGCTTTAGCCCAAATAATCAACAACCTCGCCCTGAAGCTCCCCGCCGAAAGGCGGGTTCTTGGGTATTAAACCAGACTTTCGAATAAGAGCCTCCGATTCGGGAATTGCCCTGTGCCGGATACCGGGCAGCGGCTCATTTTTCACCTGCTTTTTACCGAAAATAAACTAATGTATATGCCGAAGAACAGTATTAGTAACACAAAAATCATTTTCACCCTCTTGAACCGCCGTATTGACAGGGGAGGGTAAGGCGGATCCGCTAAAAAAATGAAGCGTAAACTTTGCAGGCTTGCAATTTTAGCTGTTTTTTTGACGCTTTTTCTTTCTCCTTTGTATGCCCAGAACGGTCAGCCGGCCGGGGCCGAGACGGAGACAAGCCCTAAATCCGTCCCGCCGGCTCCTGAGCTAAGCCCGGAACAGAGGCGAATTGAAATGGAGATCAACACCTCAACCCTTCCGGAGCTTGCCGCCTGGTGCCGGAGCCTCGGCCTTTCCGAAGGGGGTACCAAAGCCGATCTCGTCTCGCGGCTCAGGGCGCATTTCATCCTTCCCCTTCCCGCCGGGGAAGAGGAAGACACCCGCAAGATCATCACGATTGAATCCGCCCGAAGCACCCAATATTTTAAACTCGAAGTAGTCGATGAGGAATACGCCCGGCTCACCGGCGATGTGCGGGTAAGTTTGAAAGATACGGACGCCACCCACCGGATCAAGGCACGGGAGATACTTTTTAACCGCACCAGAAATATTCTTACCGCCAGCGGGGGGGTGGAATATATTAAAGAACAGGAAGACACGGTTGAAACGTTCCGGGGCGATTCCATTACGGTGAATCTTGACAATTGGTCAAGCGTTTTTCTGAACGGCGTGTCTGAGCGTTCTGTTCCGAATGAAAGTACCAGCTTTCGTTTTGCGGGAAACGTTATTTCCAGAAATGAGCAGGAAGTAACGATTCTCAGCAAGTCGTCCATTTCCAATGGCAAAAATCCGGAGGCCTACTGGTCCCTTGAGGCTTCCAGGGTCTGGCTGCTCCCCGGTTCCGATTTCGCGATTTTTAACGCGGTCCTCAAAGTGGGGGAGATACCGGTCCTGTACATCCCCTTTTTCTATTATCCCGCGGATGAGATGGTTTTCCATCCGGTGATCGGTTACCGGTCCAGGGAGGGGAATTTTGTACAGACCACCACCTATATTTTGGGAAGGCCCAAGGCGAGTTCCTCCTCCGAGAGTTCTCTTACCAAAATCCTGGGAAACAGCAGCGATATGGAAAGAAAGCTTGAAGGCTTGTTTCTTCGCAGTACAGGGAAAAAGGTCAAAGACCCGAATACCACCAGCCTGAAAGCGATGGTGGATTATTATACGAATCTTGGCGCCCATTTGGGGGCGGAGCTTAACACGCCGAGATACGGTATCCTTAATCCCATAGATCTTAGTTTCGGCCTTGGATTTACCCGTACCCTTGTCCCGATAACTACGGGATATACCCCTTTTGCCCCTGACTATGACGGATCCAGCGACTGGAACAGTTCAAATCTTTTTTCCGTCGAGGTTCCCTTCCGTTACCGTTTCAAGCTGGACACTTCTATCAACGGGAAATACGGTAACCTGTCTTTGAATTTTCCCTATTATTCAGATCCCTGGGTTGACCGGGATTTTATGAACCGCGCGGAATCAATGGACTGGGTCAACATGGTTCAGCAGGGCGCGGCTCTTGAGGAAGAAGAGGTGACGGAAACCCTGTTGGGCGATTATCAATGGCAGTTGTCGGGAAGCCTTAACCCCTCAATTTCGCAGCTATCCCCCTATATTACATCGTTTGCCGTTTCCAGCATTACCAGTACCATGTCGTTTAAGCAATTACAGTCACAGGAGAGTTTGAAGTATCCCAATACTGATCCCAGGGGCAGGGAACCGAATACCTATTTCTTCGCCCCGGACAGACTTACCATTTATAATATAAGCGGAGTGATTTCAGGCACCCCCCTTACGCTTGAGCCGGGCGGTTTGAATCGAAACGCGGGCACGGCGAAAACCGAGACGCCGGTTGAGGATCCGTTAAAAAATATCGGCGTTCCCCGCGCCCCCTGGGAAGAAGCGGACGCCGGAGCCGCACAGGGCGGAAAAAATTCGGACAAGCTGGTCCCGCCGGCCTTAAATCAGACTTTTAGTTTTTCATCGGGTGGAGCGCCCCGCTTCAGTATTGATTACCGTATTTCCCCGACAAGTTCCTCGGAACTTCAATTTAGATCCGACAATTGGAAGGAATACCATGACATAGACTGGAATGAGGTATCGTCTATCCTGTCTACCTTCGGCGGCGATGCCAGTACCACTTTCAACCTGAATCATATTGACGGTTTGTATTCCAACGCTTTTGTTTTTTCCGGCAACGGCGCGTGGAGGCAGTACTCTTTCCTTAATGAAGAGGCCTTTCCCACTGTAACTCCGGGTATCAATCCCTTGAGCGATATCCGCAAGCAGCAGTACAGCCAGTCGTTTTTTTCCACCTCTTACGGCTATACCTACACCCTGCGGCCCCTGTACCGGAACGAGATGTGGGGACAGTCAAATATTCAGTACAGCCTTCGGGGACGCATCGCGAAATCAAAATTTCTTACCAGCTCAACCGGGGATAATCCCGAATGGGATATCGAATATGGCGGATGGGACAAGGATAATATCGATACCCATCAGCTTGCCACGAATATCACCGCATCGGTACTGGATAAGACCCAGAATGTTACCTTTGCCGCCGACATGCCGCCCCGCGAAACGGCCCTGTCGGGAAACGCCACTTTCAGGGCATGGATTACCGAGACCAATGCCCAGATGCGGGTACGTCACCCCGAAAAAGAAAACAGGTGGCGTTATGAGCCTTTCTATGCCACCAACACAATCAGGTTTGGAAACTTTGGTTCCTTCGTGAATTATATCATTTTGGATACGGAACTCAAGGAATTGACAACCTTTACTTCTACCTTAAACCTGTGGGGCCTGCGGGCGCAGTATGCCGCTTACCATACCGAAGGTTACGAGTTTTCCAGCTCGCGGCAGGACTGGGTACTCTCCAGCGGAGACAAGTCTCTGAAGCCCAAGGATTTTACCCTGGGCTATACGGGAAATTTCGCCAAAAGCGAACTCTGGGGGAACCGGCTTAAATTTTCCGTGAATCTTAATTCCAACCTGCTCTTTGATCTCCAGCGATATACCAGTTCCAGTTTCAGCCAGACCCTGGGCTTTACCCTGGGAATTAACGGTTTTGTGGATTTGTCCCTGTCCGCCACTTCGGAAAACGCGGAGATTTACCGGTACCTGCAGGATATACCGATGTTCGAGCTTCCCATACTGTACCCCGGAGAAAAAAACGTCTTTAAGGACCTTGCCAATTCTTTCCGGTTTGACGATGATGACTATCGGAGAAGCTCGGCATTCAAGCTGAAAAACTTCAAGCTTTCGGCGAATCATCATTTAGGGGACTGGAACGCGATTTTGGACATCACCATGTCGCCCTATCTCACCACTTCCGCCCCGATCCAGTACCAGTTAAACACCGAATTCGCTTTCCTGGTACAATGGGTGCCTGTCGGCGAAATCAAGTCCGATATCAAGTATGACAAAAAAACCGACAAGTGGGTAATTCAATAGGGCGGCTTTTCCCGCAATTAAGTTACGCAGGCCGAATATCGAGTTTGTCCTGGGCGCATCCGGCGCAGGGTTGTCGCTCCTATGTTTATGTCAAGAGGCCAAAGCCTCCCATCGCCTGAAATTCAAGAGAGGGAGAATAGGATTAGTCGCCCATGTGGAAGGCGATCAGACCGTCACTGACCGCAGCCGTCCTCCGATCTGGGGGAACTGCTGAATGAGCGCCGGACCGTTGCGTTTTTGGCGGATTGTTGATGGTCGCAGTACACTGTTCCCGGGTCCAAGCAATAAAGGTCTCCGTAGCGCTGTTGATAAAGACCCGTTTATTGCTGATGAGGTAAAACTCACCGCTGATTTCGGTATTCTCGATTGGAATACTTCTAAGCTGTTTATTATTCGGTAAGGGGCTGACGACAAATCCAATATACTTGCCAGTCTCGCAGAGTTCGGTGAGAAGATCTTTATTTATATGATTAATCCAGATAGTTATGTTGATGCCATTTTGAATACAGAATTCCTCCACCGGATTCCGCTTGTTCGCGGTATGGGCTTGTATAATAGCCGTCTCTCCCCGGAGTTCTTCCAGAGTTACAGAATTCCGCCCTGCCAGAGGATGATTTTTTCCGATAAGGAGCCGGAGTCGGCGATGCCATGTTTCGGAAAAAAGTACGTCAAAGCGGCCGGTATCAATAAGACCTTCGGAAAAGCCGATATGCATTTTCTGTTCCAATATGCGCTCCTGACAGAGCCCCTGGGGAACCCCTGCTGGGGGACATAGCTGCCGCCTTCCCTGAAGCGGGGGCCGTCAGTGTGCAGGTGCTATCCACCCTGCCTAACTTATTCGTTATCCTTATCACCCTAGTGGCTGGCACCCTGGCAGCGAGAATATCCAAAAAAGCGTTGTCCTTAATTGGGCTGTGCTGCATGATAGCCGCAGGAATCGGCGGCTATCTGTTTCATAGCAGCATGGGGATCTTGTATATTTATGCCATCCTGATTGGTATCGGGATGGGACTATTTTCTCCTATGGTTGCTCTTTTAATCAACGAACGATTTATGGGCCCTAAACAGGGACAGATGCTGGGGCTCCAGACCTCCTTTAACAACCTGGGAGCGATTATTTTATCCCTGCTGAGCGGTTTTTTGGGGGCTGTGGCCTGGCATATCGGCTATCTGACCTATGTAATCGTCGTAGTACCCATCTTCCTGATCGTCGCTTTCTGCCTGCCCAGCAAGCCATCGCAGCAACAGGAGGGCGGAGGAGTCCCCAGCACCAAGATCAACGGTACAGTAATCTACTATACCGTGCTCTGCGTCATCTTCATCATGGTCTACAATGTCTACGCCACCAATGTCGCTATGTTCACCCTGGAAACCGGGCTGGGCAGTGCGGCCACCGCAGGCATCGCCAATTCCATTGCCCTAATAGGCGGCATATTCGGGGGCCTTATATTCGGAAAAATCACCTCCAGGGCCGGAAAGATGACCATGGTAGCAGGGATGCTGCTCTGTTGTATTGGTTTTCTCCTCACCTATATCTCAACCAGCCTGACGCTGGCGCTGGTCGCGGCCTTTATTGCCGGCGCCAGTATCAGTCTCTTCATGCCTCAGGTGATGACCTCGGCAATGCAGGAGTTGGCCGATGAATACAAGACCATGGGCCTTTCTATAATCGCCACTTTCGGCAGCCTGGGGGCTTTCCTTTCCCCTATTGTATTCACCAACTCTGCCGCAGCCCTGGGGGATACTTCGGTGAAGTTCCGCTTTTTAGTTGGCGGGATCGTGTCATTAGTATTAACGGGAGTGTTAGCCTTGTTGCTAAGCGCTAAAAAAAAAAGACTGCCGTTGCGCAGTAAAACCAATAAGAGAGAGGTAGTACCATGAATCAACAAAAATATCCGCATCTTTTTTCGCCTATTATTTTAGCCAATACGTTCTTCCGTAACCGCATTTTCGCTTCTCCCACCGGATACTTGAATCACTATGCAGGCTATCTCAACGAAGGCGCCACCGCCTACTACGGCAGAAAGGCCATGGGAGGCGCGGCCAGTGTCGCCACTTTCGAGGGAATCGTAGACATTGAATACGGCCGGGGAGGCGCCCTCCAAACCTGCCTGGAGTCCCCTAACATCGATAATGCGCTGGCGCGTATTGCCTATGCGGTAAAGACCCACGGTGCGGTTCCCTCGCTGGAGTTGCAACACACCGGGATGTATGCCAACCGGGACCTTTCTTTCTTCGGCGCCGCTTCCAAAGGTATCGCCTACGGTCCGGTAGAGTGTGAGTTGGCCGGCAGGACCATACGCCCAATGGATGAAACTGTCATCGAACGTACCATCAACAAGTATATAGAGGCTGCGGTGTTAGCCAGACGTTGCGGATTCGGCATGGTCACCATTCATGCCGGTCATGGCTGGCTGCTCCATCAGTTTTTGAGTCCCAAGACAAACACCCGTACCGATAAATGGGGAGGAGTCCCCATAGAGAACCGCGCCCGGATGGTCATCACCATCTGCGACGGTATTCGCAAGGCCCTGGGTCCCGGTTTCCCTATTGAGGTCCGCATTAGCGGCTCGGAATGTTATGAGGGTGGGTATGATATTGAGACCGGCATCGCTATTGCCAGGCAGTTAGACGGTCATGTGGACCTGATCCATGTCTCCGCCGGTAATCACGAGGTGGAAGAAGTGTTTGCAGTTAGCCATCCCAGTATGTTTATAGAGGATGGCTGTAACGTCAAATACGCGGCGGAAATTAAGAAACATGTTAAGACACCGGTCGCGGCCATTGGCGCACTCAGCGATCCGGAACTGATGGAAGAGATCATCGTGTCCGGCAAGGCGGATGTGGTGGAGATGGCACGGGAGTTGATGGCGGACCCTGATTTTCCAGAGAAAGTACGTACCGGCAACGAAGACAAAGCGCGGAGGTGTATGCGCTGTCTCTCCTGTTTCTCCCAAGAACTTACCCATGGCGAACCCTACTGCGCCATTAATCCGGAGAGCGGACGTGAGTTGGAGATGCAGTTTGCCATCCCCGCAGCCAAACGGAAGAAAGTGCTGGTAGTCGGCGGGGGCATCGGCGGTATGCAGGCTGCCCTGACCTGCACGGAACGGGGCCACGAAGTTATCCTTTGTGAAAAAACCAGGGAACTAGGCGGGGTGCTCCGCTGTGAACGGGATGTGTCCTTCAAACAAAAGCTGGATTATTACTTGGATCAGCAGGCCCGCCTGGTCGGCGAGGCGGCTATTGACCTACGACTCAATACCGATGTCACCTCCGACTATGCCCGGAGTGTGGGAGCAGATGTTATTATTGCCGCCCTTGGATCCCAGCCGGTAAAACCTCCCGTTCCGGGCATTGACGGGAAAAACGTCCTGTCAGCGCAGGATGCATACTACCAGCCGGATCGCCTAGGTAGCAATGTCGCCATTCTCGGCGCGGGGCTGGTAGGCGTTGAATTGGGACTGCACCTCATCAGTCTGGGCAAACAGGTGACTATTGTGGAGATGCTCGACCATATCAGCGATGGCGGCAACTTCTTGCACATCCTCGGCCTCAAAGTAGAGATTAAGAAACGGGGGCTTGACATTCATTTCAACACCAAGGCCAGAGAGATCACCGCTGAAGGCGTCCTCTGTGAAAGCGAGGGGGGAGAGAAAAAGTTCCTCGCCGATACCGTAGTGTATGCGGTCGGACAAAAGCCGATGCGGGATGCGGCGGCGGCCCTTAACTTCTGCGCGCCCGAATTCCACATGATCGGCGACTGCACGGCTTCCCGTAATATCACCGATGCCAACGCGGAGGCGTTCATGACAGCTCGGAATATCGGCCGTTTTTGATTCGCTACGAATAGGACTTTTTCTTCTCGAACGAAGATACCCCGCTGCTTTTGGCGGGGTTCTTCATTGGTGGAAGAATTGAACCGCCCCAAGGGCTATTCTTGATCCACAATTCAGGCCCCGCCTCTGGGCGGATCTTCCCTGCGGGGTATGCTTGTCAGAGGAGTGGAGATGGGGATTCGGCAGGTCTGTGGGCGGTATCCAGCCTTTTAGCCGGGCGAGGGGACGAGGGGAGCGGGGAAAACGGGGGAAAACCGGGGGCCGCGCCTCCGTTCCCGCCTATGGGGGCTGTCCCCGTTCCCCGCCTCAAGCGCCGCCCCCTCTTCCTCCACAGGCTCCCCCTCCAGAATCAACGACCAGTACCGGTCTCCCCAGATATGCCCCGTCCTCCCCGTCAGCGCGTTGTA
>JAIROT010000020.1 GCA_031257385.1 Treponema sp.
TATCTAGAGGACTGGCAGTTGACGCCTGACAACAACGCGTGTGAGCGCGGGATACGGCCCTTTGTGACGGGACGGAAAAACCGGGTGATGTCCGGCTCGCCCTGCGGTGCTAAGAGCTCATGCGAATTATATACGCTGATAGAAACGGCGAAGGCGAACAACTGGAACCCTGCGAAATACCTGACGCGGATATTTGAGAAGGCGGCAAAAATGAATAGCGGCGACGACTGGAGCCGACTGCTGCCCTGGAACCTCCCTCAATAAATTTTACCGCCGAACGACCGGCTGGCTGGATTTTCGGGAGTGGTTAAAATTGACGGATACATCTCCGCAACCGCCCTGGTCGCAAGGACAGTAACCTTGTTTAGCCCAAGGCCGGACAGCAGTACCTGTCCTGCGCTTATGGGGGCCTGTGCGGTCAGGGTATCCAGATATTGAATCAGGCTTATCAATTCCCCTTTTTTCACCGGCCTATCGCTGCGGACGCTTACCAGCGGAAACTCGCCGTTCAGTACCTTTACGGTTGACGTAAGGGTACGCTCCGGATCGTTTAGCTCTTTTACGGCAAATTCCACCCCACGGGAACAACCGTTGTTTACAACCCGTACCGCGCCGCCCTCACGCTCCACCGAAAGCAAGCAGCTATTGGGACATACCAGACAAACCAGATTCATAACAATGCAGCCTCAACTGTCCCGGAGACCTTGTCCGGAACTGGAACTTTAAGCAAAATCATCTCCGCGGGACTGGTGTGTGTAAATACCTTTTCCGCCAGCACCCTGTTTCCGATTGAAAAACGGAGGGTCTTATCAATCCCGGGCGTATGTACCCGGAGGCTCATCAGGGCGGTTTCTCCCGCATATACCGCCTGGGGGCTTGTATACCGGATACCCGCGCCGGGCCGTACCGGTAATTTCTCCGGTTTTCCGGCAGTCTTTCCCAGGGCATGGCGGGCGGCCCATCTCCCCGCCAGTTCGCCTTCCTCCGTAACGTTGTCCGCCAGATCGTTGACGTGCAGCGAATTGCCGCAGGAGAATACGCCGGGAATCGAACTTTCCAGGCGGCTGTCCACCCGGATTCCCATTGTCGCGGATACCAATGCAATGCCAAGTTGAAGCGCGATCTCGTTTTCCGGGATAAGCCCGACCGAAAGAATCAGGGTATCGCAGGATATGCGGTATTCGCTTCCGGGAACCGGATTGCCGTATTCATCAAGGCCGGACACCGTCACGCTTTCAAGCCGCTTTGTCCCATGGATGCCGGTAACGGTCCGGTTGACGTACAGGGGAATATCAAAATCTTCCAGACACTGATACCGGTTGCGGGGCAGGCCGCTGCAATAGGGGAGCTTCTCAAGCACGCAGATTACCTCAACCCCGGTCAGGGTGAGCCTCCGGGCCATAATGAGCCCGATATCTCCGGATCCCAGAATAAGCGCCCGTTTGCCGACAGCGATATTACAGGTGTTTATCAACTGCTGCGCCGCTCCCGCGGTAAAGATTCCGGCGGGGCGTGCGCCGGGGATGGCAAGGGCGCCGCGGGTTCGCTCCCGGCAGCCCGTGGCAAGCATCAGCGCCCCGCCTTTATGACAAAACATCCCCTGCCGCGAAAGTCCGTTTACGCTTAAATCGCCGGTAATCCCGGTAACCGTGGCGTCCGGTATATATTCTATATTGGCGTCCGATTCCACCTGCCGGGCGAAAAAACCGGCGTACTCAGGCCCGCTTAGTGACTGTCCAAAGCGGACAAGGCCGAATCCGTCATGGATGCACTGGTTCAGTATGCCGCCCGGATGACGGTTGCGATCCAGCATAAGTACCCGCGCTCCCTCACGAGAGGCGGCCATGCCGGCCGGCCCTCCGCCGATTACCACTACCCGGTCCCGCTGCGTTTGCATTTACTTGACCGCTCCAGGGAAAGGAGTATCCCCCTGATACCGGTAAACAATATCTTCCGGGGCCAGCTTGAATTCTTCCATGATGATATTCGCTATCTTCGCAAGACAGTATCCCCCCTGACAGCGTCCCATGGTCGTGTGCAGCCGGTTTTTAACGCCGACAATGGTTTTAACCCCCAAAGGATTGCGCAGGGCCTGTAACACTTCCGCCCTGGTAACCGTTTTACAGCGGCACACCACTTCGCCGTAGCCGGGATTCTCCGCGATGAGGGCCCTTTGCGTCCCGCTGTCCAGTGCCGCAAAGGGATGGACTCCGCGGTATTCCGCCCGATAGGCGGCGTTGATCCCCAGCCTTCGTTTCCCGCTGATGATTCCCGCCGCCATTTCCGCAATAGGAATCGAGGCGGTAAGGCCGGGAGACTCTATCCCGATCAAGTTGACCAGGTTCTCCACACGGGGGCTCTCCTCAATAACAAAGTCCCCGTAATTGGCCTGCCCTTCGGGAACCAGCTTGGGACGTATGCCGGTATATGAACCGATGATCATGTCCCGCTCCAGTGCGGGAAGCAGGGCCTTGGCTTCCCGAAAAAGCCTGTCCATCATCCCCCGGCTTGTGGCGTAATCTTCCCGATCCTCAATATACTCCGCGCTGGGACCGATAAGCACGTTTCCGTCCACCGTGGTGGTCAAATGCACCCCCAGCCCTCCCGCGCCCTTATGGGGAACCGGATATACCGGCCGGGAGATCAGTTCCGCCGCCGCGGTATCCAGAATAAAATATTCACCCCGGCAGGGATAAAGGGTAAAAGTATCGTCCCCGGCCATGGCGGATACCCGGTCGGCGTAAAGGCCGGCAGAGTTAAGCAGTATTTCACAGCGGTAGTCCTCCCTGCTGGTTTGCAGGATGAATTTACCGCCCTCTTTCCGGACAGCGGCAAGTCCGGTGTCCATAAAAAACGACACTCCGTTTTGCATCGCCGCCTCGCAGAGGTGGATGGTATACAAAAAAGGATCGAAAACAGCGGTATTGGAAGAAAACACCGCCCCGATGCCGCCTATGCCCGGTTCAAGCCCGTCCATCTCCGCGCGCCCGACGCGCCTGAGCCCGATAGAACCATTCCGGGCGCCGTCGGCGATGATCCGCTCAACAATCGCCATATCCTCATCGTTAAAACCGACAACCAGTTTTCCCGTCTTTTTGTAAGGTACATCCAGAGTTTTGCATATCTCTTCAAAACGTTTATTGCCGTCCACGCAGAGCCTTGCCATCAGCGATCCGGGCTTATTGTTGAAGCCCGCGTGAACCACGGCGCTGTTCTTCCCGGAACTACCCATAGCGACATCGGGATTGCGCTCCAGAAGGGCTATGCGGAGATCGTATCTGCTTAAAACATAGGCGGCCGCACAGCCTACCGCGCCGCCGCCGATGATAATAATATCAAACTCTTTCATTTTGTCACAAAACCGGGCGCTTCACCAAAGCTCTGTACGGAAAAGGGTACGGCATTTTTTCGTTCACCGTTTCAAAGAGACCCAAAATATAGCGCTTTTATGACAAATAATCAACAACAACTCAGCAGGGCCAGCGCATATAAACTTTTTATCCTCTGCAAACCCCGTAAAACCGCATAAATCATGAAGAAAAATCCGCCGCAAAGTCGAAAAGTAAAAGAAGGAGGTCAAAAAAGGTCTTTGAAGTAAAAACTTTTTCGATTTTTTCAACTTCGCGGTAAAAATTCCGGTTTTTCACCGGTATGATAGTCAAAATGACACGCCGGCCCTGCTTTTCCCCGGAGGCTCATTGCGGCCCGGCCAAAGAAAGGGTAAACTATAACCATGAGCCGGAAACTGCCCGTCGGGATACAGGATTTTGTCAAAATCCGGGAAGAAGGATTCCTCTACGTTGACAAAACCGCCCGGATACACCAGCTTATCACCAACGCAGCCGGTCCGGTGTTTCTGTCCCGTCCCCGGCGTTTCGGGAAATCCCTGCTCTGTTCCACCCTCGGGGCTGTCTTTGAAGGGAAGCGGGAACTCTTCGGTCCGCTGGCGGGACAGCCGGCCCTGGCGATAGACAGCCTTGACTGGGAGTGGAAGCGCTACCCGGTTATCCGCATTGATCTTAACGCCGGGGATTACACCCAGGGTCTTGGCGAATTGAACGCCGGTTTACGGAACAGCCTTGAAAGAAACGCCGGGACACACGGCCTCTCTCTGCGGGGAGAGACCCTCAGCGTCATGTTCAGCCAATTGCTTTGGGAGCTTGCGGATAAATACCATGAAAGGGCGGCGGTCTTAATTGACGAATACGACAAGCCCCTCCTTTCCACGATAGACAACAAAGAACTGCATGCGGCCATGCGGAACGCTCTGAAAGGTTTTTACGGCGTACTAAAATCATCGGACGCATGCACCAGGTTTGTCCTGCTTACCGGCGTTACCAGGTTTTCACAGGTAAGTGTCTTTTCAGACCTGAACAGCCTGGTGGATATATCCCTTGACGGACGCTACGCCGACATCTGCGGGATAAGCCAGGAAGAGCTTGAGCGTGATTTTGCGCCGGAGATAGCGGAGATAGCGCGGGAAAAGAACATTGCCGCCGGGGATTATCTCGACAGGCTCAGGCGTTTTTACAACGGCTACCGTTTCTCCGAAAAGCCGGAGACCCTGTACAATCCCTTCGGACTGCTGAATCATTTTTACAACAACGGGAGATTTGACAGTTACTGGTTTGCCACAGGAACGCCAAGTTTTTTAATAAAACTGATAGAAGAACAGCATATAAACATTCTTGAACTGAGTAACAAACAGGTATGGTATGAAGATTTTCAAAAATACGATGTGGAAAACATGGCGGCCCTTCCGACGCTTTACCAGTCGGGGTATCTGACCATATCCGGGTATGATGAAGGGCGGAACTGTTTTATACTGGACTATCCAAACGAAGAGGTACGGGCGTCATTTGCAGGATCCCTGGTAGAAAGATACCTGAGGGTAGGGGTAGGGTGCCGACAGACCCTGGCGGTAAAACTGACGGACGCCCTGTTCAGGGGAGACGCAGGAGGCGCGGTAGAATCGCTGAGACCATTTTTCGCATCGATACCGTATGATTTGACGGTGAAGAATGAGAATTATTACCAGACGGCGGTACATTTGGTATTCACGATGCTTGGGCTAAGGTGCCGGTCAGAGGTAAGGACAGCCGCCGGGCGGATAGACACGCTGGTGGAGACGGGGGAATACGTATACTGCTTTGAGTTTAAACTTGGAGGAGCGGGAAAGCGGGTGACCGCGGAGGATGCGCTGCGGCAGATAGACAGCAGGGATTACCTCCTGCCGTGGCGGGGAAAGGGGAAGAGTTTAGTAAAAGTGGGGGTAGTTTTTGATACGGAGAAGCGGAATATCGGGGAGTGGAAAGCGGAAGGAGCCGTGGCGAATGACGGCGGTGACGCGCCGGCGGAATTATAGAAGAACGGGAGGAAAAGGAGTATAACCCGTTGTATGTAGCGCGGCGGCGGGTGGTAGAGGTATGTCATTCGTGGCTGAACCGGTTCAGGAAATTGCTGGTACGGTATGAGAAGAAAGTGAGGAACTACCGGGGACTGGTAGAGTTAGCCTGTGCCATAATAGTTTGGCGCAACTTGATCCCGGTTCACCCTGGCCTTATTCTCGGATAAGTTCTTAGTTAAATTTACTACTTCTCAAGCCATTTGACAACTTCAAAAACCTCGGCATATTTAACACCGGCACGAAGGCCTGAATTTTTAGCTTCCCGCTTAAAGTATTCTATCCATTTGCTGCCGGTACGCTTTATTTCCGATACATGAACATTAATAGCGTCTTCTTTCTTTTGCCAATAATCAGATATATCAACATAAAAATTACCATGAAATGAAACGGAGGTATCATACCAATTACTCCGGTACATTAACACATCCGGCACATGACGACAGGCATGCAGGGAAGCCCGCGCCACAACCTGATGGTCATGGTGAGTATCGCCTATCCAATGGGTGTATATCCGCTGTATGTTTTTATCTTGGATTATCTGGACTATCTGCCTGTTTAGCTCATCATTAAATTCAACTTCAAATGCCGGGAAAGAACCGCAGATAAGTTCAGCGCCAAGAATATTCATGGCGGCTTTCCCTTCCGCCAGAGCTATCTCATCGCTCCTTACGGTAGAATTATCAGGCGCTTTATATCCTGACTTCGTAGCTACATAAGCATAAACACTATTGCCCTCAGCCGCGTGACGGGCAACAGTACCGCCGCAACCAAGCTCTAAATCGTCAAAATGTGCGCCAATGGCAAGGATATTCATCAACAAGTCCTTAGTATCTTTCTTGATTCCTCAATTCCACAATTAAAGAGGAGGTCAACACTGCTTAAATAAGGAATAAACTCACCAAATTGTTGGGGGTATACAGGGTGTTTGAAATTTTGCCATATCACCTTAATTCCGGCTGTTTTGTATGGAGCCGGATCATAATATTCTCTTGCTCCGATACCGGACAAATAAATATTCGCGCCTGCTTCTTTCAAAATGGCCACATTCAATTCATTATTCCTACCCGAAATAATATTTAACGTACTTGCAAGTATTTTATTTATGGAAATATCAAATAATAAAGACACTATATTTATTGAATGCATATTAAATTCCATCATTTTCTCACATTTATACTCATACAACTCTTGAACATAAGGAAATATTTCATTAAAGAAAGGGGCTTTTTGATAATTTTGCTTGAAAAGCCGTAAGTGTTTTTGCCGCCACTTGTCATCAGGATCAAGCAAAACATCTTTTATATTTGTATCAACAGGGCATTTTCTTGTTGATACAGTTATCCATTTTTCACCGTTTTGTGTTTTTATTTTATCCCGTCTGTGCCACCCCCTGATTAAGAATTGAACCGTATCAAGAATAATATACAAATCAGCGTTCAACAGCCTATGGAAAAATCCCAAATAAGGCATAAAATCAGGCTGATGTATGACGGCAGTCAGCATAGCATAGTACCAACTGTAGATCGAAATTCATATAGAAATATTAAATATTGATTTGGGGGGGGGGGGGGGGGGGGGGGGGGGGGGCGGGGGGGGGGGGG
>JAIROT010000028.1 GCA_031257385.1 Treponema sp.
AACTGGAACCCGGCGAAATACCTGACGCGGGTATTTGAGAAGGCCGCAAAAATGAATACCGGCGACGGCTGGAGCCGACTGCTGCCCTGGAACCTCCCCCAATAAATTTTACCGCCGAATGACCGGCCGCCTGGATTTTCGGGAGTGGTTAAAATTGACGGATACGCTCATCAAACCTTCCGGCTTTGTATAAAGGTGAGAGATTTCATATAATTTGGAATACAGAAAAGCCTAAAAACGACACATAACCCGGCAGCTTTGCAAACCGGGCTCTCGTCCAGTACAGAACTAAAACCCGGTACAGACACGTTTATCCTATTTTTACTTGCCGCCCCACGCCATAGCGTCAATACTTGCCGCATTAGCGCTGGTAGCTACTGTTACGCCAGTATCAACCTGCCGTTGGACCGGTTTTTTGTTGTATACGTCAACACCAGCCTGGAGCCCTTCATAACCCATAACAAAAGGATTTTGAACCATGGATGCGTTGAGAACGCCCCTTTCAATTAGAGACTTGGTATCGGCAGACCAGTCAAAGCCAACGAATTTTACCTTGCCGGCTTTTCCGGCTTGTTCAATACTGTTACCCGCTCCGATGGTGGAACCTTCGTTGGTAGCATAGATGCCGGCCAAATCAGGATTAGCGGTCATAAAGTCAGTAGCAATATCCAGAGCCTTTGTTTTTTCCCCATTGGAATACTGAGTACCCACAATAGCGATATTGGGATATTTCGATTTAATCTGATCTTCAAACCCGCTCTGCCGCGCCATTGTAGTTCCGGCGCCGGGCTGGTGATTGATGATGGCGATTTTTCCGCTCCCCCCGACAGCCTTGGCCAATTCATCGGCGGCAAGAGCGGCGGCGGCGGCATTGTCCGTGGACAGGAATGCATCGTACTTGTCGGTATTGGCGGCAGAGTCAATGATGATAACAACGATTCCGGCGGCCTTTGCTTTTTCAACGGCAGGCACAATCGCATCGGCATTCAGAGGCGCTACCATAAGAATATCGACTTTCTTGGTGATTGCGTCTTCCACCATCTGAAGCTGCATAACTGAATCCAGCTTATTGGGCGGGGCGTTAAAAGTCAGATCAATGTTACCCAACTCTTTAGCCTTGGCCTCGGTTCCGGCCTTTACTTTCTGCCAGTGTTCATCCTGGGCATCCATAGCGATAAAGATAGCTTTGATCTGACCGCCGGATGAATCCTGGGTTCTTCCTCTTGCCCACACCGGCAGAACGCCTGTCAAGGTGGTAACAAGTACCGCGATTAGTAAAATTTTTTTCATATGTTCCTCCGAAATATTTTTTTGGGTTCTCATACGAGAACCAAATTGCCAAAGATAAAAATTGCCGAATGCTTCGGGAACCCAACTGGAGGGCTTCATAAGTTCCCTTAATCTTTTCGCCTGATACGATCCAGAAATACGGAAGCGACAATGACAATGCCGATAACGATCTTTTGAATAAAGGGAGATACTCCAATCAGATTAAGGCCGTTCCGTAAAACTCCAATAACGAAAGCGCCGATAAAAGTCCCCGCAACGGAACCCTCTCCACCCATAGTGCTGGTACCGCCGATGACCGAAGATGCTACCGCGTCAAGTTCATATCCGTCTCCGGACGCGGGTTGGGCTGAGATGATCCGGGCGGACATGATAAGCCCCGCGAAAGCCGCCAAAAGTCCTGAAAATATATACACCATCATTAAAACTTTTTTGGTATTTACCCCGGAAAGGCGGGCAGCCTCGAAGTTGCTTCCCGCAGCATAAACATGGCGTCCCAGTTTGGTTTTTGCCAGAATAAACCCAAAAATAATCACCAGAAGAACCATGATGATAACCGGATTCGGAATACCCAAAGTAGAACCAGTTCCCAGGATAGTAAACGACTTGGGAAGACCGCTTATAGGGATAGCCTGAGTCAGGGTAAGAGCCAGACCTCGGGCGACTGTCATGGTTCCCAAAGTGGCAATAAAAGGGGGCAGTTTCCCAAAGGCTACCAATGTGCCGCTCACCGCTCCCGCAACAACGCCGGTTAATAAACCGGCGAGTATACACAGAAATACGGGAAGATTTGCCTGCATACAAAGCCCTGCTGTCATGGAACACAGGGCTATGTTCGAGCCTATGGCCAGGTCTATTCCTCCGGTTATAAGCACATAGGTCTGGCCTATGGCGATGATGGCGATTACCGCCGTCTGGGTCGCCACCGTTAAAAGGTTGTTCACCGAGAAAAAATAGGGGCTCAGTATAGTAAAAACTATCCCCAGCAAAAAAAGTCCGCTGAAAGTTGAAAGAAATTGTTTTTGGGATCGGGATAAATTCAACCGTAGCCCCCGTTTAACCGCCGCGTCGCTCATTACTTAAATCCCCCATTATGAATAGTGTGTCGCGTATTTAAGAATCTCTTCCTGATTTGTATTTTTGGTCACCAGTTCGGCGGTTATCCTGCCGTTACACATGACCATGATACGATCCGACATACCCAGCACCTCGGGTAATTCCGAGGAAACAAACATCACTCCGATGCCGTTTCTTTTTAAATCGTTGATAATATTGTAAATTTCGATTTTGGACGCCACATCGATCCCCCGGGTCGGCTCGTCAAAGATCACTACCCGGGCGTTCCGCATAAGCCACTTCCCGACAACCACCTTCTGTTGATTCCCCCCGGAAAGATTTCTTACATACTGATCTACGCTTGGCGTTTTTATTTTAAGGCTTTGGATTATCTCTTTTGATTTTTTCGTTTCCAGCTTCCGTAAAATAATCCCCAGTTTGGAAACAATATCCAGGCTGGGCAGGGTAATGTTTTCCGCCAGGGTCATCTAGACGCAGAGGCCGACCCGTATCCGGTCCTCCGGTGCACAGAAAAGCCCCTGCGCAATTGCCTCGCTGGGGGCGTGAATCTTTACCGGTTTGCCGTCAATGAATATTTCGCCCTCGCTCATCTTATCAGCCCCGGAAATCGCCCTTACGACTTCGGTCCGGCCCGCGCCCATAAGGCCGGCAAAGGCGAGTATCTCTCCTTTGTACAGATTGAAGGATACTTTTTTTACGCCAACCCCGTGGGGAGAGGAAAGGTTTTTCACCTCCAGAACCTTCTCCCCCTGTCCCACCTCTATACGGGGGAATTTTTCGGTTAGGGTACGGCCTACCATCAGGCTGATAATTTCCGGCAGATTCGTCTCAGCGAAGTTAAGCGTCTTTACATACTTACCGTCCCGCAAAATGGTAACTCGGTCAACAATACGGGAAAGCTCCTCCAGCCGGTGGGAAATGTAGATGATTCCACGGCCCTCGGCTTTGAGCATGGCGATAACCTTGAAAAGGTCCTCGATTTCCTTTTCGGTAAGGGCCGACGTGGGCTCGTCCATGATGATGATCCTGGCGTTCATCGAAAGTGTCTTGCATATCTCCACCATCTGCTGCTTAGAAACCGGCAAATTTCTGACCGGCGTGGCGGGATCGATGTCCAGATTCAGGGTTTCAAGGTACTGCTTAACCGCTTCGTTCTGTTTCTTTTCGTTCAAAAAACCGGAAACGGTGAATTCCCGGTTTAGAAAGATATTTTCCGCCACCGTAAGATGAGGGCAGAGGTTCAGTTCCTGGTGAATGATCCCGATTCCCAGGGTTTGGGCGGAATGGGGAGTCAAATCGCCTGTAATCTTCGTGCCGTTAACACAAAAATCTCCTGAATCCCGGGTATAAACCCCGGAGATGATCTTCATCAGCGTTGATTTTCCGGCACCATTTTCACCCAGCAGGGCGTGAACTTCCCCGGGACGCAGATCAAACTGCACATCATCAAGCGCCGCGACCCCGGAAAATGACTTTGAAATATGCTCTACCTTGACTAAATCAGTTGCCATAATTCCCCTTTGTCATAAAACTTTTGAAAAGCCTTTGCACCGGTATAAAGGATTTTTGTATAAAACATCTTTGGTAAAAATCGTTGATACGGCCGCCCGGCGTCACGCACAGGACAGGAATTTGGTGTTTTCGAAGCGGCGGCATTAAACGAAAAACGAACAAAAGGGCAGGTAAAACAAATACAATTACTACTAAATCTATCGGGGGGGGGGGGGGGGTAATTAAACCAAATAAAACCGAATTTAGGGGGAAAAAAAAAAAAACGGGATATTGTAACGGGAATTTTAAACAAAATTTTTTGCCCAAAATAATTCAAATATT
>JAIROT010000108.1 GCA_031257385.1 Treponema sp.
CTTTTGTCGGATATGCGGGGGGACCTTTTTACGGTTCTGCGCCGCCTGGCCCCCGCCCGGCTGACGGACAGGCGGAAGGGCGATGTTCTTTCGGTGGCGGTGGCGGATATCGAAACCATCGAATTCTTTTTCGCCCATACCATAGGCCCCCTGTTTACCATGATCCTCCTGCCCCTGGCCACCCTGGGCGCGGCCGTTTCGGTTCACCCCCTGTTTTTTCCGGTTCTCCTTCCCCTGTACGGGATCATCTGTTTTGTCCTGCCCATGACGGCCATAAAAACCGGCCGTTCCCTGGGGCAGGATTACCGGGTCCGCATCGGGGACATGAAGTCCTTTGTGGTGGAAAGCGTGGCGTCCCTTAAGGAAATACAGATATTTAATTTCGGAGCGGACCGGCTTGCCGCGGCAACGGAAAAGACCCGGGGCATCAACCGTTCCGCCCATGCCCTTACCTTGCACCGCCAACTGGTAACCTCCGCGCCGGTATTTTTTGTGTACCTAGCCCGGGTAGCGGTGATTGCCGCCGCTTCTTTCCTGGCCCTGGGGGGCTACAAAAACCCCGAAGGGGTAATCGTCCTTTCCTTTCTGGTTTCCGCTTCCTTTTCTTCCACCCAATCCCTTACCACGGTTATTTCCAATCTGCTGGAAACCTACGCGGCGGCGGAACGTTTTTTCGCCCTCATGGACGATGAGCCGGAGGTTGTTGAAGACCCCCAGCCGGTGGAATTGGATGAAGTTCGGGAAGTGGCGTTTGACCGGGTGTGCTTTTCCTACCCCGGGAGCGGGATTGAGATTTTACGGGACATAAGTTTTACCGTATCCCGGGGCGAAAACATAGGGATCATCGGCGAAAGCGGCGCGGGCAAGTCCACCATCATCCGCCTGCTGCTGCGTTTTTGGGAGCCCACCGGGGGAGAAATACGGATCAACGGCATTCCCTTAAAAAAAATATCCCTCAAAAGCCTGCGTTCCCGCATAGCCATGCTGGAACAGGAGGTCTTTATTTTTAACGATACCATTGCCGCCAACATCGCCCTGGGCAAAGCCGGAGCGCGGGAAGAGGAGATTATGCTTTCCGCCCGCCGCGCCCACATTCACGATTTTATCAGCGCCCTTCCCCAGGGGTATCAGACCCCCATGGGGGAGTTAAACGGCAGGCTTTCCGGCGGGGAGCGCCAGCGGATCGGCATAGCCCGCGCCATGCTTTCAAACCCCGATATGCTGGTGATGGACGAGCCCACCAGCAACCTGGATGTGCTCAATGAAAAGGGCTTTTTAAAAACCTTAAGCGACGAATACGGGGATACAACCATTCTAATCGTGTCCCACCGTATGTCAACCTTAACCGATTGCGACCGCCTCTTGCGCCTGGGCGCAAACGGCGAAGATTAATTACTGCCGCATATTGAAGCTGAGCCGCGGGCAGATCGTTATAAATTAATTTTCGGTTATACGCGCCGAAAATTTTTGGGATAGGGACGCTTACAGGACACTTCGTCGCAATCTGGAAAGATTTACGGGGATAGCGGTCTACAAGAGCCGTCTTCATCGCTTTTTCCGACTTTCCGTCCATATATGTCCAGGACGTATCAAAACAGCTCGGGTTTTAAAAAAAATAGCATTTTTATACCCAACAAATGGCATTGGGCTGCCCAATTATCATATCGGCTGGATGAAATTAAACTGAGCCCGCGCCGTGGGCAGAGCGCTGTTCGACCGGGCCTTCCATCAGGGCGCTAGTTTTGCGTCCTCCCCCTATGGTACCTTTATCCCATGAATGTGGTTGTTATCGGCCGCCCAATGGGGCGATGAAAGGAAGGGTAAGATCGTGGATTATCTGGCCAACGAGGCCCAGATCATCGTCCGTTTTTCCGGCGGGGCATCGACACCACCGGGCGGGTTCTCCACAATGATTATTTTGAAAAACTTGATTTGCGGGATATAAAACAACATTGGAAGGAGTAATTTATGGCATACAGAACGGAACCGCGGCATTTCATGCAGATGGAACTGATATTCCAATAGATTCGAATATTGGGAAATTGAGCAAGCAATAATACAATATGCAATGGGTGATTGGCCGCAAATGTCACAGTATTTTACAAAGTCAGGGGATTAATGAACCTCGTGTGTGCCAAGATTTCGTTTGCCAGGAGTTGGGACTTGAATAATACTTTGGTTTCTCGTATAAAGGCTCCCCTGCTATGACCCTATACCACGGCAGCTCCGTCATTGTCGAAACCCCTGAACTGCGCTATTCCGTCCGCGCCCTTGATTTTGGGAAAGGGTTTTATACTACCACAAACGAAAAACAAGCCGTTCAATTTGCACGGAAAATTCACGAAAGAAAACTGCGCGAAGGTGTGGAAGATCCCGGCTGCTTTGTAAGTTCATATTGTATGGACTACGATACCATGCAAAAGCAGCTTTCAATTCTGACATTTAACGCGCCCAATGAAGCATGGCTTGATTTTGTGATGGCGAACCGTGCCGAAAAGTATACCGGTAAAAAATACGACATAATCTATGGTCCGATGGCAAACGATACTGTTTATCGTGCCCTTGTAGGTTAT